>CAVKXW010000010.1:0-40524 GCA_963660215.1 Bacteroidaceae bacterium | reverse complement strand
ACCCCATCCCCCATCGTTTTATAATAAAAGAATATAGAACAACAATTAATGATATACGCCAATGAAGCATATATTTACCCCAGAAGAAATGAGACCATCGGCAAAGACCATCTTCTTTATCAAGCAGATAGCCTACACCTACCGTACCATGGTAAAAAATGGTAAATGCAAGGCGTGCTATCTAAACTAAATAGTAACAAGAAAGATGAAAACGATTGTGTCACCATCGTTGCTCTCCGCTAATTTCATTGACTTGAAGAGCGACATTGAAATGATTAACAAGAGTGAAGCTGATTGGCTTCACATGGACGTGATGGACGGTGTCTTTGTACCTAACATCTCGTTTGGTTTTCCTGTGCTCGAAGCAGTGGGCAAAGCTTGTACCAAACCGCTCGACGTACACTTCATGATAGAGCACCCAGAGCGCTATATTGAGCAAACTGCCCAAATAGGCGCAATGATGATGAATGTACACTATGAGGCATGCATCCATCTGCACCGCACTATTCAGCAGATTCATGCGGCAGGCATGAAGGCAGCAGTAACCCTCAACCCTTCCACACCAGTAAATGTATTGGAAGATATCATCGGCGACATTGACATGGTGTTGCTCATGAGTGTGAATCCAGGCTTCGGAGGACAGAAATTCATAGAGAACACCATCAAGAAAGTAGGTCGCTTGCGCCAACTTATCAAGGAGAGTGGCAGCCACGCCCTCATAGAAGTGGACGGTGGCGTACAAGCAGAGACAGCCCCACGCCTAGTCAAAGCAGGAGTAAACGTACTCGTAAGCGGTAGCTATATCTTCAAGAGCACGGATCCAATCTCTACCATCCACGCACTGAAAGAATTGAAACAATTGGAAGGTTACCCCCAAGATCACAAACAGATGGGACTAATCTATTAAAAATCTAACATAACATCGTGCTCCTTAGCCATTTTACGAAGGTTGAGGAGCGCGTAACGCATTCTACCCAAACTAGTATTGATGCTCACATTGGTACACTCGGCTATCTCCTTAAAAGACATTTGCTGATAGTAACGCATATAAACCACTTCACGTTGAGCCTCTGGCAGAAACTCTACCATTTTTTTTACATCAGCCAATACCTGAAGGCGCACCATTTCCTGTTCTTTAGAAACATCTTGCATCAAATCTCCCTTTAAAGTAGAAAGATCATTATCAACACCTTGATCCACAAATCGACGGCTATTCTTGCTTCGATAGCCATCTATAATTATATTATGAGCTATGCGGAGCAACCAAGACGAGAACTTGCCATGCTGATTATATAGTCCATTGTGAAGTTTTGTAATAGCCTTGACAAATGTCTCTTGAAAGATGTCATTTGCCAAATCTTCATCATGCACCACAAACATGATATAGGCAAACAACTTTGTCTCATTGCGAGAAAGCAATAAGTCAAAAGCTCTATTGTTGCCCGCAACATAAGCCAAGGCCAACTCTTCGTCTGTCATTTCATTGAGATGTCTCATTTCTTAATATTCATTAGTCATTAAGTAAATGTCTAAATCAATAAGCTATTATTATTGTGCTACTAATGTTAAATATCGTTGCAAAGATAACATTTTATTTTCTATCTACCAAACTTTTAACCCAAAAAAATATTTTTAACATTCTTGCACATACTTATTTCAAATAATTTACGTATCTTTGCCACCAACAAAGCAAGCTAATCAAGAAACATATAAAACTATCAAACATAAATAAATCATAAACTAAAGCAATGAAGAAAATCTTTAAGACCTTGCTCTTTGCTCTACTCCTCATCCCTACATGTTCGTCAGCCACAGGATGGGATGATTCTGAATATCAAAGAATCGAGCAGAGCATACAGCTACCTATCCAAAAACAAACTTCACGCAAGTTTGTCATCTCATCTTTTGGTGCCAAACTCACCAATTCGGCAGCACAGAACCAAAAAGCCATCAATCGTCTCATCTCCCTTGTTTCCCAAAAGGGAGGTGGCATCGTTGTCATACCTAAGGGTATTTGGCACACTGGAGCCATCGAGCTGAAAAGCCATGTAGAGCTAAGATTAGAAGAAGGAGCCACCCTGAAGTTTGCCTTCGACACCAGCCTCTACCCATTGGTACGTACTTCATGGGAAGGATTGGCATGCTGGAACTACTCGCCTTGCATTTATTCCTATCGAGCAACCGACATAAGCATCACAGGAAAAGGAACCATAGATGGAGGCGGAAGCAACGAAACCTGGTGGAAGATGTGCGGAAAGAAAACATTCGGATACGAAGAAGGCGTAACCAAAGAGGCTCAGTGCCTAGGCTCGCGCGCCAAGCTATTACAACAAGCCGAAGACGGAGTACCTTTCGACGAACGTAAATTCGGCAAAGGGCAGGGGCTCCGCCCACAGCTCGTCAACTTCGTACGCTCAGAGCGCATCCTTATCAAAGACGTTACCTTGCTCAATTCCCCATTCTGGGTCATCCACCCATTACTCTGTAAGAATATCACGGTAAATAGTGTAACCATCTGGAACGAGGGACCTAACGGAGATGGTTGCGACCCTGAAGCATGCGAGAATGTACTTATCGAGAACTGTGTTTTCCATACTGGCGACGACTGCATTGCCATCAAGAGCGGACGCAACAACGACGGCCGTCTATGGAACCAGCCTTCCAAGAACATCATCATCCGCAACTGCAAGATGGAAGATGGTCATGGGGGCGTAGTCATCGGCTCAGAAATCTCTAGCGGTTGCGAGAATGTATATGCAGAAAACTGCGTGATGGACTCACCAAACCTAGAGCGCATTCTCCGCATCAAGACCAATAACTGCAGAGGTGGTCTCATCCAAAATATCAACATGCGCAAAATCACCGTAGGTCAGTGCAAGGAAGCTGTTGTGAAAATCAACCTCGACTACGAACCTAAGGAAATTTGCTACCGTGGCTTCGAACCTACCGTACGACAAGTGAGCGTAGAAGACGTAACCTGTCAAAAGAGCGACTACGGTGTACTCATCGTAGGCAGAAACGAGGTGGAGAACGTGAGCGACATCACGGTGAAGAACTGCCAGTTTGATGGTGTCGTAAAAGAGCCTGTCAAGATTACAGGCAAGACCAAGGACGTAAAGTTCAGCAACCTCATCATCAATGGCTCGCTAGTACTCAACAAGGAAGACCGTCCTTACTCTTCATACGCAGAATGGCTCACCCACAGCGAGATGCAGCGTGTGCCACATCCATACAATCTCGACTTCTCCCCGAAGAAGCCTAAATGGAGCTATGTGATGGGCATCGAGATGGAAGGTATGCTCGACACCTACCTATATAATAAGGAGAAAGCTAGCAAGGATGCCTCCCTCGCAGCAGCCAACGAGCGCATCATCGAGTACCTCAAGGAATATCCTGCCAAGATGATAGACGAGAAGGGCAATATCACGGGCTACAAGTATGAGGACTTCAACCTCGACAACGTACGCACCGCCAAGTTTATCCTCCGCATGCACAACCTCTTCCCTAGCGAAGGCACTGGCAAGGCGCTGAAAACCCTCTTCAAGCAACTACAGAACCAGCCACGCACCAAGGAAGGCGTATATTGGCACAAGGCTATCTACGCCAACCAAGTATGGCTCGACGGCATCTTCATGGGCTTGCCTTTCTACTGCAATTACGCCGTGCAGACCATGAAGCCAAAGAAAGCGAAGAAGATACTGGATGATGCTGTAGACCAGATGATTAAGACCGACCTTCGCACTTACGACGAGAAGACTCAGCTCTGGAAACACGCTTGGGACGAGACGCACCAACAGTTCTGGGCGAACAAGGAGGATGGCAAGAGCAAGCACACCTGGGCGAGAGCCTTGGGATGGTATGTGATGGCGATGACCGAGTGTCTCGAAGCCATGCCTGAAGACTACGCTCGCCGTGGAGAGGTAATCCAGTTGCTCAACAAGGCGATGGCAAGCGTAGTAAAATACCAAGATAAGAAGACTGGTGTATGGTACGATGTGATGGACGTGAAAGACCCACGCAACTATCTGGAGAGCACTGCCTCAAGCATGTTCGCATACGTGCTCTTGAAGGGGTATCGCAAGGGCTATCTATCGGAGCAATATCGTGACGCTGGCATTAAGGCTTACCAAGGTATCATCAAGCAGTTTACCAAGGTAAATCCCGACAAGACGCTCAGCCTCACCAAGTGTTGCGCTGTCAGCGGTTTAGGTCCTGGCCCAGGCCCTAACGTCACTAAGCCTAACTACAAGCGAGACGGTAGCTTCGAATATTACATGAGCGAACCTATCCGCGACAACGATGCCAAGGGCGTAGGTCCCTTTCTCTGGGCTACCCTAGAAATGGAACAGCAAGGTCTGAATATAAAATAACTACAACTCGGAAAGCTTTGACAAACTTTCCGAGTTTTTTTGCATAAGCGACTGCAAACGTTTACGTTAAAAATATGCGCAAGCATTTGTTTCCGCACACAAAATGTAGTAACTTTGCACGCGATTATTTTTTTACTAACTGAATATAATGTATGTCTGGTAATTTAAACAAAAAGAAAATTGCGTTGGCAGGTGCACTCATGTTTTGTGTAACGAGCATCTCGGCGCAGACCATCAAGGGAACAGTTACTGACAATACGGGCGAGCCTATTATCGGTGCCTCTGTCATAGAGGTGGGAACTGCTGGTAATGGTGGAGTGACCGATATTGATGGTAACTTCTCTGTAGATTTAAAAGGCAAGAGCAAGAAACTGAAGATTTCATACATCGGTATGAAGCCACAAGAAGTTAGCGTTGCCGGAAAGTCAGTAATTAACATCAAGCTTGAGGACGACAACACTACCCTCAACGACGTGGTTGTTATCGGTTATGGTACCGTTCGCAAGAAGGACTTGACTGGTTCTGTATCTTCTATCAGCGACAAGCAGATTGCCAACATCCCTGTATCCAACGTGAGCGAGGCGATGACTGGTAAGATGGCTGGTGTGAACATCACCACTACCGAGGGTTCACCTGACGCTGACGTGAAGATCCGTGTGCGTGGTGGTGGTTCCCTCTCACAGGACAACTCCCCTCTCTACATCGTGGATGGTTTCCCTGTATCTTCTATCAGCGACATCGCCCCTAGCGAGATTCAGAGCATCGACGTATTGAAGGACGCTTCTTCCACTGCCATCTATGGTGCCCGTGGTGCCAATGGTGTCATCATCGTTACCACCAAGAGTGGTTCCGAGGGCAAGACTCAGGTTAACTTCAATGCCTCTTTCGGTGTCAAGAAGGTAACCAAGCTGGTTGAGACCATGTCTCCATACGACTATGCTTACTATCAGTACGAGTTGGGCAACTATGTTTACGGCAACTACAATGACCTCGATGTATGGAAGTCTGTAGAGGGTCGCGACTATCAGGACGAAGTGTTTGGAAGAACAGGCAACCAGAAGGTTTACAATGTAAACGTAAGCGGCGGTACCAAGGATATTAAGTATAATATCGGCTTCTCCCACAACGACGAAAAGAGCATCATGCGTGGTTCTGGCTATGCCAAGAACAATGTGAACGCCAAGATTAACGCCAACCTCAACAAGTGGTTGTCTCTCGACTTCAATGGCCGTATGGCTTTCACCAAGCTTGACGGTCTGAACGGTGGTGCCGACACCAACGAGTCGAGCGCTGCTAACTCTATCGTTGCCAACACCGTACGTTGGAATCCAGTTGAACCTTTGGAGGGTAACTCCGACGATGATGAGGAGAACAGCACCTCTACACGCCGTAACCCTACAGACCGACTCACCGATACATACAAGTATCAGAAGCGTTTCCAGCAGAACTACAACGTAGGTTTGAACTGGAAGCCATTCAAGGGCATCACATTCCGCTCTGAATTTGGTTATGGCTGGAAGTACAACGATACCGACCAGGTATGGGGTTCCAATGCCACAACCAACTCTAAGTATGGTTACAACGGACAGCCACAGGCCCAGTTTGTACGTTTGGAGAACAAAAACTGGCGCAATGCCAACACCCTGACTTACGATAACAGCAAGCTATTCGGTGGTCGCGACCACATCAACGTATTGCTCGGCCAGGAATGGAGCAGCAGCCAGGACGTTACACGTACCAGCACATCCGTAGCCTTCCCTACCTCATTCACCATCAACGAGGTATTGGCTAACACTGCCGCTGGTACAGCACTCCCTAACGAGGGCGACATCAAGGCGAAGGAGAACATTCTCTCTTACTTCGGTCGTATCAACTATACGCTCGCCGACAAGTACTTGGCTACCTTCACTCTCCGTGCCGATGGCTCTAGCAAGTTTGGCAAGGGCAACCGTTGGGGTATCTTCCCATCAGCAGCCTTGGCTTGGCGTATCTCTGACGAGGAATTCATGAAGGGTAGCTCCAAGTGGCTCTCCAACTTGAAGGCACGTCTCAGTTTCGGTACAGCAGGTAACAACCGTATCAACTCTGGTCTTCTTTCCACCACCTACTCCATGGCATCTAACACTGCCAAGGCTCCATTCTGGGAGGAAAGCAGAGGTTCTATGTTGGAGCACGGCTCTTATCTTTACAACCCAGACTTGAAGTGGGAGACCACCGTTACCCGTAACTTCGGTATCGACTACGGTTTCCTCAATGGTCGCATCAGCGGTACATTGGATTTCTATTGGAACACCACCAAAGACCTCTTGATGCAGAGCGTTATCCCATCTAACACGGGTTACACCTCACAGTATCAGAACTTCGGTAAGACATCCAACAAGGGTGTCGAGCTGGCACTCAACGCCGTTATCGTAGATAAGAAAAACTTCGGTTTGAACTTCAACTTCAACATTTCTTATAATAAGAACAAGATTGACGAGTTGAACATGGAGAATCCATGGCAGAGCTCCAACTGGAGCGGCAGCACCATCGCCAAGTATGAGGACTACCGTGTAGAGCAGGGTGGTCGTCTCGGTGAGCTTTGGGGCTACAAGAGCAATGGCTTCTATACAGTATATAATGCCGCAACAGGTCAGGGCGACTTGATTCTGAAGGAGAACGGCACATGGGCACTCGTAGACGGCAAGGCAGACAAGAGCTACACCCTCTTCGGCGGAAACCTCTATCCAGGCGTAGCCAAGGTGGAAGTAGACGAAGAAGGCGAGCCTATCAAGCAGCGCCTCGGCAACACCGTACCTACCACAACAGGTGGTTTCGGATTCGATGGTCACGTAGGCAGCTTCGACTTCAACGTATTCTTCAACTACTCTCTTGGCAACAAGATTGTGAATGGTACTTGGCTTGCCAACTCATTCTATGCAGGAAGTTCCAAGAACTACAACTTGGTCAACGACTTCCGCCTAGAGAACCGCTATACATGGATTGACCCAGATAATGGTATCAACATCGGTCGTCCTAGCAAGAACATCATCGAGCAGTATGGTGGCGTGGAGAATGTGATGAATCGCCTGAACGAGCTGAACGCCAACGCCAATGTATACAACCCAGCAGGCGTATCTAAGATGGTCATCACAAGCGATGCCGTAGAAAATGGTTCATTCCTCCGCTTGCAGAACGTTACAGTAGGTTACACATTGCCTAAGAAGTGGATGAACAGCATCTTCATCCAGAACGTACGTATCTACTTCACTGGTTACAACTTGCTTTGCTTCACCAGCTACAAGGGTTACGACCCAGAGGTGGATACTAGCAGCAAGAGAAACCCTATGACACCTGGCGTAGACTATGCAGCTTATCCTAAGAGCCGCACATTCGTAGGTGGTATTAACGTTACATTTTAATTAAAGCGACTATCAATTATGAACAAGATATTTTATGCTTTTGCATTAGCAGGTGTACTAGGTTTGTCGTCTTGCTCCGACTTCTTGGATCAGACATCTCCATCTGAGATGACAGCAGAGAACACTTATGCTTCACCTTATTATACAGGCTTGCGTGTGAACAAGCTCTATGGAGCCATGGGGCAAGACCGCACCTACGCTGGTGACTTCACCATCAAGGCTGGCCTCAATAGCGATATTGAGTTGGTCGACGGAATTGGTACTTCGGCTACCGACAAGACCAGCGAGCGTGGTAACATGAACTATAACTCAGACCCAGGATGGAGCCAGCTCAGCGGTGAGTGGGATGCCATGTATGGTATCATTGAGGATGCCAACCAAATCATCGAAGGCATCCGCAATAGCGAGACCTTTACCGCAGGCGGTGCCAACCAGCGCTCCATGGAACGCTACCTTGGCGAGGCTCTCACCATCCGTGCGATGATTTACTTCGACTTGATTCGCTACTTCGGCGACGTACCTTTCAAGGTAGAAGCTTCCAAGGCTGACTTGAGCAACGCTTACCTTGCAAAGACAGACCGCGATGTCATCATGGACTCTCTGATGAACGACCTCGACGAGGCTATCGAATACTTGCCATGGGCAGACCAGGTTACTGGTTACACCACAGAGCATGTTACCAAGGGCTATGCACATGGACTTTTGGCGCAGATGGCTATGACTCGTGCAGGATATGCTATCCGCGAAGAGGCTAAGCAGGGCTACGAGACAGCATCTTACACAGATGCCACCTACCCTACCCAGCGTCCAGGTGCTGCCGACCGCAAGGCTCTCTACGAGCGTGCATTGAGCCACTGGGCAGCCATCATCACCAACAACACCCACAACCTCAACCCTTCTTTCGAGAACGAGTGGTATCTCCTGAACCAGCTCTCACTCGACAAGACTTACCATGAGAATCTCTTCGAGATGCCTATGGGCGAGAACGTAACGGGTGAGTTGGGTTACACCATCGGTGTTCGCTTGAATGGTGTTACCACAGAGTATGGCTACGGCAACTCTTCTGGTAAGGTGAAGTTGACAGCCCCACTACTCTACTCTTACAAGACAGGCGACACACGTCGCGACATCACTTGCGCCGACTTCGAGATTAAGCAGGATGGCGACAACACCATCGAATCTATGCTCGGTAATGCCCCATTCGGTATCTACGTAGGCAAGTGGGATGCTCGTAAGATGAACAGCACCTGGTTGGCAAACAACAAGAAGGCTACAGCCAAGCACACCACAGGTATCAACCCTGTGAAGATGCGCTACTCTCAGGTACTCCTCTACTATGCTGAGTGCATGAATGAGTTGGCAGGTAGCCCTGATGCCGACTATACAGGCAGTGCCAATGGTATGACAGCCCGTCAGGCTCTCGCAGCAGTTCACACTCGTGCTTTCTCTGAGGCAACCAAGAGTGCCGCACAGGAATATGTCAACAACATCCCTTCCAACAAGGACGAGTTCTTCAACGCCCTCGTTCAGGAGAATGCTTGGGAGTTTGCAGGCGAAGGCATCCGCAAGTGGGACTTGATTCGCTGGAATCTTCTCGTAGAGAAAATCAACGAGTTCAAGCAGACTTATCTTGCCGAGTTGGAGAATGGTACCTATCAGGAGACCCTTTACTTCAACTATCTCGACGACAACAAGACCAAGATCGACTTCTCTAGCATCACTTGGAATGGTCTGCCAGAGGGTAAGACTGCAGCCGACTACCAGGGCAACGTGAAGTCTTTCGGCAGCAGCAAGACTGGCACAGGCAAGGATACACAGGTTGACACCAACCTGCCATCCATCTGTAGCGGTCTCGTAGGCGAGGACGTAACAGTAAAGAACCGTTACCTCATGCCTATCGCGTCTACCACCATCTCTGCAACCAATGGCAAGATTCACAACTCCTACGGTTTTGCAGACTAACATCATCTTTCATATTATATAAAGAAAAGAACAAAATGAAGAGCATTAAAAACATATTGGGCACAGCAGCCATGATGGCGCTAGCTTTAACAGCGACTTCATGTACAGACGGCAACGACTGGGATGTGGACGGTAGCCTCTCTAGACTTTTCGGTGTAGATGCCAATAAGCTGAGCATCGAGACTACCGAGACATCTGCCACTGTTACCTTCACAGCCTTCTCATCCAAGGATATTGCTGCCCCAGACTATTATCTGTTTGAGGTAAGCAAGGATTCTCTCTACGAGGGCGTGGAGAATGCCAACATCATCCGATACGGCGAGGACAAGAGCTTAACTACCTCGCCTGTAGAATTGACCGGCCTGGATAGCGACACCAAGTATTACTTGCGTGTAAAGTCAATGTCTGACAACGCCAACGAGTCTAAGTGGGTATACTACAAGGATGGCGAGTCGTTCAAAACCAAGGCAGAGCAACTTTTCAACGAAGTAGCAGCTAGCGACCTCTTCGACGACCATGTCAACTTGAGTTGGACACCAGGTGCCGAGGTTACTCACATCACCGTGGTTAACAGTGCCGACGCTACACAGAAGAGCAAGCATGAACTTACCGACGAGGAGAAGGCAGCAGGTAAGATTACCTGCAAGAACCTGACAGGTAGCACCACCTACGTGTTCACCCTCTACAACGGTGAAATCAAGCGTGGTCAGCTCACCATCACTACTCCTGCTCCTATGCCAGCAGCCGACTACAAGGTAACTCTCGACGCTGACATCACAGAGATCAACCAGGCTCTCCTTGATGAGATCGCAGCTACAGCCAAGGCTAATGCAGGCAGCGATAACTATAGTGCTACCATCGGTATCAGAGCCGACAAGAATGTTACATTCTCAGCTACAGCCATACCTGACGGTATGTCTATCAACTTCTTCGGCTTGGCTGGTGGCGAGGCTCCTACCCTCAGCATCAAGAAGGCACTCGAAATCGGAGGCACTCACACATTCATCACTTTCCAGAACTTGAAGATTGTAGATGGAGGTGCGGGCTATCTCATCAACCAGAAGAATGCTTGTACCGTAGAAACTATCAGTATGGAGGATTGTACGGTAGACAACATCAAGAATACTGTATTCCGTATGCAAAAGGGCGGAGAAATGATTGTCTCTAACCTGAACATCAACAACTGTGTGTTCACCAAGTGTGATGCTGGCTACGCATTCATCCATGCCGATGCCAATGGAGTGGGTGTATTCGACAACATCAAGATAGAGAACTGTACATTCAATACAGTAAGTGCTACAGGCAAGCACTTCATCTATAGCAAGAGTACCAACAATACATCCATTGCTATCAGTAACTGTACGTTCTACAATGTGAATGGTGGTAGTCAGTACTTCATCGACTACAACGATGACAAACACGGTCCTAACTCGTTGTCGATTACCAACTGTGTATTTGCAAAGCAGCCAGACGAGGCTACCAACAGAAACATCCGATGCAGCGCCACACCAGAAATCTCTGGTTGCTACGCTACCAACGACTGGTACAAGGCATTCCCTAACCTGACCATGCTCGACTACGCATCCGATGCGCTCTTCACCGATGCAGCCAATGGCGACTTCAGCTTCAAGGCTGGTACATTGACTGACAAGGTAGGCGATCCTCGTTGGTATTCTACAGCAGAATAATCCACGAAAGATAAACATTTTAAGACAAAGCGCAATGCTCTTCAAGGGTATTGCGCTTTTATTGTTTTATATACACTTTAACAAACGTTTACGTAAGATTTTTATCTTTTTTAGAAGCTTACCTCATTTTTTTTTCATACATTTGCAATGAAAAGAAAAGCAAACTAGCAAAAAGTGAACCTAAGAACCACAAATTTGCAAGCACGCCAATCTACTAGAATCATATAAAAACAAACAACAATAATAATAATAATTAATCTAAACCTAAAAGTGTATGTCTGGTAATTACAAAAATCTAAGATTTGCGCTTGTTGCCGCAACGTTGTGCATGTCAGCCAACGGTTTTGCGCAAACAGTGATTAAGGGTACAGTAACCGACAATACCGGTGAGCCTATTATTGGTGCTTCCGTCATCGAAGATGGAACATCAAGCAATGGTGGTGTAACCGATCTTGATGGTAACTTCTCTATCACGCTGAAAGGCAACAGTAAGAAATTGAAGGTGTCATACGTAGGTATGAAACCTCAGGTTGTAAACGTTTCTGGCAAATCAGTCATCAACATCAAACTCGAAGATGACGCTACATCCCTCAACGATGTCGTAGTCATCGGTTATGGCTCTGTCAAGAAGAAGGACTTGACGGGTTCTGTGGCTACAGTAAACAGCGAGACATTGGCTGCGGTTCCTGTGGCTAATGCTTCCGAGGCTTTGACTGGTAAGATGCCTGGTGTGCAGATTACCACAGGCGAAGGTTCTCCTGACGCCACCGTGAAGATTCGTGTACGTGGTGGTGGTTCCATCACCCAGAGCAACGACCCATTGTACGTTGTTGATGGTTTCCCTGTAGACGACATCAGCAACATCCCAGCCAACGAGATTGAGGACATCACCGTCTTGAAGGATGCCTCTTCTACAGCCATCTATGGTTCTCGTGGTGCCAACGGTGTAATCCTCGTCACCACCAAGAGCGGTAAGAGCGGCAAGGTGAATGTTAGCTATAACGCTTATTATAGCTGGAAGAAGCTTGCCAACAAGCAGGATGTCTTGGGCGACCACGACTATGTGAAGTGGCAGTATGAGTTGGCTCTCCTCAAGAACAACAACGACCCTGACAAGATCAGTTCCTACACCGACTACTTTGGCATGTATCAAGACATGGATATGTATGGCGACGGTATCACCAACGACTGGCAGGACATGACCTATGGCAGAACTGGTCACACCTTCAACCACAACTTGAACATCACGGGTGGCTCCGACAACATCAAGTATGCATTCAGCTATGCACACATGAACGACAAGGCCATCATGGTGAACTCTGGCTACAAGCGCGACAACTTCAGCTTGAAGTTGAACACCAAGCCTAGCAAGAGAACCACTCTCGACTTCCAGGCTCGTTACGACATGACCAACGTTACAGGTGGTGGAGCAAACGAAGCTGCAGGTTCTTTCGATACCGACCGTCGTTTGAAGTACTCTGTCATCTACTACCCTCTCCCTGTAGCAAACATGGATCCTACGGTAGGTGCCGATGACGACGACTTGGGTAACCTCTACAACCCTATCACAGCCGCTTACGACAACGACCGCAGCAAGGAGCGCAAGAACTTGAACCTTGGCGGCGCTTTTGGCTGGGAAGTTATCGACAACTTGAAACTCAAGACTGAGTTTGGTTACGACTTATACAACCAGTATGACAAGCGTTTCTGGGGTTTGACTACCTATTATATCAAGAACACCCCTACAGGTGACAACCAGAACCACCCTGCCATCCGATTGACCAACACAGACCGTCATCGTTTCCGCAGCACAAATACCATCAGCTACGACTTCAAGAAGTTGTTCAAAAACGACAATCACAGTTTGAACGTGCTTCTTGGCCATGAGTATGTCATCACCAAGAAGCGTGAAAACATGGATGAAGTCCATGGTTTCCCAGACGACTACGATTCAAAGACTGCCTGGAAGTTGACCTCACAAGGTTCTCCTTACACAGTAGCCGACACATATAGCGCAGACGACAAGCTTTTGTCATTCTTCGGCCGTGCTAACTACAACTTCATGGATCGCTATCTCTTGAGCGCCACATTCCGTGCCGATGCCTCCTCTAAGTTCTCCAAGGAGAACCGTTGGGGCTACTTCCCATCAGCCGCCGTAGCTTGGCGTATCTCATCCGAACCATTCATGGCAGGAACCAAGAAATGGCTCGACGACCTGAAGCTCCGTCTCAGCTATGGTACAGCTGGTAACAACAACATTCCTGTGGGCCAGCTCATCCAAGCCTACGAGAACAAGGCTACCACCTGGGTTAATGGCGTATCAAACTACTGGGCACCATCAAAGAACATGGCTAACCCTGACCTGAAATGGGAGACGACCATCACTCGAAACCTCGGTCTCGACTTCACCCTCTTTGGCGGTAAGCTGAATGGTACCGTGGAAGGTTACATCAATACAACCAAGGACTTGCTGATAGCCTTCCCAGTGGGAGGTACTGGCTACGACAGCCAATACCGCAACATGGGTAAGACAGAAAACAAGGGTGTCGAGTTCTCTTTCACATGGCACGCCATCGACAAGAAGGACTGGGGCATCGACTTATCCGGCAACATCGGCTTCAACAAGAACAAGGTTAAGAGCCTTGGCATCATGGACGACTTCGGATGGAACTCTCGTTGGGCTTCCACAGAAATCGGCCAGGACTATTGGATTGCGGCAGGTCAGCCTTTAGGTCAGATCCGTGGCTATCAGCTCGACGGCAACGGTCGCTACGAAGTGAGCGATTTCGTTGGTTACGACGAGGCTAGCAAGACTTGGACCTTGAAGGAAGGCGTTACAGACTGTAGCAGCGTTATCGGAACACTCCGTCCAGGTTCCCTCAAGCTGAAGGACCAGGATGGCGACAATGTTATCACAGATGCTGATAACACCATCATCGGCGACGTTAACCCTGACGCATTTGGTGGTTTCTCCATCAATGCCCATGCCTATGGTTTCGACCTCAGCGCCAACTTCAACTACTCTATTGGCAACAAGGTCTACAATGCCAACAAGATAGAGTGGACATCAACAGGTAAGTATCAGTATCGCAACATGAGCACTGTGATGGCAGACGGCAAGCGTTGGACCAACCTCGACCCAGAGACAGGCTTGTTGAGCAACGACCCTGTTCGTTTGGCAGAGCTCAACCAGAACACCACCATGTGGTCTCCATACATGAGCAAGATGGTTCTCACCGACTGGGCTATCGAGGATGCTTCATTCCTTCGTCTGAACACATTGTCATTGGGCTACACCTTGCCTAAGACCCTTACACAGAAAGCAGGCATCCAGAACTTGCGCTTCTATGTAACAGCATACAATGTATTCACCATCACAGGTTACTCTGGTTTCGACCCTGAGGCAGACTGTATTTCTACTACAGCCCTCACACCAAATGTCGACTACTCTGGTTATCCTAGAAGCCGTACATTCTTGGTTGGTGTAAACTTGAATTTCTAACACTTAAAGAGGAATTATCGAATATGAAAAATTATATTAAATTATCAATATTCTCCATGGCACTGGTTGCCGGAATGACATCTTGCGACATGGAGGCTCCGACACAGTCAACCCTTGACGGTTCCTCTGTCTACTCAGTATATTCTTTGGCTGAGGCTGAGGTAATGTCAATCCATGTGTCTTTCGGCGAGACCAACTCTTATCGTGGTCGTTTCTTGCCATGGTATGGCTTGAACACAGACGTTGAGGTACCTAGTGGTACATCCCCATCGTTTGCCAGCAAAAATGATGACAAGCAAAACTTGATCAACTACTCTCCTAGCGAGAGCAACGGTCAGATGAATACCGACAACAATGCCTACGCCAAGTTCTACGAGGGCATTGAGCGTGCCAACCTTGCCATCGAGGGTATCCGCCAGTATGGCAATATCGAAAACAACCCAAACATGGCACAGTTGCTCGGCGAGGCTCTTACGCTTCGTGCCGTCATCTATACCGACTTGACCAAGGCCTGGGGTGATGTTCCTGCTCGTTTCACACCTAACAACAACGACAACATCTACTTGCCACGCTGCAACCGCGACTCTATCTACAAGGTATTGCTCGCCGACCTCAAGGAGGCAGAGGATTACTGCTACTGGCCTAACCAGAACGCCATCACCAAGACCACAGAGCGAGTAAGCAAGAGTTTTGTCAAGGCTCTCCGTGCCCGCATCGCCCTTTATGCAGGTGGCTACGGTCTTCGTGGAGACGGCTATCGCCTGAGCAAGGACCCAGAGTTGGCACCAGAGAAGATGTATCAGATTGCCAAGGAAGAGTGTGAAGACATCATCAACGCTGGCTATAACAAGCTCGGCAGCTTCAAGGAGAACTTCACCAAGCTCTGCGAAGACAACGTTACAGCCGGTGGCGAGAGCATCTGGGAGATTCCATTCTCCGAGGGTCGTGGTCGTGTACTTTACACATGGGGCGTGAAGCACCAGTCCAAGGACCAGTACACCCAGCAGAACCAAGGCGGTGTGAACGGTCCTGCGCCATACCTCTACTATGACTATGATGCCAACGACGTTCGCCGTGACATCACTTGCGTACCTTACGAGTGGAGCAAGGATTTGGTAGATGGCAAGTCTCATCAGCAGTTGCGCAAGATTTCGCAGTGGTGCTTCGGCAAGTTGCGCTACGAGTGGATGAAGCGCATCGTAACTTCTACCAACGACGATGGTGTCAACTTCCAGTACATGCGTTTGGCTGATGTCTATATGATGGCAGCAGAGGCAGAGAATCAGTTGGGCAACACTAGCGGGGCATGGAACTACCTGAAGCCAGTACTTGCTCGTGTATTGCCAGCAGCCAAGGTTAGCGAATTGCAGACCAAGTATTGCGCTAGCAAGGAGGCCTTCCAGAAGGGTATCGTAGAGCAGCGCGGTCTTGAGTTCGCTGGCGAGCAGCTTCGCAAGGCTGACCTCGTACGCTGGGGCATCATCGACGAGAAGATGGCGGAAGCTAAGCAGAAGCTTACCAACCTCGCCAATCGCCAAGGCGAATACGAAGGACTCCCAGAGAAAGTTTACTACACGCTCGACACCGATGGCGAGACTCTGAAACTCTATGGCTTGAACAAGGGTGAAGACGACTCCGACAAGATCAAGGAATTGAAGGACGCTGGTTGGGAGAGCAAGAACTGGTTCGTAAGCAACGGCGCGAACATCCTTACCGACGACTACATCAACGGTCTCTACGTAGAGCAGCCAAGCACACACTGCTTGTGGCCTATCTGGAAGACATTCATCGACAAGTCTAATGGAATGCTCAACAACGACGGTATCTATGGACAGTTGTCCGACTAAACTTTAAACTATCTGAAACAATGAAAAAGATCAATATATTGACAGCATGTATGTTGGGGCTATCTACTGTAGCCCTGACATCCTGCGGAGATGTTGCCGACGAGGTTACAAGCCTTGTCTTCGACCGCAACTTTGCTCCAGTAGGCTTCGAATCAAGCAATGTGACTGAGAACTCAGCCAAACTGAACTGGACTCAGTCTGCTGGTGCCACATCATATACAATAGAGTTGTTTGCCAACGACAGCCTCACCTTCGAAGGCTCTCCTGTTAAGACAATAACAGGCATCACGCCAGAGCAAATGCCTTACACAGTGACTGGATTGGAATACGACATGAACTATTCTGCACGTGTGATGGCCCTCGACGAGACCAATACTGCGCGCAACTCAAAGTGGAGCGAGATCTATTTCCGCACGAGCGCACAGCAAATTTTGAAGAGCATGAAAACCCAGGATGTTACCGATAAGACCGTCGACCTCTCATGGCCAGCAGACGACAAGAACGTAACATTCATCGAGGTCAACACCAAAGACGGCAAGTTAGTTACGACATACGCAATTACCGACGCCGACAAAGAGAAGGGCAAGGCTACGGTTCCAGGTTTGTCACCAGAGACCGAATATGTTGCCAAGCTCTACTACGGTAGCAACGCTGCCAAGCGCGAGCGTGGTAGCAAGAGCTTCAAGACCATCGCCGACTTAAACGGTGCCACAGTGGTCAAGGAAGGCGACAACTTGAAGAGCCTTCTCTCCAATGCCGCCGACGGCGAGGTATTCGCCTTGATGCCTGGCACATTCCAGATTCCTGCAGCAGAAGGCGACGGCACAAGCTCCGTAGCATTGAAGGCAAACATTGTCATCAAGGGCATCTACCCTACCGACAAGCCTACCATCCAGGGACGCTTCGAAATCAACGGTGCCAAGAGCCTAGAGATCGACAATGTGGTTCTCGACGGTTCACTGAACAACTCCACCGACCAAGCCTTCAACTTCAAAGAGGCTGCCGACTTGGAGAAAATCGTAGTAAAGAACTCCGAAATCAAGAGCTTCGGCAAGGGTCTCTACTACCTCAACGTAGCAGCCAAGGTTGGCGAAATCACGTTCAACAACTGCGACATCCACGACATCGTATGCGACGGTGGCGACTTCCTCGATTGCCGCAAGGGCTATATCGGTGCATTGAACCTCATCAACTGTACATTCTACAACAGTTGCGATGCCCGCGACTTCATCCGCTACGACAACGCCAAGTTGGGCAGCGAGACAGTCATTACCGTAGACCATTGCACCATCGACGGTGTATGCAACAGCAAGAAACGCTTGCTCTACGTTCGCAACGCATGCTCCAAGATAGTATGGAGCAACAATATCGTCACCAACTCTGGCGCATACTGGAGCAACCAAGCTACCACTACGGTTCCAGACTTCACAAACAATGTCTACAACGCATGTCCTAACCTGAATGTAGAGGTGCTCGGTCCTCCTATCGTCAACGCATTCAAGGATGGCACAGCGACTACCGAAGACCCTAGCTACAAGGACGCTGCCAAGGGCGACTTCACCATCGGCAACGACGCAGTGAAGAAACTCAAGGTTGGTGCTGCTAAATGGTACGAATAATCTGACCAGAACATACATTTCTATATAATTAAAGGCTGTATCCAAAGAAGAAATTCTGAGGGATACGGCCTTTTTTTATTGTATTACCTCAACATAAAAATCGAGAAACCCAATGGAATAGTTGATAAACCTAATAGGAATTATCGCCACACTTAATAGAAAAAGATAATAAGCCTAACAGAAATCTCCGTTGCACGCCGTGGAACGGACATTCCACGGCGTGGGATGTGCGTTTCACGACGTGGGATGCACGTTCCACGTCGTGAAATGGAAAAATTTATTAAGAGCCGTAACAATTTCTCTTAGTAGAAACGGAAAAATATATAAGTAGGAAAATATATTCGGCATATATGGCAACGTAAACGTTATCGTGAGTTTTTGATATGTAAGCTACATCATTCAACTAAAAAAACACTAACTTTGCAATACAATCCAGAATATAAAACAAACCCAATAAAAACATGAACAAGTCAATCATCACAACCCTAGTGCTCTCGGCATGGATGGCCCTGCCGCTCAGCCTCAAGGCACAAACATTCGCTGGTATAGCAGAAGAGCAACAGGCACAGAACACGCCCGAGGGATGGACAGCCGTATCCCTGCCCCAACTGCCAGAGATAACGGCTTCGAATACCTTCAACATCAAGGACTATGGAGCATCTACCGATGCCGAAGACAATACCAAGGCGATACAGAAAGCACTCGACGCCGTACCTGCCACTGGTGGCATGGTGGTGATTCCAGAGGGCACATGGATGTTTGGAAGCACCGACCAGATGACTAGCAAGACAGAAGTGCTCAGCATCAAGTCGAAGACCGTACTTCACCTATGCGCAGGAGCAACCTTGAAGCTTGTGGAATTCGGCAAGGCACCTAACAACAAGACCCTCTTTATCGGTTGCAAGAACAAGAACCAGAGCGACATAGTCATCGAAGGAGAGGGCGAGACCTCCGTCATCGACGGTCAAGGCACAAGATGGTGGAAAGAAAGGGACGACAACAAAAGCAACTTCAACCCAGGGGCCATGATTCGTTTCCAAAAGGGTTCTCGCTTCCTGGTTCGTAATCTCAAGATACAAAACACCCCAGGCGTAAACCTCACACTGAGCGATGGAGGCGGTGCAAGCCATTGCACCGTGCACGACGTTACCATCTACAACCCAGCCTCCGACACAAAGACCGAGCAGCCATCACATAACACCGACGGCATCGCTATCTGGGGGCAGTACATGAACATCTACAACTGCAACATCAGCACTGGCGACGACAATGTGGTTTGCGACTCATACGCCCAAAACGTACATGTATGGAACTGCAAATTCGGCACAGGCCATGGTGCCTCATTCGGCAGCTACACCAGCAACATGCACGACATCATCTACGAGGACATCGACTTTGACGGCACAGACAGCGGTTTCCGTCTGAAGTCGCAACGTGGAAGAAGTGGCGATGTTTACAACCTCGTGTTCCGCAACTGCACCATGAAGGCGGTGAAGAACCCTATCTACATCGAGGCATGGTATGACTACGCCACCAAGCCAGAGCCATCTGCAGCGGCCTCTGCCGAGAAGACGGAAACAACCCCAGCCTTCCGTGACATCCTCATCCAGAACGTCACCTCCACAGGCACCCCATACAACACGAGCAAGAAGGCATACTTCCCTATCTATATCTATGGATTGCCAGAGAGCCACGTCAAGAACGTGACGTTCGACAATGTGCAGGTAGAGGCACAGAAGGGCATGTTCCTGGCTTACGCCGATGGCATCACCTTCAAGAATGGTTGCAAGGTTACCAACAGCAAGGACGGCAATCTGATAGCCACCCAATACGAGGCAAACATCGACGGCGACTATACGGGGGAGGCTACCGCCATCACAAACATCATGACCAGTGCCACCTCAAAGAATCAAAACATCTACGACCTCTGTGGCAGACTGGTGAAGCCCAATGCGACCACACTAGACAAGAAAGCCCTCAACAAGGGCATCTACATACAGGGTAACAAGAAATTTGTCGTGGAATAAGAGTTGCCGTGACTTACATTAGCCCCCTCTTTCAATAGAGGAATTATATTTTTTGTTTGGGACTTGCAAGAAAATCTTCACTTTTCTTGCAAGTCCCAAACAAAAAATGTATCTTTGCAATCAAAATAATTAATTGATGGAGGTTACAAATATGGTTCAAATTGCATTAAACAGAAACTTATATCACAATGCTTCAATCTATGCCAAGCAGCATAACACCAGCTTGACAGAGATTGTCGAAACCTATCTCATAAAACTCATCCAATCTGCCGACCAGAGTAAATCTCCAACAAGAAGCAGACTAGAAAGCCGAATAAAGGAGTTGGAAGCATTACCAACGAATTGGGATAAAGAAGGGGCAATTTCAATATCTCCAAAAGTTTGCAAAGAGACTACTTCCGTACTAAATGCCTGTAATGACAATCAGCTCGACGGCTTAGCTATATTTCCTAGCAGAAACGGAAATATTTTCATGCAATGGGAAACGACCAAAGGAGATGCTTGCTTGGCTATATCCGAAAAAGGCATGTCTTATGACATCAGCATAGGAGAGAAAGATTCCTACGGTCAATTTCCGTTCAATCAAAAGAATTTGTTTTTAGAACAACTTAACCAGATTTTATAATATGGATTGTGACATCTCTTTTTCCAAACCTCTCATAGATGAGGACGAATCTATAGCCCGTTTACTATCTTCACCTCTATTTTATGACGAAACAACGAAGCAAGTAAACATCGACGCTTTCAATTTACGGACATTCAGTAATGGAGAGAAAGAAACTTACCTTTCTCTGGCACGCTTGAACTATATAAACAAAAAGCATCTAGACAAAAAAGGTAAATACATATTCAAAAAGTCGGAAAGCAAATATATTGGATATGGCACATTCCAACCAAAGAACTTGCATTCCATTGAAGCTACAAGAATTTTTCCCGTAAAATCTGGCAATGATGAACACTGTGGTCTTTTCTATTTCATAGACCGAAAGCAGCAATCGGGCGACTTGATAGATAAGCCAGAACTATTCCATACATTAAAAAAGCTCTGTAGGCTTTTAAGTAGAAATCTCGTATTGAACTATACTTAAGTGTATTTTGGAGTAGAAATAACTTACCTTGAAAACATCATCGATAGTATATCAACAATGATGTTCGTCTGCATATTTTTCTATAATGCTTTGTTCGCTATATAAGTTTCCTCTATACGTTGTCCTAGAATGAGATTCTGTTTCATCCTTGCAGCAGCTACGGTAGAGCAAGTTGGCGACTTCTTCCATTCTTCCAATCTGCGAAGCATCTGTTCCGTAGTCTCCTTGTGAAATTGATTGATGTATGTCATGTTTCATTTAATTTTAAATTTTCGGCAAATTTACGACTTTTATCCGAAAGTATCAAGGAAAAATGGAAAAAGTTGTGGAATTAAGCGATTTCCTCGCTTGATTTCTTGCAAGTCCCAAACAAAAAAATATAATTTCTCCACAAAATAGCAAAGAAAACTCCTCGTAGCTATCACAGCTACGAGGAGTCGTTCTTTTTATGAGTATCTAAAATTATGATTCTGCCTTTGGCTCTGCAGGCTTTTCTGCCTTAGCCTTTGCAGTTGTCTTGGCTGGAGCCTTCTTGGTAGCAGGCTTTTTAGCTGCGGTCTTTTTTGCCGCAACAGCCTTCTTTGGCGCTGGCTTCTCGCCACGAAGCTTGGCTGCCTCCTTCTCTATCTTCTCTATCTTAGCCTGAAGACGAGAGATTTCCTTGTCCTTCACCTCGATTTCCTCATCCTGATTGGTAATCGTTGCGAGGAGGCTCTCCAGCTGGTCGTTGTCGACATCGGCTGGATAGAGGTTGTTCACACGAGTGATGAAGTCGCCGAGGATGTTCATATAGTTGGTGAAGGCATCGAACGGACTTGCATAGATGCCACGGTCCAAACCTACATTGCTTGGCTTGGTGGTCATAAAACGGAAGTTGTTGCTTGCCTGCAGATAATCCCAGTCTTGGCTGATACGTGGGTCGTTGGCGATACGCACACGGTCGGCCACACTATAGAGCTTGTTGAAAGCCTCACGCTGCATTGGGTTGCCGAGCCAAGAGCTTACGTCACGCTCCTCGTCTACCCAACTCAATGTATCTGGCACATTGATTTCGCCTACGCTCTTCATCTTCTTGCAAATCTCGGTAGGTGTAGAGAAGGTGATGCCACGCTGCTTAGCGCACTCTGGCAATGCCTTCATAAACTCCAGGATGTTACTAGACAATGGCTGGGCAATACCGAGGGCAGAAAGCTCCATGAAGATGTTGATGACCTGCTCCTCCTCTGGGAGAGCGGCGATCTCATTCATATAGTTGTCGGCGAAGAGTGGATAGCCATCCCAGTCGCTGTTGTTGAAGCGGAGGGAGATGTCATCGCTCAAGCGTACATCACGAAGCAAGAGCTTCAACTTAGGATTCATCGCACAATGATATACATAGTGTGGAGACTTCCAACCCAATACGTGCTTGGCACCTTCGGTGAGCATTCCGATGAAGCCCATATTGGCAACCTCGGCACCAATCTCGTCGCTATAGATGAGCGAAGAGTTGCGAAGCACGGTAGGTTCCTTGCCGAAGTATTCCTTAATCTTGGCAGCCTGGCGCTTAACCTCAGCCTTGAAACTCTCCTCATTGATGAGGGAAGCAAGACCATGGGAGTAAGGCTCGGCGAGGAACTCGACGCAACCTGTATTGTTGAGTTCCTGCAGCTTCTCCAACACCTGAGGGGCATGCAACTCCAACTGCTCCATACCTACACCCGATAGAGAGAAGGCTACCTTGAAGTACTGCCCATTCTTCTCTATCATCTCCTGCAAGGCATTGAGGGCAGGCATATACGAACGCTCGGCGATGTCATTGATGGTACGCTCATTCTCATAGTCGTCATAGTAATAATGATCGGTACCGATGTCGAAGAAGCGGTAGCGCTTGAGATGAGTAATCTGATGTATCTCGAAATATAAACAAATTGTCTTCATTTTAATTCTATTTTTAATTTAAACTTGAACTTAACATTTAACATTAAACACTTAACATTAAACATTACTTCCATCCTAGGGTCTTGAGATAGAGATCCTTGATGCGAGCACCCACTTTCTCCCAGGTAATCTGGTCTACCTCCTTCTTACCCTCCACGGAGAGGTAATCGAAGAGGCTCTCGTTGTGGCAGATGCTGTAGATCGCATCGGCGAGGGCATGGATGTCCCAATAGTCTACCTTGATGCAGTTGGTAAGAATCTCACCGCAACCACTCTGCTTGGAGATGATGGTAGGCGTACCACACTGCATCGCCTCCAATGGAGAGATACCGAAAGGCTCGCTCACGGATGGCATCACATAGACATCGCTGTCCTTCAAGCACTCATATACCTGCTTGCCTCGCATAAAACCAGGGAAGTGGAAACGGTCGGCGATGCCTCTCTCGGCTGCAAGATAAATCATCTGATCCATCATGTCGCCCGAACCTGCCATGCAGAAACGCACGTTGCGAGTACGATGCAGCACCATGTTGGCAGCCTCAACGAAATACTCAGGTCCCTTCTGCATCGTGAGACGACCGAGGAAGGTAACCACCTTCTCCTTGCCCTTATGGTCTGGGCGAGGGATGTCTTGCCACTCTTGCTTCAATGGATATACGGCATTGTGCATAGCGAAGCACTTGCGTGGGTCCTGGTGATACTGGTTGATGACAGTCTGTCGGGTCAACTCAGACACACACATGATGCAGTCGGCATTGTCCATACCGTCTTTCTCGATGGAATAAACCGTAGGGTTCACCTTGCCACGGCTTCGGTCGAAGTCGGTGGCGTGCACGTGTATGCACAATGGTTTGCCACTTACTCTCTTGGCATGGATGCCGGCAGGGAAAGTAAGCCAGTCGTGGGCGTGGATGATGTCGAAGTCTTCGCTTCGAGCCACCACACCGGCGATGATGCTATAGTTATTGATTTCGTCGTGTAGATTAGAAGGATAACCACCGGCAAAGTCCATACAGCCGAGGTCATTGACGTTCATATAGTTGAAGTCGGCGTAGATGTGGTCACGATAACGATAGTAATCGTCAGGGTTCATGATGTTGCCCACACGCTGCTGCACATAGTCGTGGTTCACGTCGCGCCAAGCGATAGGCACACTGTTCATCGCCACTATCTTGCAGGCACTGCGGTCCTCATCGCCAAAAGGATGAGGCAAGCAGAGCGTGATGTCTACGTCGCCCTGGGCATGCAAGCCCTGGGAAATACCAAAGTTGGCAGTAGCCAAGCCACCGAATACGTGAGGAGGATACTCCCATCCAAACATTAATACTTTCATATAGCAGTCCTCCTTATATTAATATTGATATTTTTCTAGTAATTCGAGCGCACGGAGTATCTCTGCCACGTTCATGGCGAAAGAGGTAGCTCCACGGCCTGCAAACGGTGGGTTGCCATCGAAGAGTTCACTGATGGTGCCGAGGCAGTGGTAAGACATCTCGTCCTCGTAACCTATCATCTGTCGTTCGATGAAGCTGAGGCGTGTACGCTTGTAGAGCTTCAGGCTTGCCTCCATGTAGAAGCCACCGAGCCAAGGCCAAGCCATACCCTGATGGTAAGCATAGTCGCGCTGTGTCTGAGGTCCTACGTAGATAGGATTGTAACCGCCACTCTTAGGTGAGAGCGAGCGAAGTCCCTTAGGAGTCAAGAGCTCACGGGTACAGATGTCGAGCACCTGCTTCTTCTGGTCTTGAGAGAGTGGAGAGTAATCGAACGCCACAGGGAAAATCATGTTAGGGCGCACGCTCCAGTCTATCATATTGCCATCCACGTAATCATATAGATAACCATACTCATTGAGGAAGGTATCGAGGAACGACTGCTTGGTAACCTCAGCCTGGGCCAAGAGCTTCTGCTGCAAGTCTTCCTTGCCATCTACCCCTGCGAGTGCGGCACAGAAGCACAGGGCATTGTACCAAAGGGCATTAAACTCTACGATGTAACCTGTACGAGGCACAACAGGGCGACCATTGGCTGTGGAGTTCATCCAAGTGACAGCTTTTTCCCGACCATTGGTATAGAGAAGTCCGTTCTCCTTCAGTTCGAGGTTAGGATGCTTGTTCTCCTGGATAAAGTGGATGACGTCCCTGATAAACTTGCCGTATTTCTTGAGGCATTCCTCCTTGCTGGTCTCCTTGGCATACTGCTGGAGAGCCCAAATAGCCCAAAGTGGAACGTCTGGCTGCTCTATCTCGGCGATATGCACCGTGACAGGCTTACCCTGCATAAACTCATTGTACCCCTTCATAGCCGTCTTCATCACCAGCTCGAAGTAGTCGTTCTCCTCAATGGAGAGGGTCAAACCTGGGAGAGAGATGAATGTATCACGGGCACGACACTTGAACCATGGGTAGCCTGCCAAGATGTAGCGGTCGTCGTTCTTCTCACGACGATGGAACTGATGGGCAGCATTCACCAAACAGTGGAAGAAGTTGTCACGAGGGGCACGCTCGTCTACCTCTTTGTCGAAGAGCTTCTTCAGCGTGCTCGACTTGATTTCGGATGTAGAGGCGGCAAAGACAATGGTCTCGCCCTTCTTGATGTCCATCTCGAAGTAGCCAGGCACATAGAGGTCTTCGTTGGAAGCATAGCCTCTCTCCTGCTCCTTCGGATATTCCACACCACGATACCAGTCTGGACAGAACTTAAACTCGTTCTTCTTGGAGAACTGCATGTAGAGGTCTGGATAGCCAGCATACATACAGGTCTTGATACCGTTGTCTACGGCAGAATAGTCACGAGAAGCCGTACTGTTCTCGTGGGTAAACTGGCGCACGCTGCGGAAAGCCAAGAAAGGACGGAAACGGAGAGTGGTGGCAGAATGACCATCCACCAAAGTGTAGCGGAGCAAGATGCGGTTTTCATAATGCTGGAAAACCACCTCCTTCTTCAGAATCACACCACCCACACGGTAAAGTGTAGTTGGCACCTTATCGCAATCAAACTCACGAATGTACTTATGGCCCATCGGACTGTAGTTGTTGCCTTGGTACTTGTGCAGTCCGAGATTGAACTCAGCGCCATGCTGAATCACCGTAACATCGAGCGAGCTTAGGAGCACATGGTTCTCATCGTCCAGTTCTGGAACTGGAACGACAAGCAGTCCGTGATACTTGCGCGTATTACAGTCTACAATCGTTGAGCACGAATAAGCACCGGAGCGGTTTGTACGTAGCAACTCCTTTGGCAATGACTCTTGTAAGTTAGTCATCAGGGCCTTTTCGAATTTTAGATAACTCATAGATCTATATTAAGGTTTTTATTATTTTGTTGACTATATTAATTGCTTTCAAAGGTAGCACTTTTTTATGGTTTATCAAAGTTTTTCGTGTATCATTTTCATAAAAACTTTGTTTTTTATGTTATATAACACATTTTCCTACGTTTTCTCTTGATTATTCGAAGAAAAAACTGTACTTTTGCAGTTGGTTTTGGAAATTAACCAAAACATTCATAAGTTTTATATTGGTAAAAAAGATTAGGATACATGGCAGGCAAAGGCAAATACGACAGCGAAAAAGTGGCTAGACAGATAGCCGAACTATGGGGCGGTATCGGGGAAGAACAGTTCTCGATACTGAAGGAGCATATAGAAATCTCCAAGTTTAAGAAGAACGAAATCATCTACGAAAACGAAGGGAATCCTGTCGATGCCATGTGTCTGATTTCTGGCAAAGTAAAGATTTACAAGGAGGGAATCGGGGGCAAGAGCCAGATCATCCGTGTCATCAAACCTATCGAGTTCTTCGGTTTCCGTGCCTACTTTGCCGACGAAATCTACAAGACGGCAGCCATGGCACTGGAGAACTGCGTCATCGCCCATTTCCCGATGCCTGTGCTCATGAAGATAATGTCGAAGAGTTTCAACATCGGCTATTTCTTCATCAAATACCTCAGCGTGGAGATTGGCAAGTCGGACGACCGTACAGTAAACCTCACCCAGAAGCATGTGCGTGCGAGACTTGCCGAGGGACTGATTTTCCTCAAAGAATCATACGGACTGGAAGAGGACGAGAAGACGCTGGACGTGCGACTGAGCCGCGAAGACCTCTCCAACATCTGCAACATGACCACCAGCAATGCTATCCGCACGCTCTCGGCTTTTGTATCCGAAGGCCTCATCAAGGTGGACGGCAGAAAGATACAACTTCTACAAGAAGATGAAATACAAAAAATAGCAGAACAGGGATAATCCTATTCTGCTATTTTTCGTATCTGACGTCATCTAGGAATCAAGAAATTGATGACCTCTTGAATCACGGTAATCTGATAAGGACCGACAGGAGTATTCATCAGCCTTCCATCGACACCGATCATGGCATGGGAAGACTCCAACACCTCCACCTCCTGAGTGCGAAAAGGATGCACGCTCTTATGGTTGAGGAACTTACCCTTCACAAAGAGGTAGATGCCCTCGAAGAGTTGCGTCATCTGTGGATGATACACTACGGAGACATCCAGCAAGCCATTGTAAGGCACGGCGTTAGGAGTCTGACCGTAGCCTGTGGCATTGCCGATGCAAACAGTCATCACCCTACGCTTGATGACATCAGAGTTTATCTTGATATGCATCTTGTAGTCCAATCGCTGGAATATCATGAGGATAAACGAGAAGAGGAACGACAGGGTGCGAGAGCCAAACACATGATGGGTCTTGCGACGAAGGTTCATGATGGCTGCGATAAGGCCGATGTTGATGCAGTTGAGAAAATAGCGACGGCACTTCTCCCCTTTCTTATTAGTATAACGAATGCAACCGAGGTCTATCTTGCGGATACGACGTTGCTTGAGCGAAGCCACAGTATGTTCGATGTCGCTATCGCTAAAGCCCCAGAAATGAGCGAAGTCGTTCATCAGTCCGTTAGGAATCACGCCGAGAGCCACCTCTTCCCTCTCCTTCTGGTCTATCTGCATCAGGCAGTTGACGGCATCATTGAGCGCAGAGTCTCCGCCCACGATGACTATCGTCTTATAGCCATTGTTGACAAACATCTTGACCAGTCGCTCCACGCTCTTCTGGTTCTCACTCTGCACAAAGTCGTAGTCTACCTGCTGTTGCTTCAAGACTTTCTCTATCTTCTCCCAACGCTTGTTGCTACGCCAACCTCCACGAGGACAATACAAGAGTCCCCACTTGTTCTCATTTACCATTCCGTTCTATTATTATTAAATCATCATTCCGTTCACACCACATCAATATCTGAAAAAAACGTCAAAGTCACGGTCACAGGTCACGCTTTCTTCATCAATTCCAAGACCTGCTCCACCTTCTGCTCCATCGGCTGCAAGGCATCCACCCAATGAATGGTAAAACCTCTGCGCTCCATGCCTCGGAACCAAGTCATCTGTCTCTTGGCAAACTGATGGATGGCTATCTCCAAGCCTCGGAACATCTCATCATAGGTGGTCTTTCCTATCACGTACTCGGTGATAAACTTATACTCCAAACCATAATAGATGAGATTCTCCGCAGGGATTCCACCGTCGAGCAATCCCTTGATTTCATCCACCATCCCCTCTTCGAGACGTTGCCTCAATCGGCGAGTAATCTTCTCTCTCCTAGCATCACGGTCGATGCTAACACCAATGATGAGCGAGTCTACGGCAGGTAGCTCACGCTCCGGCATCGGATGCTCCAGATTGTAAGTCTCTATTTCGATGGCTCGTATAGCTCGCTGTGCCGTATCCACATCCGTACGATTGTGCATATTGGAACCTGTCTTCGCTTTCAAGTCTTTCAATATCTCAGTCAACTCTTCCAAGCTCTTGCCAGACAAGGCTTCACGAAGCTGAGGGTTCTGTGGTACAGGAGAGAGATGATACCCCTTCAAAACCGACTCGATGTAAAGTCCTGTTCCACCGCAAAGTATCGGGAGCACTCCTCGGCTTTGGATGTCGAGGTAAGCATCATAAAAGTCTTGCTGATACTGGAAGAGATTGTACTTGGTGCCTGCATCGCAGATGTCGATGAGATGATAAGGGATGAGCTTGCCATCCACCATATAATCAGCCAAGTCCTTGCCTGTACCGATGTCCATGCCACGATACACCTGCCGACTATCGGCACTGATAATCTCAGCTCCATGTGTATTGCCGCCCCACACAGAAGCGGCATCCAAGGAGTTAATCTTGGACGCAAGAGCAGCAGCCAAGCTTGTCTTGCCACTGGCAGTAGGACCTAATATCGTTATCATCGAATGTTTCATAGGCGCAAAGATACAAATTTTTCCGCTACAAGCAAACAAAGAAACGGAAAAAATACAAAAAAGCCTGGCATTTTGCAATGCCAGGCCTATATATGGTCGAATAAAATCCTTCGAAAAGGTATTACTTCAACTCAGCGAGGTACTTGATTGTACGAACCATCTGAGAAGTATAAGAGTTCTCATTGTCGTACCAAGAAACTACCTGTACCTGATATGTATCATCGTCGATCTTGCTAACCATTGTCTGAGTAGCGTCGAAGAGTGAACCATACTTCATACCGATGATATCAGAAGAAACGATAGGATCCTCGTTGTAACCGAAGCTCTCTGTAGAAGCAGCCTTCATTGCAGCGTTGATACCCTCTACAGTTACGTCCTTACCCTTAACAACAGCAACCAAGATAGTTGTAGAACCTGTTGGAGTAGGAACACGCTGTGCAGAACCGATGAGCTTACCGTTCAGCTCAGGGATTACAAGACCGATAGCCTTAGCAGCACCTGTTGAGTTAGGAACGATGTTCTGAGCACCTGCACGTGAACGACGGAGGTCGCCCTTGCGCTGAGGACCGTCGAGAATCATCTGGTCGCCAGTGTAAGCGTGGATTGTAGACATGATACCTGACTGGATAGCAGCGTACTTGTTCAAAGTATCAGCCATAGGAGCCAAGCAGTTAGTTGTACAAGAAGCTGCAGAGATAACTGTATCTGCTGGAGTCAAAGTCTTGTGGTTTGTGTTGTAAACGATAGTAGGGAGATCGTTACCTGCTGGAGCAGAGATAACTACCTTCTTAGCACCTGCTGTGATGTGAGCAGAAGCCTTCTCCTTAGATGTATAGAAACCTGTGCACTCAAGTACTACGTCAACACCAAGCTCACCCCAAGGAAGCTCAGCAGCGTTTGGCTTAGCGTAGATAGTGATTTCCTTACCATCAACGATGATAGAGTTGTCTGTTGCCTCTACAGTGTGCTTGCCCTCGCCATACTTGCCAGCGAAGCCACCCTGAGCGGTATCATACTTAAGAAGGTGAGCCAACATCTTTGGAGATGTAAGGTCGTTGATAGCAACTACCTCATAACCCTCTGCCTCAAACATCTGACGGAAAGCCAGACGACCAATACGGCCGAAGCCGTTAATAGCAACTTTTGTCATTTTGTTTAATATTTAAATTAAAAGTTTAGAAAATTACTTATTTCAAGCCTCCGAGAGAATCCGAAGGAGCTGACGGCACCTTTTTTCATCCTCAAAAGCATTTTTTCTTCTTTTCGAGCGCAAAGTTACTAATTTTTTTCTAACTTTGCAGCCGATACGAGTATTAAATAAGTTAAAAAAGAATGGCAGAGCTTTAATATCGCCCGTTTTTTTGCACTTATTATATCAGAGTGCAAACTCCATATAGCAAAATTCGTTTGTTAAAAACAGGAATAGGAAACAAAAGTAACAATATAAACAATAAAAAGGAAAGAAAACATGAGCAAATTATTGAATGAATTCAAAGATTTCGCCATGCGTGGCAATGTGCTAGACATGGCTGTCGGTGTCATCATCGGTGGCGCCTTTGGTAAGATTGTTAGTTCGGTGGTAGATGATGTCATCATGCCTCCTATCGGTTGGCTGATTGGTGGTGTCAACTTCTCCGACCTCAAGGTTACTCTGCCTTCCGTGGAGGTGGCTGGAGAAAAGATGCAGGCTGCCACCATCAACTATGGCAACTTCCTGCAGACTTGCTTCGACTTCCTCATCGTGGCATTCTGTATCTTTATGCTCATCAAGGTAGTGAACAAGGTGATGAGCAACAAGAAGAAGGAAGAGGAAGCTGCTCCTAAGCCAGCACCAGAGCCATCGGCAGAAGAAAAACTCCTCACCGAGATTCGCGACTTGCTGAAGGCTCAACAGGGCAAGGAGTAAAACGGATTACACCTTATTAATATATAGAGGTGATAGGAAGACCATCTCTCCTATTACCTCTAACCTAGGGGTACGTATTAGGATTCTATCTTCAATACGTACCCTTTCTTTTTGAGTGATTCTATCTTGACCGACGCATCATGCTGCAAGGCATGCCTCAGGTACGTCATCTGCACATTCACCGCCAGGGAGTTGGCATAAGACACCGTTCCCCAAACCGTCTCCTGTATCATCTCCTTGCTCACCACATTGCCGATGTTCTTGGCTAGCAAGCGCAGGATGTCGGCTTGGCGGCTGGTGATGAGCACACGAGAGGCACGGGTGCGTAGTTCGTTATTGCTGTAAGTGAAGGTAGTCTCGCCGAAGTGATAGACTTCCTCTTCCACGGTTTCCGTCATGCCGATGGCGAAACGCTCCTCTATTCTCGCCAAGAGTTCCTCGGGATAGAAAGGTTTGGCGAGATAATCATTGGCCTTTAGGGAAAAGCCTTTCAGTCGGTCGTTCTTCTCCGTGCGGTCGGTAAGGAAGAAGATGAGCACCTTGGGGTCGATGGCACGGATATGCTCTGCCACCTCATAGCCATCCATCTCAGGCATGTTGATGTCGAGCAACACCAAGTCGGGTTTTACTTCGGGGAACTGTTCCCAAGCCTTCTTGCCATTGCCGGCATAAGTCACCTCATAGCCATGTTGCTCCAAGAATCGCTTGAGCAACATGGAATATTTCAAGTCATCGTCTGCGAAAAGTATTTTTATTTTCATTGCGGTATCACTATAGTAATCTTTGTTCCTTTACCCACCTCGCTCTGCATCATCTTCTTGCCGCCATGCGCTTTCACGATCATGGCAACATAGCTCAGTCCGAGTCCGATGCCAGGTTGCATCATGTTGGGGTAAGCATTGCTGCGATAGAACTTCGTCCACACCCTCGACTGCTCCTCTGGCGATATTCCGATGCCATTATCGGAGACTGAAATGGAGACTTCACCTTGCGGAGTGTCTTGGCAAGTGACGGAGATATTCACGATGTCGCCCGAATACTTCACGGCATTCTCCAGCAAGTTGCTCACTACGTTTTGCAACTGGTCTCGGTCGCCCATCATCTTATCTGAGCTTCGCTGATAATCGAGCGCCACGTTCACCTCCTTCTGCTTGTTCTTGCGATAAACTTCGCTGATATGTACGAGCGAGGCATGGATGTCGAACGAAGAGATATTGAGCGGAATCTGTTCCTCGGCTCTTATCACCTCTCGAAGCTTGCTTAGGTAGGCTGTCAAGTTGTCGCTCTCCTCTCGTACAGTCTCTAATAACATCTCATTCTGCGAATCAGCCACATTTCCTTCAGAATTCTGTGAAGAGAATACCGACACACACATCTTCAAGGTCTGCACAGGTCGCTTCAACTCATGTATCATCGTATGCACGAAGTCGCCTCGCATCTTATCCACCTTCTTCTGGATAAGCATCACTTTGATAAGATAAGCGAAGCTGAGGAGCAACATGAGAGTAACAATGATACTACCCACGATTTGCCACATCATGCCTTGCAGTATCGGTTGCATCGCTAGATGCATCTTCACTTGCATCGACTGATACTCGATAGGATTGAAAGGCACCTCCACCAGCATCTCATGATGAAAGAGAGAAGCTGGTTCTATGATTCTCGTCACCCATAGTCGCTTTGGAGAAAGCTTCATCCGAGTCTCAATAAAATCATCGCCCAACTCTCGACTCATAAAACGCTCGAAATGTTTACTGTCGAAACGAGTCATTTGGAACGTGATATAGGTATTCAGGCAATCGTCTGCGTTTTGCGTATCAATCTCTCGAAGGTTAAAGGTGTCGTTCTGCACTTTCAGATTTCTGAATTCGGGCTTCATTTCGACAACACCATTCACTACGGTATCCGTACCAGCAGGCGAGCAAATGGATGTAACAGGCTTTTTTAAATCGCTGAAATACCCCGCCACAACATAGCCTATATGAGGTTGGTTGCGCACAGAATTGCCCACCTGTTGTAAATAAGCAATCACGGCATTCTCCGCCTTCTGTTTGTTCTCCTTCTGCAGTTCTCCCATCGAATAAGAGACACTGTTGTAGAGCCAATAACCTTGGAGGGCTATCAGCAGGAAAGAGGAGAGGATGGTGAGCATCCAAACGTTTTTGATTCTTCTATTCATTTTTATTTATTTCTTAAAGGGATATGACAGGCGACATCCTGCCCATCGTTTTTCGATTGCAAAGGTACGAAGTTTTCCCCATATATTAATAAGGTGGAGCCCGATTATTTCGCCAGCGTAATGTTTCAGTAATGATTATTTTCCCTTTTCATCGAAAAAAGCCGTTCCTTTGCACCCAGAAAACAAGTTCACTTCCTCAACAGGACAAGTGAGCATTAACTATAAAACACGAAGGAAAATGAAGAAAGAAAGCATTTTGACCGTGGCTTTGCTTGCCATCGCCACATACGCCTCAGCACAAACAGCACAGGATTCGCTCCTCACCACTTGGCACGACTCTATCCAAGCGGTTACCGTAGTGGGCCATCGCCCGATGTACAAGATGAAGGATGGTGCATTGATTACCCACATTCGCAATACTCCTCTCGCCCAAGAACCTAGGTGGGAAGACCTGTTGAAGCATATTCCTGGCATGAAGCAATCATCCGATGGTAGTTTCGAGGTAAGCGGTCTGGGCGCACCCACCATCTATATCAACGACAAGAAGGCTACCTCTGCAGAACTAGCCCATCTCGAAGTAAAACAGATAGAGGACATCGAACTTATCACTACCCCTGGCGCACAATACGATGCCACAACAGGAGCAGTGCTCCGCATCATCGTGCGAAGAAGAGACGAGGGTATCTTTGGAAAGATTCAGGCTTACGACAGGTTGAGCGAAGTGAACACCACCAACGAGGACATCACCATGGGATGGGTAACCCGAAAGATTTCGCTCACTGGTTTCTATGGCTACCAAGACTACCGATACAATGTGCATCAACCACAGGAAGCCATCGTACGAGCCAACGACGGCGAATACCTTTTCGGTTCCGACCGCCATGGCAAGAACAAGACTTACGCCAACGCCTCGGAACTCAACTTCGACTGGCTATTGGGTAAGCATCATGAGATTGGTGCCCAATGGGAGGGATTGTGGCTCAGTGGTGGCAGAAGCGAAGATCAAAGCCAGTACTACCGCTATCCTGGAGAAGAGATGAGATTCTTCGATGCAGAGAGCCATCAATGGGCACACAACCGACAAAACCACTTCAACCTCTTCCATCTCGGCAAGTGGTCGAAGAGCCTCTCCTCACAACTCTATCTGGACTATGTGAAGAACATCGGCAACAACTCTCAACCCACTAGCGAAACGGAGAACGACGAAGACCGCAGCATAGAGAATCGCTCGCACACCAACTACGACATCTACAGTGCAAGGCTCGAACTGAAGCAAGCTCTGAATAGCCACCATACGCTCCTTTACGGAACGGAATGGAGTCTTGTGGACGGCAATGGAAACTCTTACAGCAGCTATGATGCTCTTGGCACGACGGAATACAAGAATCACGACACCAAAGCTGCCGCTTACCTGCAATACCAAGGAGGAGCTGGCAAATGGGCTTGGTCGGCAGGCATCCGATACGAGCACCTTACTTCTCGATACACCGATCTAGCAGATGCATCAGGCAACATGAGTCGCACCTATAACCAGTGGTTTCCATCGTTCAGCATCAGCCTCAACGAAGCGTCTTGGCATCATTCGCTCAATTTCCGAACATCGACCGCACGTCCATCGTTCAGCCAGTTGAGTGGCGACCTCTACTATGTTTCTCGCTTCCAGTATCAGATCAGCAATCCTAAGTTGGAGGCTTACAACACATACCGCCTCACCTACTCCGTCCAGTGGAAGGACTTTTACGGTATGCTGAGATACACTTACGTAGACAAGCCTATCATGTACATCCACGAGGTGCCAGAGGACAAGCCTGTGAGATACGTAAGCACCTTTATGAACTATGGCAAGCAGCAACATCTCTTCGCCTACCTCAACTGGGGGCACACCTTCGGCATTTGGCGCCCAAACGCCAGTATCAGTGGCACATACCAGTTCTTCCGTGTAGATGACCACGGCGAGCGCATCGACTACAATGGGTTTTCATGGGATGCTTCGCTCGACAATTACTTCACCTTGTCCCACGGTTACCAGTTCTCGCTCTCGTATCGGTTTGACAATGGTGGGTATAGTGGCAGAACCAAGTTCCGCCCTACACAAAACTGGAGTCTCAGCGCCAACAAGTCGTTCATGGGCGATAGACTGCAAATAGCATTCTCCGCCAACGATCTCTTCCATCAAGCCATCTACAAGGAGAAACTCCATGAACATTTCCTTGATTTCTCGCAGACCGAGGACTATAAGTTGTGGAACTATAAGTTGACCGTCACGTGGAAGTTTAACAAGCGAACAGGACGTTATCATGGCGAGAATAGCGCACAGGATGAATTGAACAGACTATAATTTACAAATATCTTTTGAATAGGCATGGCAAAATAATCTCGTTTTTATTTTGTCATGTCTTCTTTTTGTCCTATCTTTGTACCCTAATAAACGTACAAAGAAATGACCAATACCCTACATATCGCAATCATCGGTGGAGGAGCAGCAGGTTTCTTCGCCGCCATAGCAGCCAAGCGCAAGAATCCACATGCCGACATCACCATCTTCGAGAAGAACTCAAAGGTGCTTGCCAAAGTCGAAATCACGGGAGGAGGTAGATGCAATCTCACCAATTCCTTCGATGAGATTTCCGACCTCAAGCAGGCGTACCCTCGTGGGCATAAACTGATGAAGCGTCTCTTCAAGCGTTTCGACTACCAAGATGCCTTCGAATGGTTCGAGGAGAATGGCGTGCCATTGGTTACGCAAGATGACCAATGCGTGTTTCCACAATCGCAAGATTCGCATAGCATCATCGACTGTTTGGTAAATACTGCCAAGAAACTCGGGGTGAAGATTCTTTGCAACCATTGTCTTATGGAGATTACGGAAATGGAGGATTCAACCTTGTTGCTGGATTTCAAGGTTACTAAAGGAAAAGGAGTCTCTACCTCTAATGGGAAAGGCTCCTCCTCAGAGGCTTCTTTCAGGAAAGTTTCGGAAAATGTCGAAAACAAGCAATTGGTTTTCGACCGAGTGGCAATCACGACTGGCGGGCATCCCCGAATAGAGAACTTCAAGCACCTCTCAGACTTAGGACATGCGATAGAGCAACCCATCCCAGCCCTCTTCACCTTCAACATTGCCGACAAGGCTTTCAAGGAGTTGATGGGAACGGTGGTGGAGCCTGTCTATACGAGCATCCCAGGCACCAAGTTCAAGGCAGAGGGACCACTCCTCATCACCCATTGGGGAATGAGCGGTCCTGCGGTTCTGAAGTTGTCCTCCCATTCCGCTCGTCATCTGCATGAGAACAACTATCAAGTAAGGATTGCCATCAACTGGGTGCATGAGTCCAACCGCTCGCTGGTGGAAGAGAACATCCGTGGCATCATCGCCACCAACCCACAGAAGCAACTTGCCAGCATTCGCCCTTACAATCTCCCTTCTCGCCTCTGGAATTATCTCATCCAGAAGATGGGCTTTACCGCTGAGAAGAAATGGGCTGAACTAGGGAAGAAAGGCATCAACCTCCTGATAGAGACGCTTACCAACGACCAGTATCAGACAAACGGCAAGGGAGCATTCAAGGAAGAGTTCGTTACCTGTGGCGGAATCAGCCTCAGCAACATCGACTTGCATACCTTGGAGAGCAAGGTTTGCCCTCATCTCTTCTTTGCAGGCGAAGTGCTCGACATTGATGCCATCACCGGTGGATTCAATCTGCAAGCCGCTTGGACTACAGGATATGTCGTGGGACAGCACATCGTGGAATAATTATTCGTTCATTATCAACTTTGCCCACTCTGGCAAGTCCTCGATATATTGCTTGGCAAGCTTGCCAAAGTTCATTCGATACAAAGCCGTCACCTCATGATTGTCGATAGAGTTATCATACAGATAAGTCTTGTCGGCATATTGTGCGGCTTTTCGGCAATTAATAATCGACTTTTTATAACGAGATATGATTTTCATTATAGGTACATCATGTCCTCCCTCCATCACTCGCTTTGCTATTCGTGCCGCATTAATCTGTGGATTTTGAGTACAAACAAAGAATAAGCGAATAAAGAAACCTGCCTTATGAGCACGACGAATGAAATCAACCTTATCTTCTATAGATAATACCGTCTCGAAAATCAAACTATGCTTTTCACGTAAACATTGCTCACGAAGTTCTTCACAATACTTTACCGACTGCATGATAGCTTCAGGAGAGTTCCAATCACCAAACTTCTCTTGCGCCACGATGTCAGGATTCACATAGATAGCGTCCTCCATCCATTCATGATGAAGAAGCTTTGAGGTCACAGATGTTTTGCCAGACCCATTAGGTCCAGCGATAACTATCAAGACTGGCTTATGTTCTTTAGCTTCATTCATAGAGCATTTCTCCTATTCCAATCTTGCATCTCCATTTTCATTTGCATAGCTATACCTGCAAAGAACTTCCGATTAGCCTCTTCGCCCTTGCGCTTGGCCTCTTCCGCCACTTCCTTCATCAACTGAGAGAGGATTTCCTCGGATGGTTCCTCCATACTCGTCAACTTATAAGTATCTATCGTTTGCTTGCCCATAGTTTTTTTCTTAAAGATTCTACATATTTATATATAATAAGACCTGCGCCCCCAGCGTCTTATCCATTTTGCGAAGTTAAGCAATAATTATCAAACCACCAAACTTTCTACAGTTTATTTAGCTTTATTTAATTACAAGATGTATTCCAAATCGACAACTCCAAGCCATTGTCCAAACTTCCGCCCCACTTCCTTGAACTCCGAAACTTGCTTGAATCCTAAACTTTCGTGCATTCTCACGCTTGTCTCATTCCCCTCGGTGATGCAAGCGATGAGGGCATGATATCCTTGTTCACGGCAAAGCCCTATCAAGTGCCTTACCATCAAGCTGCCGATGCCTCGATGAGTCGCATTCTTGTCGAGATAAACCGTCGTTTCGAGCGTCTTCGAGTAAGCAGCCCTCTCCTTCCATAGATGGGCATAGCAATATCCGAGGATTCTCCCATTCTCCTCATACACGAAGTAAGGGAAGTGGGCGGAAATCTCCTTGATTCGACTTGCCATCTCCCCCACCGTTATCGGCTCCACCTCGAAAGTGATGGTCGTCTCCTTGATGTAATGGTTATAAATCTCCGTAATCGCCTCCGCATCGGCTAACGTTACGGGGCGAATCATAAAGTCTTCTGAATCCATGTCGTAATAATCTTCAAAACTTCAGGAGAGATGGTCTCCTCTATCTGCTGATACTCCACGATGGAGCCTGTCTTGCAATGTTGGAAGAGATGGTTCAAGTCATCCATCGCATAAATGTCGTGCTTGCGGCTTTTAAGTCCATTTTCCAAAACCTTGATATTCGACTCACAATCCACCTGCATATCCTTCTTGCCATTCAATGCTAAGACAGGGCACTTGATTTGAGGCAGTTGCTTGCTCACATCCAACTTGAGAAAATGCAACATATAAGGTGTACTCAACTGCTCCTTTGCTTTTTCTATCAAAGGTTTGAAGGCTGCAGGAACATCATCCAGCTTGATTTCCTCCCACTTCTTTCCTTCCTGTAAAGAAGTGAAGATTTTTTCAATAACAGCACAATAACTGTTCACCATCTCCGTAGGCAATCCGACGGAAACCAATCCTTGGCGATTCTGCTGGAGCAAGGTTTCCTTTCCAGAAACCGCCATACCAGCAAGCGAAATGATAAAATCAGCCTTGTGCTCGGCGGCAAGCATCAGTGCGATGGTACCACCCTCGCTATGTCCCAACACGCCCACCTTGCCGAATCGGGTACGCAAGAACTTGATGCCAGCCTCGGCATCCTGCTTGAAATCATCCGTAGTAAAATCTGTGAAGTTGACCGTCTTATCGCCAAACCCTCGGTCATCATAGCGCAAAGATGCTATTCCCTGACGAGCCAAGGCATCGGCGATAACGGCAAAAGGCTTGTGGTCGAAGATTTCCTCATCACGATTCTGCTGTCCGCTGCCCGTCACCAAAAGCACTACTGGTGTTTTCTTCGTATAGTTCTGAGGTAAGGTGAGCGTGCCATTGAATGTAAACTTGCCATTGGCGAAGCTCACATTTTCCTCTTGGTATGGGAATGGAGGCAGAGGAGTCTGTGGTCGCTTCATTTCCATCGCACCAGGCACGAGCGTAAGAGGCAAGCTCATCCCATTCTGCTTGAACGTACCACAAATGCTATCGCCACAAAGCTTGCCTTCATAGGTCGCTCCGATGGCTGCAACTGTCACCTTTACTTCGTTCTCGCCAGCAACGGTTTTCTCTGCCTTGATGCCCTTGACTCCCTGAGAAGGGGAATCCATCGTACAACCGTTAGCCTCGAAATGAAAGACCAATGGCAACTTGATGCCTTGCACATTGAGTTCACCCTTCCAAGTTCCCTCCTGCGCACTCACGCTTACCGCAGCCAAAACAAGCAGCAGTGCCAACAACACTCTTCTCGTTCTCTTCATTAAATAAATCACTCTCATAGCTATATAAAATTAGTTAGTTTTTATATGACGCTTCCTCGTCCACCTCTCTGAACAACGATGCACGATGCTGCAAAAATACAAATAAAATCCGACAATGCGTTACTTTCGCCCATAAATATTTGGCGATTAGAAAGAAAAAGCGTAAATTTGCGGTGGAATAACAAATAATTATGGCAGAACATCTTATCATCAAAGGCAATAGCAAGGAGGAACGGTACGCCACTCTCCTCCCTCAGCTCCAGTCGCTCGTAGAGGGCGAAAGCGACATGATAG
>CAVKXW010000009.1:0-41283 GCA_963660215.1 Bacteroidaceae bacterium | reverse complement strand
CAAAACGGCGAGGTCGGATGAAGAAGAGGTTGCGAGCCTCCTTCTCCAACTTTGGGATATACATCGTCTTATCCACATAGTATATGTTTTGCTCTACGATGGTGAGGAAATCCTGCACACCGTATGGTAATTCCTTTACATTCCGCTCCATAGCCACTAACTTTTTTAATTTAATTGCAAAACTACAACTTTTATTTGAATTATCAAAATATTATAGGCAAATTCATTTGGCGTTCTTAATTATTTGTCGTAATTTTGCAAAAGAAATAAAAAACCTATATGATGAAGACAATAGACAAAAAGACATTCTACACCTTATTATATATAGTAGCCATCACCTGCTTGTGGATGCACCCATGCCCAACGAGCGGCAGCACCAAACTTGACGGAAAGAGACTCTCCGCCAAGGACGGCTTGTCGTGCAACACCATCAACGACATACAGCAAGACCGAGATGGGTTCATCTGGCTCGCCACCGCCAATGGCATGAGCCGATATGACGGCTACCAGTTTATCAACTTCACCAAGCTGAGCGAGAACAACATACAAAAGAACAACAGTTCCATCGCCCAACTCACCACCGACGACAAGCATGGACTTATCTGGGGATACAGTCCCTCCAGCATCCTTTGCTGCTTTGACCTGACGAAAGCCCATTTCGCCGACTATTTCGACAAAGAGAACACCTCGCTCCTGAAGAACAAGTTCAAGAGCGCCAACGGCATGTGGCTCTACTCCGCCGAGTTTGGTGCCAAATACCTGACATACAACGACGGCAAGTTCCACGCCATCGACTATACGACCAAGAACGGGAAGCTCATCGGTTCCCATCAACTCGCCATGGTAGAGGATGCCAAGCAAAACGTATGGATCGCATCCGACAAGGGGCTCAACCTCATCACCCCCGACCACAAGAGCCACCTCATGCTAAAGAACCAGCACATCATCACCCTCACCACCGATGGCGCTACCATCGCCGTATTAACCGACAAGGGCAACGCCTACCTATACAACAACCAGGGGAAGCTCACCAAGACGGCTCACCTTCCATCGATGGTAGGCTTTGTGGGCAAGTCGCGCGCCTCCTTCTTCTGGCAGGGCGAATGGTACATCTTCACCCAGCAAGAGACCTTTGCCATGAACCTCAAGACGGGCATCTTCCACAAGCCAGCCATACAGATACCAAATGCCATGGAAAAGAGCTTTCTCAAGTCGTACCACTTCCTATATGACAAGGAGGGAAATGCCTACGTATTCAGCAAGAAAGGCAAGCTCTTCAAGAAGTTCCACCTATTGGACAACAAGGCATACATCAATGCCAGGGACAAGAACTTCGTGGCAGCGGAGAATGCAGAGGGCAAGTTGTACATAGCCTCCTACGGCAATGGGCTCTTTGTCTATGACACCCCCAAAGACGAACTACAGCACTTCACTGCCACCGCCCCAAACCCACTGTTCCACTCCAACTTCCTGCTCAACATATACATCGACCACAGCGGGTGCATCTGGATAGGAACAGGCGACGGCGTTTACCGCTGCCGAGAAATCAAGGAGCTAAACGACGAGCATATAAAAGTGGAGCCCAACGACATGGAGTGGAGTAACTACGTGCGCCACATCAGCGACCTGGGCAACGGCTACCTAACCGTGAGCACCAGAGCCAACAAGACCTATCTCTATGACATCAAGAAGAAACAATTCAAGGAAGAGATGCAGACATCTGCCTGCGTGTACGACTATGCCATAGACCCTCTGGGCAAGAAATGGATCGCAACCAAGGGCGACGGCATCTACATCGACGGCGTGAGATACTCCAAGTACGAGAAGGAACATTATGCGCCAAGTGCCAACTTCTACGGCACCGTCTTCGACAAGAGGGGAAGAGCCTGGCTTGCCACCTGGGGCAATGGCTTGCTCCTCACCCAAGCCAATCCTGACAACAAGCCACATCGGTTCGAGCAGTTCCTGACCGACAACAAGGAGTCGCAAATCCACGACCTGTGGCTCGACAAGAAGGGCAGGCTATGGCTCTGCACCAACAATGGCATCATCATGGTCAACACTCTGTCAAAACAGATCACCGCCTCATCCTTCCAGAGATTCAGCGACGAGAACGGCAAGTTGCCTGCCAGCGAAATAGACTGCGGCATCGAATCGCACGATGGAAGCCTATGGTTTGCCACGACCAAAGGCGTGCTTAGATGCACCTACTCTGATAAGACGAAGCAACTGAGCTACGAGCTGTTCGACACCGCCAAGGGACTCACCGACAACAACGTGCGCTCTCTGGCGGAAGACCTGTATGGCAACATCTGGATTGGCACGGAAGAAGGTCTCTCCTGCCTGAACACCCGAACCAAGGACATACGCTCCTTCCAGATAGGAGACAACATCTTCAGCAACAACTTTACGGAGAATTGCGCTGTCAGACTAGCCGATGGACGCTTGGCGTTCGGCGTAGCCGATGGCATGGTATTCATCACGCCGAACCCAGGCAACAGGAAGTCCCTCCCCAACATGAAGGTTGCCATCACCGGCCTCCTCATCAACGGCATATCCGTCTACGCCGAAGAGAACGACCAGAAGCTCACGGAAGCCCTGAGCTACACCAGGGAAATCAGCCTGCCTAGCGACAAGAACTCGCTCAGTATCTATTTCTCCAACTTCGACTATCCCCATATCCAGAACGCCATGTACCAATACTACATGGAGGGCATCGACAAGACCTGGCGACCAATGACCAGCATCAACCATGCCGAGTTCAGCGACCTCAACCCAGGCAGCTACACCCTGCACATCCGCACAAGAATAGGCAGCAACACCTGGAGCAAGGAGACCTTGCTGCACATCACTATCCGCCAACCATGGTACAACACCTGGTGGGCTTGGATGGTCTACCTACTCGTCATCGGCGGAGCCTGCGGTCTCTTTTACCGTTTCTGGCGCAGAAACTTCGAACTGAACCAACAGATAGAACTGGAGAAGCAAATGTCCGACTTCCGAGTGGAGTTCTTCACCCATATCTCGCATGAGTTCCGCACCCCGCTCGCCATCATCCAGAGCGCCGTGGAAAAGATAAACGACAAGAAAGAGGGCTATCTCAACAAGAACACGCTGCTCACGCTTACCCGAGGCACCAAGCGCCTGCAGCGACTCATCAACCAACTGATGGAGTTCAGAAAGGCTAACACCGGCAACCTCAAGTTGTCGCTCGAGGAGGGCGACATCATATCCTTCGTGCGCAACATCTACAACGACATCCGACAGGTAGCCGCACAGAAAGACATCAACATGTCTTTGACTCCATCCACCAACAGCCACAAGATGTACTTCGACCACAGCAAGGTGGAAAGCATCGTGTACAACCTGTTGAGCAACGCCGTGAAATATACTCCAGACAGGGGCATCATCCAGGTGAAGCTCACCCTCGCAGAAGAGACGATGAGCCTGAGCGTAGAAGACAACGGGCCAGGCATCAAGCCCGAAAGAGAGCAAGACCTCTTCAAGCCTTTCATGCACGGCTATGTATCAAAGGGCGGCATGGGCATCGGCCTATACACTGCCAAGGAAATGACCACGCTCCACCACGGTTCGCTGGAATACAAGCGTTCCACCGACCTGGGAGGAAGCCTCTTCACACTCGTCCTCCCTATCGACGAAAAGGAATATGCTGCAGAAGACTTCGCTGAGGTATCTGCCATCGAGCCTAACAGCATCGACAAAGACGAGGTGGATACCCTTGTCAGGGAAATGTCACCCCAAGCCATCAACGACATCACCGTGATGGTGATAGAAGACGACCCAGACATGATGGAACAAATCAAGTCGGAGCTTTCGGTCTACTTCAAGGTCGTGGGATTCATGAACGGAAAGACAGGATTCGACAACATCAAGAAGGTGAAGCCAGCCCTCCTCATCAGCGACATCATGCTGCCAGAGATGAGCGGCTATGAGATCGTGAGCAACCTGAAAGCCGACCCTGAGACACAGGACATCCCAGTCATCATGCTCACCGCCTTCGACGATGCCAACCACATATTGAAAGCCTACAAGTCGTTCGTAGACGACTACATGGTGAAGCCATGCAACTTCAAGTTGCTCATAGCCCGTGCCCTGCAATTCGTAGCCATGGACCTGAAGAACAAGAAAGCCGCAAAGCCAGAAGGCAGCGAGGAGAAGCCAGACAAGAGCGAAGCCGAAACAGGACTCAAGCCTGTGAAGAAGCTCGACAAGACAGAGCCAGCCCTGCTGATGTCTACGCTCGACAAGAAGTTCAAGGACAAGGTGGAAGCCATCGTTGCCCAGCACATCAGCGACAACACCTTCAATGTAGACCGACTCGCCGAGCTGCTCAACCTGGGGCGCACCACGGTGTACAACCGCACCAAGACCATCATGGGCGTATCGCCAAACATGTATATCCAGAACGAACGCCTGCGCATCGCCGCCCAGATGCTTCTGGAGGGAGAATACACAGTTAGCGAGATAAGCGACAAGGTTGGCTTCTCAGATGCCACCTACTTCTACAAGTGCTTCAAGAATAAGTTTGGAGTGGCACCTAGCAAGTATGGCAAATAGCCATGCTCGGCCGTATCAATGAACAAGCAAAACAATATTCTAACAGATAATAGTATGGACTTAAAAGAACGTTATTTAGCCAGTGCCCAACGCTACGCTGACAGCGAGGCACTCTACAAGAGATGCGGCAAGAGCGGCATTCTCTTGCCTAAGATCAGCCTAGGGTTCTGGCACAACTTCGGGGGCGTAGACCCTTACGAGCGCAGCCGTGCCATCACCCACTATGCCTTCGACCATGGCATCACCCACTTCGACCTAGCCAACAACTACGGTCCTCCTTACGGCAGCGCCGAGGAGACCATGGGCAGATTGATGGAAGATGACTTCCACACTTACCGAGACGAACTCTTCATCTCCACCAAGGCGGGATACGACATGTGGGAAGGTCCCTACGGAAACTGGGGGTCTCGCAAATACTTGATGGCGAGCCTCGACCAGAGCCTCAAGCGCATGCGTCTCGACTACGTAGACCTCTTCTACAGCCATCGCTACGACCCCAACACGCCACTGGAGGAAACACTCCAGGCGATGGTAGACATCGTTCGCTCGGGCAAGGCGCTCTACCTTGGCATCAGCCGTTGGCCACTGGAAGCCCTCAAGTTTGCCGACCAGTACCTACGTGAGCGTGACGTGCCATTGCTCATCTACCAGGGCAGGCTCAACCTCCTGGACCGTGCGCCACAAGAGGAAGGCATCCTCGACTACTGCGCCGAGCATGGCATCGGCTTCATCTCCTTCTCGCCACTAGCGCAAGGTCTGCTCACCGACCGCTACCTCAACGGCATCCCATCAGACAGCCGCATGGCAAAGGAGCATTTCCTGAAACATTCTGCCCTAACGCCAGAGCTTCTAGACAAGCTTCATCACCTCAATGATGTCGCCACTTCCAGGGGCGAGACCTTGGCAGAGATGGCATTGGCATGGATTCTCCACCAAAAGGGAGTAACCAGCGTATTGGTGGGTGCCAGCTCCACAGGACAGTTGGAGAAGAACATGAAGTGCGTGCATGCCGAAGGGTTTGAAGGCATCGAGAAGATATAGCTTTGTCTTCTCATTGATAAGAAAATGTTACCAGACCTAGAAATAAAAGTATTTTCTCCTAGAAGAAATCTATATTCAACGACGTTGAACACAGATTCAGCAACGTTGAACCTACGTTCAGCGACGTTGAATATAAGTTCAACGTCGCTGAATATAGACTTCTCCTAAGAGTAAAAACAAAAAACAAGAAAGGCAAATGCCGAGGGATTACCCCACAGCATTTGCCTTTTCTATTTTTCCTATATGCTATATCATGTTATGATGACATAACATACTATGAGATTTGCTTACTCCCAACCAGGATTCTGTTCCCACTTCAATCCATACTGCTCATGCTTCTGCATCACATCGGTAGGGATTGGGAAGAAATACATCTTGTCGTCCCACTGACGCTGCACGGTCTCACGATTGTAAGTGAATGAGCCGTCAGCATTCTTGGTAATCTTCATCTCCTGGATGTTCTTGAAGAACTTGTCAGCCTCTTTCCAACGGCGAACATCCCAGAAGCGATGACCCTCGAAAGCCAACTCCACCATGCGCTCGTTCTGATACTTGCTCCACCATTCATCATTGCTGAGAGTAGTTGGGAAGTCTGGCATGCCCGCACGCTGGCGAGTCATATCTACAGCCTGGTCGGCAGACATAGGAAGGTCGGCGCTAGTGGCTGTGGCACTACCCAAGTACTTGAAGACAGCCTCTGCATAGTTGAGGTAGAACTCACCCAAGCGATAGGTTACCCAAGTATGATAGTCGCCTTGCTTCTTGGTGCTGGAAGTCAAGTCGATGTCGCCATGGAGCAACTTCTTCAAGTAGTAGCCTGTAGGTGTGGCACCCACAAGAGGCTCAGCGTTCACACCTCCATAATAGGTCTGGAGGGCAGCCTTCTTGTAGTTGGTAGCCGTAGGCCATACATCGCCGTTCTTGGCTATGGTCAACTCGAAGCGAGGGTCACGACCTGCGTATGGGTTCTGTTCATCGTAGCCACTGCCTGCCTCATGAATGCCCTTACCGTTAGCCTTCATCTCATAGGCATCCACCATGTTCTGAGAAGGACAGTTGATGCCAGAGGCAGAATAATTAGCCTTTGACTTATTGATACCGAAAGGATAGTTGTAGCTCTCCACCATGTTGTCGGATGGGTCGGTAGAGGAAATCTTGGTGCCGTAGATACGACGCCCGAAGATAATCTCGCATTTCTTGTCGGCATCCTTGTAGTTGGTGGTAGACCAGAGGTCTGCATAATTAGCTGCCAACTTCATGCCCCTTGCCTTGCAAGCATCGAGCAAATCCTTGGTATAGAGAGCTGCCTTGTGGTAACGCTCCTTGTCGCCAGAAGGATTGAAGAGAGGGCTCGCCCAATAGAGAGCGGCACGTGCCTTCAAGGCTAGGACTGTCAAGTTGTTGGCACGTCCATCCTCCGCAGTACTCAATGCCATGCTTCCCAGGTCGGAATAATCCTTGATGATGTTATCCTTTACGGCATCGCACTCATCGAAGATAAACTGGAACACCTCATCCGATGTCTTGCGTGGCTGGTTGTTTACATCTGCGGCAGCCATCTCTGGGTCGATGATTGGCACGCCACCATACTGACGAACCAAGTTGAAGTAGAAGTAAGCACGCCAGAAACGAGCCTCCCACTTATAGTTCTCGTAGCGATACATCTGCTGCTGATAGTCGGCATTCAGCTCGAAGTCATCGAACTTCAAGTCCTGGAAGTCCTTCAACACGACATTGCAAGTCTTGATGCCCTTGTACATGTTGCTCCAAAGAGCGCCATTGGCATTGGATGGGCTCCAAGCGCCATTGTAGAATGTCTCGATGCTGGTACCCGTAACGGAGTATACACTCTCGTCGGTGGCAGAGGCAAGCATGCCTCCGCCGAAGTTCTGACCATAGTCGTAGTCAGCATACTGATAGATGTCGGTCATAAAACCACCCACCTTCTCAAAGGTCTGAATCACATAGTCCTTGTCCTTGACCACGGTCTCGTTGTAGTCCATCTTGTCGCTGCAAGAAGACAAAGCCAAGAGCCCCATCAAACCACCATATATGATATTATTTGTTTTCATTTTTACTCTTCTTTTAAGATGATTAGAATGTTACTGACAAACCTGCCACAATACTGCGGTTCAATGGATTGGTTGCGCCAAACACCTCTGGATCAGACTCATCCAAATGGTCGAAGCTAAACAAATCCACACCACGTACATATACCTTGGCTGCATTCAACGCCTTGGTCTTGGCGAGCAACGCCTTAGGGAAGTTGTAGTAAACCTCGATGTTGCGAAGCTTGAAGAATGAGCGGTCGAACATCCAGAGGGTGTTCGTGTTGTAGTTGTTGGCATTGCTGGTGGAACTCAAGGCTGGGAACTTAGCTGTCCCTGCGGTCTCTGGAGTCCAACGGTTGTCGTAATAGTACTGAGAGATGGTAGTGTTATCCACCAATGGCTTGTACATACTCTTGGTGGTGAGCACGCCACTATAGCGACCTGTGCCTTGGAACATGGCATCCAAGCCTAGTCCCTTCCACTCCACTCCGAGATGGATGTTGTAGTAGATTTCTGGAGCTACGGTAGAGTAACCGATGGCTGTCTTATCATTGCTGTCGATCTTGCCATCGCCATTTACATCCTCATACTTGATGTCGCCTGGGCGAGGAGTGCTGCCCAAGAGCTGTGGCTTGGAAGCATCGATGTCTGCCTGGTCCTTGAAGAAGCCGATAGCCTTGTAGCCATAGAGCTGACTTACACGATGACCTGTGGTACGCAAGTTGTCGTAAAGCACAGGAGCCTCGTCCTGCTCCTTGATTTGGCTGCGATAGTAGTCGAAGTTGCCACCGATGTTGAACTTCCAGTCGCCCATCTGCTTGTTGTAGTCGAGGCTAGCCTCCCAGCCCCAGCTGTCAACGATACCATCACCCTCGTAAGGTGCATCGACACCAATCTCTGAAGAATACTTACCTGCGGTAGATACCCAGATGTTGGAACGACGCTGATAGAAGCCGTCGAAGCTGAAGTCCAAGCCACCGAACAAGGTAGCATCAATACCCGCATTAAACTTGGCTGCCTTCTCATGAGTCAAGCCTGTCGTTGCCATACGGTCGAGATAGGTACGACCGAAGTCGCTCTGGAAACCACTATTGAATGGGTAGGTACCACCCGTGGTCTGATACTGCTGCATATAGTACATCCATCCGCTCTCTGGCAGGATGTCGGTCTGAATGATGCCGTATGAGGCACGAAGCTTGAGGAAGTCTACCCAGCTGGCATTCTTCAGGATATTCTCCTTGGAGAGAACCCAAGCGGCAGATACCGTAGGCGACAAAGCCCACTTGCTGCCAGGTGCCAAGCGGTTGGAACCAGACTCTACAAGGGCAAAGTCGAGGAAGTAGCGATCCAGCAAGCCATAATGGTTGTACCAAGTGATGTTCTGGCGATAGAGCGTACTGTTAACCGCAAACTCATCGCTGAACTCATAGTCGTACTTCAACTGACTGTAGATGCTGTGCGCACCAAAAGTGTTCTGATAGTCTGCGCTCGCATCCAAGTGGAAGCGGCGGGTGAAGCTATTGGTAGAGATGGAAGCGCCTAGGTCGCTCTCCGTACCACCAGTGAAAGCCTTGCCAAGCTGTGGCTCGCCATCCAACCAGTCGGCTACGGTAGGACTTCCATAAACGTATGTCTTGCTATAGTCCTCATAGATATTGGAGAAATGGTCGTAGGCAATACGACCCTGGATAGCCAAGCCCTTCAACACGGCAGGTAATTCCTGACGCAAAGTCAAGTCGGTATAGATACCACGGTTGTGGTTGCGGCTATAACCTGCATCCATAGACTGAGCCACAGGGTTTACCGTACCGTCCCATGTAGAGTTGCCACCCCATGTACCATCCTCGCCTCTCACGGCAAAGGCTGCGGAAGGCAAGCCATAGACCATATCCCACAACTTGGCGGTGTTGCCAGGGGCATTCGACTCGGCGAGCACACCCAGCAAGTTCACCTTCATGGTGGTGTTTTGGGAGAGAATCATATCCATGTTCATGCGGAGGTTGCCCTTCACATACTTATTATTGGTGGAATATCCATCATGATAATTAGGATTCTTCACGAAACCATTGTCATACTGCAAGTCGAGCAAGGCATAGTACTTGAACTTCTCGCCACCACCTGTGAAGGAAGCATTGAGCAAGTTGGTAACGCTATGGTTGCGGAAGGTCTCGTCCACCCAGTTCACGTTAGGATAAAGGTAAGGATACTTACCATTGCCGAAGGCATCAACCTCCTCCTGGGAGTAGCGAGGAGCCAAGCCGTCGTTGGCGTATGCCTCGTTCATTGCCTTGGCATAAGTCTGTGAATTCACAAACTTAGGTTTGTGTGCCATGAAGTTGATGGCATGGTCAAGATTAATCTTGATTTCCTTGGAGTTGAACTTACCACGCTTGGTGGTAATCAATACCACTCCATTGGCACCCTTGTAGCCATAGAGGGCTGTGGCTGCGGCATCCTTCAACACAGATACGCTCTCCACCTCCTCGGCAGAGATGTACTGGATGTCGCGCTCGATGCCATCCACCACGAAGAGAGGCGTATTGCCATCCAGGCTCTGCAAGCCACGGATGTAGAACGTAGGGTTGATGCCAGCGTAGTTGCCTGAGTTCTGCAAGGAGATGAGACCAGAGCCTTGACCCAAGATAGAATTGCCAATGTTCTTGGCGCTACGCTTATTGGTGCTCTCGCTGGTGATGACAGATACCGCAGAGGTAGACTGCTCGCGAGAGAAGTTCACATTCGCCCCCACATCTATGCTCTGAGAAGCATATCTATTAGGAGTGATGGAGTCTATTTTGACTTGTGCTGCCGCAGGCAAGCCCATGAGAGCCATTGCCATGAGTACAGCGTTCTTATTTGTTTTCATCGAATTTACTTTTTTAATTTGTAACCTTTAATCAAGTAACAATTACCTACACAGATGGTAGCATTACCAACCTGGGTTCTGCACGAGATACCCCTTGATGACCTCGGCCTGTGGGAATGGGAACAAGTACCACTTCACATCGAAACCATTCCACCATGCACGTGCACCAGTGGCAATAGGCAAACGCTCATACTCGAAGTGAGAAGGCTCATACCATGCATCATTGTCCTTGGTAAGCCCCTTGGCTGTTCTATCACCATTGTACCACTTGTTGGTAGATTCCTTCCACGCACCCGTAGCATCATCCTTCACCATGCGGTGGATGACCAATCGATGCAAGGTACGGCTGAACAAGTCGGCTCTCTTATAACGCTTCATGTCGAAGAAGCGAGTGTTCTCGAAGCCCAACTCGCAAGCACGCTCACGAAGCAATTCCTCCAAGAGGTTGTCTTTATTGGTGGTGAGATTCTCCGTAGGATTGCACTCTGCCAATCCCTTCAAACCTACACGGGCACGCACCTTGTCTATGTACTCCAATGCCTTGGCATTGTTACCATCTGCCTGAAGCAAAGCCTCGGCATAGATGAGATAAAGGTCCGAGAGACGCATCTCCACCCAGTGTGGCTTCTCACGTTCATAAGCAGAACCCGTGATACCATCGGCGATATACTTATTGTGGAAATAGCCTGTGGCAAACACACCCGTGCCAGAGGTTGGACCTGTACCAGCATTGGTACCACCCACATACAACTCTACATTCTGACCAGTAGACTTACCATCGCCGACATTGACAATGTCACGCTGTCCGTTTACACTGACAGTCTCGTAAAGACGAGGGTCACGAGTATACTCTACATTTTGCAATGCCTGTACACCTTCCTTACGTTCTCCCTTGATAAAAATATGGTCGAGCTCGCCTTCCTTCTCTGTCTCTTCCCAGTTGAATGGTTTACCATCTGCCCAAGGGAACATCTCAACAAACTCTTCGGTAGGGCAATAAGCCTGACGGTCGAGGGTGCGCATGTACTGACGTGCAGCCCAGCAATACTTAGAGTTGTGGTTGTTATCGGTGACACGAGTCTCGAAGATAACCTCAGGGCTAGCCTGGCTGATATAAGCGAAACGGTAAGCAAAACGATAAGCATCCATGGTCTTGGCTGTTGGCTCCACAAGATGGTAAGGATTGCCATTGTTGGCATTCTCGTTCAAGAATGCCTCGCAAGCCTTCTTGCACTCCTGCCAAAGCTCAGGCTTCTTGCCACCCATCCAAACCAAACTATCCTGGCTAGCATCCTCCATGGAATAAGAACCGCTGTAGTATGGCTGGTCGTCATTAAAGAGTGGAGATGCGGCAAACTGCAATACACGGCACTTCATCGCCATAGCAGCAGCCTTGGTCCAATGACCAGTCAAGGTAGTGGCATCATCAGCCGAATAAGAGAATGGCAGCGCACCAGAGTTGATAGCCTCGTCATAAAGATTGACGATGAACTTCACGGTGTTCTCCACCGATGCACGATGGGCATCCAACTTATCACCGTTCACATCGTATGAGTGGGTAACCAAAGGCAGACCGCCATACATACGGAACAGATTGAAGTAAGAAGAAGCTATCAGGCACTTCGCCTCGGCAACATATTGCTTCTTGGTAGTCTCGTCCATGTCTGGCACACGGTCGATGTTCTCCATCAAGAGGTAGCAAGCATGAACCATCTGCCAGATGTTCTCCTTCTCGAATCCATAGATGGCATTCGAACTGGCTGCGGTCATCATGTCATTGTATACAAGGTTGAAAATAGCAACCGACGTGGTTGGATTGTGCCAACAGTCAGACATCGCCTCTATCTGACCACTGAAATAACTATGAGAGTTGCCATCGCCTGCCTTGAAAGGAAGACCATAGTACTGGTTCTTATAGATACTGGTCAAAAACTGCTGGGTGTACTCTGCACTATTGAAGATTGTATCAATGGTAACATCGCCACCAGGAGTCTTATCAATGAAGGAATCACCAAACTTGATTTGCTCGGTACAACCAGTCATGGCAGAGCCGACGACCGTTGCAATAACGATTCCTCTGAATATATTGTTAAGTTTCATTGTATTTACTATTTATATATATAATAATGTGTATATATTTAGAAGCCCACCTTCAGGGATACCATATAGGTACGCTGCAAAGGATAAGATGGCGAAGAGGTGGCACGTGCCTCAGGATCGCCCCAGATGTATGGGGTGAAGGTCAAGAGGTTGTAGCCGCTCAAAGCCAACTGCAACTGGTTCATGCCCATGCGCTTCATGAAAGGTGCATGGAAATCGTATGAAATCTGCAAGGTCTTCAAGCGCAAGTACTTCGCATCCTTCTCGTAGAGAGTAGAGGTTGCATAGTTGTTATCCCAGGCATCCCAAGAAGCACGTGGATACTTTGCACTCTGAGAAGGATTGTCGGCAGACCATGAATTCTCTACAACATACTTCAACAAACCACCCTGCTCATGGCTAGTCTTGTTATAGAATGGCATACGGAACACACCATCCAACATACGGCTTACATTCCAAGCTGCAGTCCACTGGGTGTTCAGGCTCAATCCCTTATAGCTAAAGCCCAAATTAATACCCATCATATACTCAGGATCATCCGTATATCCCAGCTCACGGGTCATATCGTTTTGGTCTATCTTGCCATCATGGTTCAAGTCTACATACACGGCATCACCAGGTTGGATATTATCCACCAACTGGGTAGGGAATGGCTCGCCGAAAGTCTTCTCGTAGAGCGCAGGAGTCTGCTCGTCGTAGTAACGCCAGAACTGATATTGGCTGCGAGCTCCCAAGCGGTGTCCCTTAGCCATCTGATAAGCGTTAGGCTGAAGAGCGTCACCATTCTCAATCAACTCATTCTGGTTGTAAGAGAGATTCACTCCTGCCCAATAGCGGAAGTTCTTGCCTATTTTGTCTTGCCACTTCAAGGAAGCCTCCCAACCCCAACTGTTCACCTCACCATCATTGGTGTAAGGCATGTTGTAGCCAATGGTTGTTGGCACATTGTAGTCAATCATCATGATGTCGGTGCGGTGCTCATAGTAGTAATCAAATGTACCACGAAGCTTATCCTGCAAGAAATTGATATCAAAGCCATAGTCCTGCTTGTAGGCATGCTCCCAAGTGATGTCCGCATTATGGCGAGCCAGTTCGTAAGCACCCTTCCAAACGGTGGTGTTGTTGACACCAAAGATATAACCATATCCATCACGAGTGGCAACGCCGCTGTTATTGATGGCATAAGGGTCTGGCGTATACAGGAAGCGATTACCCTTCAGATTGGCATTACCCACCAAACCATAGCTGGCACGAAGTTTCAAGAAACTCACCACCTTGGTAAGAGGCTTGAAGAAAGGCTCGTCACTTGCTACCCATCCTACAGACATAGCAGGGAAAGTACCATAGCGCTTACCTTTGGCGAAATTCTCCGAACCATTGTAGCCGATATTGAACTCTGCCATATAGCGATTGTTCCAGTCGTATGTGACACGACCTACCAAACCTACCTGACGGTGAGGCACATTGGTATAAGTAGTAGGATAATAGTCACTATCCTGGTTGTACAACAAGATAGCACCCACATTATGCAAGCCGAAAGAGCGGTTATAGTTGAGCGCAGCCTCGAAATACCAATAACGGCTTCTGCCCGTTTTCTCTGCATCATACTTCAACTGTTCCTCGTTGCCATACTTCTTATATTTATAGCTACCATCCTCCTGAAGCACAGGGGTATAAGTAGCTTTCTTGGCGTATGCGTTCTTATAGATTGCGTATGTACCATTATAGGAGGCCTTGGTCTTAAACAAGAGTCCCTTGGTGATGAAGTCGAGCTTCTGGGTCAACTGGAGGTCGAAGTTCAACTTATTGTTAGTTGTCTTCATAAAACCACCATTCGTTGTATTGTTACCAAAATAGGTAATACCACTGCCACCGACAAATGGAAGTTGGTCGGTACCGCAATCCTCATACTGGGTCTCAGTGGCTACAAAACGACCATCGACAATACCTGGGCTAGAGAAAGGAGTCGCCTCATAAGCTTCACGAATCAAACCAGAGGAACCCTGACCAGAATAAGGCTTATTGGCATTGTCCACCTTACCAGCCAAGTTGAATGAGATGGTTGTCGTCTTGGTGACATCCAAGTCGAGGTTGGCACGATAGTTGAAGCTATTATATTGATAACCGAAGTCATAGCTCTGACCAAACTCCTTGAAGAGACCGCCCTGTGTGTAATAACCGACGTTAATAAAGTAACGAGCAGTCTTGGTACCACCACTGATATTCAGATTGTGCTTGCTCTGCATCGTGGCATCTTTCATGATATAATCTGCCCACAATGTGCTAGGAAAACGAAGAGGGTCGCTTCCATCCTTGAACTTCTGCACTACGGCATCAGAGAACTGAGGAACCAAAGGATTACCATTCTTATCATGCGAGTTCAAACGCATCTGGTTATGGAAAGTAGCATACTCATAGCTGTTAGCTTGCTCCACCATCTTGGTAGGGGTCAAGATACCCCAAGAGGTTGAGCCCGAAATCTTGGTTTTACCTTCTTGACCACGCTTGGTGGTAATCAAGATGACACCATTGGCACCACGCACACCGAACACGGCTGTGGCAGAAGCATCCTTCAACACGGTGATGCTCTCGATTTCCTCTGGGTCTACATCATTCATGCTTCGCTCCACGCCATCGACCTGTACCAATGGGTCGGCACCATTAAAAGAAGCCTTACCACGAACGAATACGCTTGCCGCATCCGAACCTGGCTCACCAGAATATTGCACGGTGGTGACACCAGAGAGCTGACCTCCCAACACATTACTTACATCCCCCACAGGTGTACGCACCAAGTCCTCGCTCTTCACGCTAGAGAGCGCACCGGTAACAGTCACCTTCTTCTGCACACCATAAGCCACTACCTCGACAGCGTTCAGAGAGGTAGCCTCGTCATTCATGGTTATCTTCATACCATTCTTGGCCACTACGGTCTGTGCAACCATACCAATGTAACTGACTTTTAGTTTCGTGCCTGGTTTTACGTTAAGAGCAAAGTTACCATCAAAGTCGGTAACAGTACCCTGGGTAGCATTCTGCCCAACGATAACGACACTCGCTCCGATAACAGGCTCGCCATTGCTGTCGACGACGGTACCCTTGATGGCACCCGCCTGCTGAGCAACTGTCGTATTTGCCTTAGCCATACTTGCACCAGCCAATGGAGCAAGCATCAATGCCGTACAGAACAAAGCTGTTGGCAAAGCTGAACTTTTCATAAATAGCTTGTTGTTCATTATTATTTTGTTTTTAGATTTATAACCATTGCTGGTAGATTTCCGCTGCGAAATTATTATTTTATATTTTCTTATACCTACTATAATAGTACAAGTATTAGGAAAATCGTTCAATTTTCCGTTTTTCTGTTATTTTTATACAAAATTAAGCTCTTTTTATACATATAATAAGGTATAGTGAAAAAAAATGCTTATTTTTGCAAAAATTTAAGCAAACACCAAAAATATATTCATGCAAACTAGCAAATACCTATTAGCGACAGAAAGAGATGCAGAATGGGGGCTCACCATCAGCACCATTGGGCGGGAAGAAATAGCACCCGGCGACCCCTACCCAACCAAGGGGCATGCCGACGGCTACTACTTCGACATCCATAAAGGCAGAACGCTCGACGAATACCAGTTATTATACCAGCCAGAAGGCGAAGGCATCTTCTCTTCAGCGCATGTAAAAGAAGCCAGAATCAAGGCTGGCGACATCTTCCTATTGTTCCCGGGCGAATGGCATAGCTATCATCCCATAAGCACCAAAGGATGGAAAAGCTACTGGATAGGCTTCAAGGGAAAGAACATCGACGACCGCGTGAAGGCAGGCTTTCTCTCGCCAGAGAAACCAATCTACCACGTAGGCTTCAGCAACGAAATCATCAATCTCTACGAAGAGGCCTACAAGACGGCACAAGAGGAGGCAGCCTTCTCGCAGCAAACACTAGCGGGCATTGTCAACCACTTGATAGGAAAGATGTACTCTCTGGAACGCAACATCATTCTGAGCAAAGACTCCAAGCATGTGGACATGGTAAACAAGGCACGTCTCCGCATCCGAGAATCCCTTGAAAGCGAACTAACCATCCAAGAGATTGCCCAGGAACTTGGCATCAGCTACTCTTCATTCCGAAAGCTTTTCAAGGAGCACACTGGATTTGCGCCAGCCCTTTACCAGCAAACCCTCAAGCTGCAAAGGGCGAAGGAACTGCTATCCACTACCGACGAGAGCATCAAGGAAATAGCCTACCGTCTCAACTTCGAGTCGCCTGACTATTTTTCATCTAAGTTTAAGAACCAGACAGGAATGAAACCATCCGACTTCAGAAACATGACTAGATAACAGTGGGCATTTCTGCTCACTGTTTTTTATTTTATAGCCTAAGCCAAAAAACAATGCACGAATATCATTTTCTCTTGTTCCGTAACACAAGATACTAGTACCTTTGCAACCAAAACAATACAACAACTTAACAACTTTAATCATCATGAATCAAAAAAAATACTTCTTTGCAGTAGACTTAGGAGCCACTAGCGGAAGAACCATCATCGGAAGTCTATCCGAAGGCAAGTTCGAGACCGAGGAACTCACTCGTTTCGACAACCGCCTCATCGAGACTGGCAACCATTTCTACTGGGATATCTACGCCCTCTACTTCGAAATTATCCAAGGCTTGAAGCTCATAGCAGAGCGTGGCATCCACATCGAAAGCATCGGCATCGACACTTGGGGTTGCGACTTTGTCTATGTCGACAAGAATGGCAGTATTCTTGGCAACCCATTGGCTTACAGAGATCCTCATACTTTCGGCATGATGGAGAAATACTTCGACGAGAAGATGAGCAAGGAGAAGGTTTATGAGAAGACGGGCATCCAGTTCATGAACTTCAACTCCCTCTTCCAGATATACACCATGCGCCAGACTGGCAACGTGGCCTTGGAGAACGCCGAGAAGATACTCTTCATCCCTGACGCACTGAGCTATATGCTCACAGGCAGAGCCATCTGCGAATACACCGTGGCTTCCACCTCGCAGATTCTCAATCCCAAGACGGGAGAACTCGACGAAGAACTCGTAGAAAGCCTCGACTTGAAACGCTCGCAGTTTGGCGAGATGACAGCCCCAGCCACCATCATCGGCACCTTGACAGAGGAAGTTCAGAAGATGACTGGTCTAGAGGCAGTTCCTGTCATCGCCGTAGCTGGTCACGATACGGCAAGTGCTGTGGCAGCCGTGCCTGCCAAGAACGAGAAGTTCGCTTACCTCAGCTCTGGCACATGGAGCCTCATGGGCATCGAGACGAAGAACGCCATCATCAACGACCGCAGCTACGACCTCAACTTCACCAACGAGGGAGGCATCGAGGGAACTACCCGATTCCTCAAGAACATCTGTGGCATGTGGATATACGAACGTTGTCGCAAGGAATGGAAAGCAGAAATCGCTGCCAAACAAGAAGATGACGCTTGCCTTGACCATGGTGTCTTGATAGCGGAAGCCATGAAGCAACCAGCATTCCAGAGCATCATCAATCCAGACGACGCTGTATTCGCCAACCCATCTTCCATGGTGGAAGCTATCCAGGAATATTGCAAGAAGACAGACCAGCATGTGCCTGAGACATACGGCGAATTCTGCCGTTGCATCTTCGAGAGCTTGGCTTTGCGCTATCGCCAGATATTCACATGGCTCAAGGAGTTTGCCGACTTCGACATCAATGTGCTTCACATCATCGGTGGCGGTTCGCTCAACAAATACCTCAACCAGTTTACAGCCAACAGCTGCGGCGTAACCGTACTGGCTGGTCCACAGGAAGGCACAGCCATCGGCAACATCATGCTTCAAGCCAAAGCTTCTGGTCTTGTAAAAGACATTTGGGACATGAGAAAAATTATCGCCAACTCCATTAATATCAACAAGTTTGAGCCACAAGACAAAGAAATATGGAATGAGGCTTACGAGCGATTCTTAAAAATCACAAGGTAAAATATATAATTTAATTATTTTATAACCTTAGGCTACAGTAGATTTCCACTTACCTTATTATATATAAGGACTGACAACAAGGTTAGAATAAAAACAACAAACGATAAAAGCTAAAAACAATGAAAGCAGATTTGATTACAAAGAATTACGAGATTGCAAAGGAGCGCTATGCCGCTCTTGGTGTGGATACAGACAAGGCTATCGAGACATTGGAGAAGACTCCTATCTCCTTGCATTGCTGGCAGGCTGACGACGTAGTTGGCTTCGAGCGTGGCGAGGCTGCCTCCGGTGGTATCCAGAGTACTGGCAACTACCCTGGCAAGGCTCGCAACATCGAGGAGCTTCGTCAGGACATAGAGAAGGTTCAGAGCCTCCTCGCAGGTACATTCCGTCTCAATCTCCACGAGATATATGGTGAGTTCGGTGGCAAGCAGATTGACCGCAACGAGGTAACAGTAGACCAGTTCACTGGTTGGATGCAGTGGGCAAAGGAGCAGAACATGAAGCTCGACTTCAACTCCACCTCTTTCTCTCACCCTAAGAGTGGCAACCTATCGCTCTCTAATCCTGACCCAGCCATCCGTGAGTTCTGGATCGAGCATACCAAGCGTTGCCGTCGCATCGCCGATGCCATGGGTAAGTATCAGAACGACCCATGTATCATGAACATCTGGGTACATGATGGTTCTAAGGACTTGACCGTAGAGAAGGGACGCTATCGTGAGATCTTGAAAAACTCACTCGACGAGATTCTCGCAGAGAAGTTGCCTAACATGAAGTCTTGCTTGGAGGCTAAGCTCTTCGGTATCGGCTTGGAGGCTTACACTGTAGGTTCACACGACTTCTACGCTGGCTACTGCGCTAAGAACAACGTGATGTACACACTCGACACGGGTCACTACGAGCCAACAGAGAATGTATCAGATGCTGTATCTGCCCTCTTGCTCTTCGTACCAGAGTTGATGCTCCACGTATCTCGCCCAATGCACTGGGATTCAGACCACGTGACACTCTTCGACGACAACACACGCAACCTCTTCTCTGAGTTGGTACGTGCCAATGCGCTCGACCGTGCCCACATCGGCCTCGACTACTTCGATGGTTCCATCAACCGCATCGGTGCTTACATCGTCGGTGTACGTGCAGCCCAGAAGTCATTGCTCCAGGCATTCTTGGAGCCACTCGACGCCTTGCGCAAGTATGAGGACGAGGGTAAGCTCTTCCAGCGCTTGGCTCTCTTGGAGGAAGAGAAGACATTGCCATTCGGTGCAGTCTACGATTACTTCAACTTGAAGAACAACATCCCTGTTGGCGAGGAGTACATCGCCGACGTGGAGAAGTATGAGGCAGAGGTTCTCTCTAAGCGTGCATAAAGATGGACATTATCATCGGACTATTAATCATAGCAGTTGGAGCATTTTGCCAATCCAGCTGCTATGTTCCAATCAATAAGATCAAGGATTGGAGTTGGGAATCATACTGGGTAGTGCAGGGCGTGTTCGCATGGCTCGTATTGCCTTTCTTGGGAGCCTTGCTCGCCGTTCCTACGGGACATTCGTTCTTCGAGCTTTTTGATGGATATGGATTCAATGTGGCGATGACCATGCTCTTCGGTGTACTTTGGGGCGTAGGCGGACTGACCTTCGGTCTCTCCATGCGCTACCTCGGTGTGGCACTCGGCCAGAGCATCGCCCTCGGCACTTGTGCAGGCTTGGGAACCATCATGGGACCAGTGTTGCTCAACATTTTCTTCCCTGAGATGGACGCCTTGTCAAGCCTCACCTTCAGCGTGATACTCGGCGTGGTGGTTACCCTCATCGGTATCGCCATCATCGGTGTAGCAGGTAGCATGAAGGCCTCCTCGCTCTCTGAAGAAGAGAAGAAGGCTGCAGTCAAGGACTTCAACTTCCCAAAGGGGCTCGCCATCGCCTTGTTAGCTGGCTTTATGAGCGGTTGCTTCAACGTGGGGCTTGCTTTCGGTTCAGACATCAACTTCGGCACTTTGACTCCAGACATGTACAAGACTTTGCCTGCCACCTTCCTCGTTACATTGGGCGGTTTCGTTACCAACGCCATCTACTGTTTCTACCAGAACAGCAAGAACCATACTTGGGGCGACTACAAGAACCAGGAGGTATGGGGCAACAACATCTTGTTCTGCGCGTTGGCAGGAGCCTTGTGGTACAGCCAGTTCTTCGGGTTGTCGTTGGGCAAGGGATTCCTCACCGAGTCGCCTACGCTCATGACCCTCTCCTTCTGCATCTTGATGGCACTCAACGTGGTGTTCTCCAATGTTTGGGGCATCATCCTGAAGGAATGGAAGGGCTGCTCGCAGAAGACCATCGTAACATTGATAGTTGGCATCATTGTCTTGATCATCTCAAGCTTCTTGCCACAGCTCATCTAGCATAAAACATTTTTTTAAAACCTAAGAACAATGAAAAGATTTGCATTCAAAATGTATCTCAAGAAGGGATGCGAAAAGGAATATGCCAAACGCCATGCAGCGATTTGGCCAGAGTTGAAACAAATGATCAAGGACCAAGGGGTGAGCGACTATAGCATCTTCTGGGACAAGGACACCAATCTGCTCTTTGCCGTACAGAAATGCGACAGCGACACCAATAGCCAGGACACTACCAACGTGGACCCTATCACCCAAAAGTGGTGGGACATGATGGCAGACATCATGGAGGTGAACCCAGACAATTCGCCTGTCAGCATTCCTTTGGAGGAACTCTTCCACATGGACTAAATGATATTACCAAATTGAAAGCCCCTGAGCATACCACAATGTTCCGGGGCTTTTCTTTACTCTTAAACAAAAAAATATATTATTGAACAATTCTACTACTGCAATAGCAAATAATATCGTAACTTTGCAACGAACAATAACAATCAAAAACAAAACAAAATGAGAAAAAGACTATTACTGCTCTTAGCCGTACTTTTTTCCTTCATAGGGATGAATGCGATAGAGAGAGCCAAGCTCAACTTTAATGGAGGTTGGTTGCTTAAGGTTGGCGACCTCAAGGGCGCAGAACAACCAAGTTACAAGGATACAGGCTGGCGACAAGTCACCCTTCCTCGCGCCTTCAACGAGAAGGAGGCTTTCAAGGTTTCCATTGAAAACCTCACCGACACCATCATGTGGTATCGCAAGCACTTCAACATCCAGGAGGTTGGCGACCGCAAGTACTTCATCGAGTTTGAGGGCGTACGCTTCGGTGCCGACATCTGGCTCAACGGTCAGAAGGTGGGCTATACGGAGAATGGAGTGATGGCAAGCGGATTCGACCTTACACCTTATATTATTAAGGGACAGAACGTCATCGCCGTACGTGTGGACAACTCATGGGAATACAGAGAAAGAACCACAGGGCAACGTTACCAGTGGAACGACAAGAACTTCAACGCCAACTATGGTGGCATCCCCAAGAACGTCTTTCTGCATATCACCGACAAGCTATATCAGACGCTTCCTCTTTATAACAATCTGAAGACCACTGGTACCTATATCTATGGTACAGATTATGATATAGCAGGCAAGCAAGTTACCGTGAATGCCGAATCGCAAGTAAAGAACGAGGACACCAAGGCCCGCTCCTTCCGTTTCTTCGCCAAAGTCTTGGATGCCGATGGCAAGGAAATAGGACATTTCGATGGCGAAAGATACACCCTACAGCCAGGCGAGACCAAGACGGTCAAGATAAGTGGCTTGCTGAAGAATGCCCACTTCTGGAGTTGGGGTTATGGCTATCTCTATATAGTAAAGACTCTCTTGAAAGCCGACGACGGAAGCAAGATTGACGACGTAGCCATTCGCACTGGTTTCCGCAAGACACAGTTTGGCGAAGGCAAGTTCTACCTCAACGACCGTGCCATCATGATGCATGGCTATGCCCAGCGCACCAGCAACGAGTGGCCAGGCGTAGGCATGAGTGTGCCAGCTTGGCTCAGCGACTATAGCAACAAGCTCATGGTGGAATCTGGCGGCAATCTCGTACGCTGGATGCACGTATGTCCTTGGAAACAAGACATCGAGAGCTGCGACCGAGTAGGCCTTATCCAAGCCATGCCAGCAGGCGATGCTGAGAAAGACGTGAACGACCGCCGATGGGAACAGCGATTGGAACTCATGAAAGAAGCCATCATCTATAACCGCAACAACCCTAGCATCATCTTCTACGAGAGCGGCAACAAGGGCGTAAGTCGTGAGCACATGCTCCAGATGAAGGCTATCCGCGACGAGTTCGACCCTCATGGAGGCAGAGCGAGCGGTAGCCGCGAGATGCTCAACATCGACGAAGCGGAGTATGGCGGCGAGATGCTTTATATCAACAAGAGCCACAAGCACCCGATGTGGTCGATGGAATATCATCGTGACGAGGGATTGCGCAAGTACTGGGACGAGCAGAGTTTCCCATATCACAAGGAAGGCGACGGTCCACTCTATCGTGGCAAGCCAGCCCTAGAGTATAACCACAACATGGATGTATTCGCTGCAAACATGGTGGAACGCTGGTTCGAGTACTGGCAAGAACGTCCAGGAACAGGCAAACGTGTGAGCGATGGCGGAACCAAGATTGTTTTCTCCGACACCAATACCCACCATCGTGGCGAGGCCAACTACCGTTCGAGCGGCGTAACCGATGCCATGCGTATTCCGAAGGATGCCTTCTTCGCCCACCAAGTGATGTGGAACGGATGGGTATCCCCTGAGAAGAATGCCACCTACATCGTAGGCCACTGGAACTACAAGCCAGGCACCGTGAAGCAGACGGAATATGTGGTGAGCACAGGCGACGAGGTGGAGCTCTTCGTCAATGGCAAGAGCCTTGGCAAGGGTGAGCGCAGCAACCAGTGGCTCTTCACCTGGAAGGACGTACCTTTCGAGGAGGGCAAGATAGAGGCTGTGGCCTATACCTACGAGAAAGGCAACAAGAAGGGAGAGATTGCTCGCAAAGAAACCAGCCGATACAGTATCGAGACTGCTGGCGAGCCACATCATATCAAGCTCACTAGCATCCAGAACCTAGAAGGTTTCAAGGCTGATGGTGCCGACATGGCTCTCATCCAAGTAGAGGTCGTGGACAAGGAAGGCAGACGTTGTCCTCTCGACAACCGCACCATCCACTTCAACTACCAAGGCGAAATGGAATGGCTTGGTGGCATCGCCACTCCTAACGAGGAAACAAAGAAGGCTCTTGCTGAAAAGAAGCAAAGCCTTGTAGTAGACAAGAACGAGACCGCCGAGCAGAAAGCCGCTCGCAAGGCTGCCAACATACTCGACTCCACCGATAGCGACAACACCTTTGACAATTATGTCGGAAGAATCGACCTCCCTGTCGAGTGTGGCGTAAACCGCTTCTTGATTCGCAGCACCGTGAACGCCGGCAACATCAAGATTTACGCTGGTGCCGATGGCATCAAGGGTATCGCCGAAATCAACTTGAAGACCGAGAAGGTGGATATTCCTCATTACCTGCCTCAGCAGACATTGAAGGGCGACCTCTCTCGTGGCGAGACACCTTCCACCCCATCCTACACCGACATCAAGGAGACGCTCGACATCACAGGAGTCATTGCTGGCAGCAACCAAGAGGATGCCAAGAATACATACGACGACAATGAGACCAGCGAATGGAAGAGCGACGGCAAGCCAGAGAATGCCTGGATTACCTATCAGTTCGGCAAGAAAGAAACGGTGAACGAAATCACCGCCAAGCTCACAGGCTGGAGAGACAAGATGTACCCACTCGCCATCTATGCCGGAAAGAAGAAAGTTTGGGAAGGCTACACCTACGCATGCCTAGGCTATGTTCACATCAAGATAGACAAGCCTGTGAAAGCAAAAGACATCACCATCAAGATGATAGGCGATGCCAAGAGCAAGACACAGCTCGGCGACACCAAGGAGCTGGCTGGTGGCAAGGCAAGCAGCCTCGACTTCATCGGCATCACCAAGGGCAAGCCAGTTTTGCGTATTGTAGAGATTGATTTCTTGAAGAATAAATAAAGGATATATCGGACTTTCCCGTGCCGAGCATACTACCAAAAAATCCCCGATCATTTCACAATGACCGGGGATTTATAATTATCTTACCTTAACCTAAAAACTTTCTCTTATGACCTTAAAAAATCAATCCTTTCTTAATTATTTCTTTAATGTATGTCTCAAAATTATCTTGGCAAGTTGAAAGCCTTGGTCATCTCAGCCATCTCTTCCTGGCTCATACCATCTGGCTCGAATCCCATGCACTTGGAGTCGATGTAAATCTTCGCACTCTTAGAGAGCACGTCGATTTGGTCGAAGGCATCCATCACGTCCAATCCCTTGGCAAAGACACCATGCTTCTCCCACATCACGACATCGTAGTCCTCAAGTTCCTTCAATGTCTCCTCGGCAAGTTTCAAGCTGCCAGGCAACTGGTAAGGTACGATACCCAAGCCGAGCGGACAGAAAGCCTTGGTCTCAGGAATCATGCTCCAAAGCAAGTTGCTCAGCACATCCTTGCCCATGAACTTCTTGTTGTGGCTCATGGCGATAAGCTCGATAGGATGCGTGTGAACAGTAGCCTTATAGTTGCTGCCCTTCTCGATGAGACGAGCATGAACGCTCAAATGACTAGGAAGCTCCGAAGTAGGCATCACTGGATTGTCTGCGATGATGACATAGCTGGCACAATCGTCCAAGATTCGGATGATGGAGCCATTTTCCATTGGCCAACGAGCCAAGTCGCGCATACGCTTGCCTGTACCCTTGCAGAAGAAATAGCACCCCTTCAGTGCAGGGAGAGCTGTACCGATTTGCTTCACCTCGCTGATGGCAGGCAAAGCCTTGATTTCATCGTCTATCAAGTCGGTGATGTTTACCGTGATATTTCCACCGTTGCGCTCAGCCCAACCGTTCTGCCAGAGATACCCGGCCACTTCTGCTATCTTATCGACCTCCTTTTTCAAGGCAGGGCGACCTTCCAATACACTATTCATATTTTGATATTGTTTTTAGTTTGTTTTGAAAATCTGGTGCAAAAGTAAGCATTTACCGTTATCCTCAACCTCTTGTTTTGACATTTTGGCTATGACATTTGGCATATAAGCAAAATTGTCTTGTTAACCATCAACGCAGCCATGAGCCACACGTGCGCAACGGCATGGTTGCCATTAACCCTACTTTTTGGCAATCATCTTTCATATTTGTACTATTTCATACATTTCTGAACGATAATAGCAGCCTACTCCACATTTTTTAATTATCTTTGCAAACGAAGACTCTATCTTGGCTTCATCGGTCATGATAGAGTCTTCCTAGGATATGACAATCTCAAGAAATGACATTACTTAAAAACCAACTATAATAAGATGAACAATATACAAAGAAATAAGTTTGCAGGCATTTCCCTTGCCCTGGCTTTGCTCTCGTCGGTCAACTGCCAGGCACAGTTTCTCCCTACCCCCGCCCAGGAAGCCAAGCCTGGAGTGAGATGGTGGTGGATGGGATCTGCCGTGGACAAGGAAAACCTGAAGTGGAACCTCGGAGAATATGCCAAGGCTGGCATCGGCGCCGTGGAGATAACCCCGCTCTATGGTGTGCAAGGCAACGAGAAGAACGACATTCCCTATCTCTCGCCCAAATGGATGGACATGCTCCAGTTTGTAGAGAAGGAGAACAAAGAGGTGGGCATCGAGACCGACATGGCCACGGGCACAGGATGGCCCTTCGGCGGTCCGTGGGTGCCTATCAACGAGGCAGCTTGCAAGGCTGTGTTCGTGGATACCATCGTCGATGCAAAGCAGAAACTGCTGGACATCAAATTCAATGTTCCACAGAAAGAACGCGCCTTCGCCAAGCTAAAAATCGTCAAGGCATATCCCGTAAAAGGCGACAAAGAGAAGAAACGCGTCATCGCCCTCTATGAGAGTCGCACCCGACAGAAGGTGAAGCGTGCCGCCCCTGGAGGCGAAGGCTATGTCATCGACCACTTCGACTCCACCGCCGTGGCGCATTACCTGGCCCACATCGACAGTGCCTTCACCGCATCGGGCACCCCTTATCCACATACCTTCTTCAACGACAGCTACGAGGTGTATGGTGCCAACTGGACTCCCAATCTCTTGACAGAGTTTGAGAAGATGCACGGACACAAGCTACAGGATAAGTTCCCTGAGTTTCTGAAGGGAGACCCTGTGGTGGTAAGCGAATACAGAGAGACCCTGGGCGAGATGTTGCTGCACAACTTCACGGAGCAATGGACCAAGTGGGCACACAAGCACGGAGCCATCACCCGCAACCAAGCACATGGCTCACCTGCCAACCTCATCGACTGCTATGCTGCCGTAGACATCCCAGAGATCGAGGGATTCGGACTTACCGACTTTGGCATCAAAGGGCTGCGCAAGGACGAAGGCAACACCCGCCCCAACTTCAGCGACCTCAGCATGCTGAAGTATGCCCCATCGGCAGCACATATCACGGGCAAGAAATATACATCGAGCGAAACCTTCACATGGCTCACCGAGCATTTCCGCACCTCGTTGAGCCAGATGAAGCCCGACCTGGACCTCATGTTCTGCGCAGGCATCAACCACATGTTCTTCCATGGCACAGCCTACTCGCCTAAGAACGACCCATGGCCAGGATGGAAATTCTATGCCTCCGTGGACATGAGCCCTACGAACAGCATCTGGCGTGACGCCCCAGAGCTGATGAAGTACATCACACGCTGCCAGACCTACCTGCAATGGGGCGAACCAGACAACGACTTCCTGGTCTACCTGCCAGTGAGAGACATGTGGCGAAAAGATGCCAAGAACTGGCTGATGCAGTTCGACATCCATAGCATGGCAAAGAAGGCGCCCGAGTTTATCAATGCCATCCAAAAGATAGACGAAGCCGGGTTCGATTGCGACTACATCAGCGACAAGTACCTGCGCACCTGTACCTATAAGAATGGCATGATCGAGACAGCCTCTGGCGCACGCTACAAGGGACTCATCCTGCCTGGAAACAATGTGATGGCGAGCGATGTCATCGAGCACATCACCCAGCTCAGAAAGCAAGGAGCCTCCATCATCACATACAACAACACCGAGGTCATGGGCAAAAACACCCTGCCCGAAATGATGAAAAAGAAGTATGGGCTGAAACTGATTCGCCGCCGCAACCCTGTCGGACACCATTACTTCATAGCCAACCTGACGCCCAACGACATCCATGCCACCACCCCTCTGGCGGTAAACGAGCCATACGGCGTATGGTACAACCCGATGACAGATGAATATCATGCAGCAAACTTCGGCGAGGATGGACTGGAAATCAACTTGAAGAGCGGAGAGAGCCGCATCCTCATCTGCTCCCGACTACCTATCAAGAAATGGAAGGCAGGCAAAAAGTTGAACAAGGCGAAAGCTGAACCACAGCCAGCAACCGACGGAAAGACCATCGACCTGACAGAAAACCCATGGCAACTCTCCTTCATGGAGGAACAGCCACAGGTGGCAGACACCTTCAACATAAAAGGACTCATGACCTGGGAAGGTCTCAACGACAAGACCAAGGTCACCATGGGAACAGGTGTGTACGAGACCACCTTCGAACTATCAAAGGAAGATAGCAAGAAGACATGGAGCATCAACCTGGGCGACGTAAGGGAAAGTGCCCGTGTATATATCAACGGCAACTATGTGGGATGTGCCTGGGCTGTGCCATTCGTCCTCGACTGCAAGAAGACGCTGAGGAAAGGCACCAACTCGATTCGCATCGAGGTGACCAACCTGCCTGCCAACCGCATCGCCGAGCTAGACCGACAAGGCGTGAAATGGCGCAAGATGAAGGAAATAAACGTGGTGAACCTGCACTACCAGAAGACCACCTACGCCAACTGGCAACCAATGCCTAGCGGTCTGAACGGCACCGTGAAACTCGTGGAAATCAAGTAATATTCACAAAATAACAAGCTAACAACAATGAAGAAACTGATCTTAACAACCGTCTGTGCACTCGTGGGCTTGACTTCGATGTCTGCCCAAAGCGCACTACAGAACGAAATCTTGGAGGTAGCCCATCGCACCAACAACTATTTCATGCAGAAGTATAGCGACCCTACCATCGACACTTACGTGAAGAAGAAGCGCACCAGCAACCTCTGGACACGTGCCGTATACTACGAGGGGCTGATGGCTCTCTACGAGATAGACCCTCAGCAGCGCTATCTCGACTACACCGACCAGTGGGCTGACTACCACAAATGGACGGCCCGAGGAAGCGTAAACGACACCGATGCCGACAACCAGTGCTGCCAGCAAACCTATCTCGACCGCTATGTACAGACTGGCGGCAAGAAAGACATCAGCAAAGTAAAGGAGAACCTCGACCACCAGATGGGCACCAACCGAGTGTCATACTGGACTTGGATCGACGCCATCCAGATGGCGATGCCAGTATACGCCAAGTATGCCAAGATCACTGGCGAGAAGAAGTATCTCGACTACGCCATGAACTCCTACAAGTGGAGCCGCGACACCTTGGCTGGCGGACTCTTCAACGCAAAAGAGGGATTCTGGTGGAGAGACAAGGACTACGTGCCACCCTACAAGGAGAAAGATGGCAGCAACTGCTACTGGAGCCGTGGCAATGGCTGGGTGTATGCAGCCCTGGTACGTGTGATGCAAACCCTGCCTAAGACCGACAAGAACTACCAATATCTCAAGAACGACTTTGTAGCGATGAGCAAGGCTATCCTAAAGAGTCAGCGTGAGGATGGTTACTGGAACGTAAGCCTCGTATGCCCAGCCAACTACGGAGGTCCCGAGATGACAGGCACAGGCCTCTTCCTCTACGGCATGGCATGGGGCGTGCAGCAAGGCATCCTGCCTAGAGCCACCTATCAGAAGACGATGGACAAGGCATGGAAAGCACTCGCAGCCTCCGTGCACGAGGATGGTTTCATTGGCTACAACCAGGGAACTGGCAAGGAACCTTCGGCTGGCCAGCCTGTGACTTTTACTTCTGTACCAGACTTCGAAGACTACGGCACTGGTTGTCTCTTGCTGGGAGCTGTAGAATACTACAAGCTTCAGAACTTCCGCAAATAAGTCCCAAACGCCCTGAAAGGGCAAAAACAATGAAATCATCAATGAAGAAATCTATTTGGCTCATGGCTTGCTTGGTGGCTCTCTCGCCACTAAGCACCAACGCCGCCAAGAAACAGAATAAGGCAAAGAAAGCCAAGACCGAGCTTTGGCCCGACGGCACGAAGATGGACGCTTGGTTCAGCAATGCCCAGAAGGTGAATGTCGATACACTCGGCAAGAAGTATGTCATCACCGATTATGGAGTCAAGGGCGACAGCACCCTGATTCAGACCCAAGCTATCCAGGCGGTCATCGACCGTGCGGCACAGGAGGGTGGCGGTGTCATCGTCATCCCTCAAGGCACCTACCAGAGCGGTGCCCTCTTCTTCCGTCCGAAGACCCATCTCTATGTGTCAGAAGGTGGAAAGTTGAAGGGCAGCGACCGCATCGCCAACTTCCCGGTCGTGGAGACTCGCATAGAGGGCGAGACCTGCCAGTATTTCTCGGCCTTCATCAATGCCGACCATTGTGATGGATTCACTATCGCAGGCCCTGGCACCATCGACGGAAACGGCTATCACTACTGGGAAGAGTTCTGGATTCGCCGAACATGGAATCGCCAATGCACCAACAAGGATGCCCAGCGTCCTCGCCTCGTGTACATCTCCAATTCCAGCAACGTGACCTTGCAGGATGTCCACATCCAGAACAGTCCTTTCTGGACCAACCACATCTATCGCTGCGACCACGTGCGCTTCTTGGGTTGCACTATCTTCGCCCCTACCAGCGGCATGAGAGCACCTAGCAGCGACGCCATCGACATAGACGTTTGCCACGACGTGTTGGTGGAAGGTTGCTACATGAGCGTAAACGACGATGCCATCGCCATCAAGGGTGGCAAGGGCACTTGGGCAGATCAAGCGCCAGAGAATGGCCCGGTATACAATGTGCTTATCCAAAACTGCAACTACGGCAGGGTGCATGGTTGCCTGACCCTGGGAAGCGAGAGCGTGAAAGACCGCAACATCGTGCTCCGCAACATCAAGGTGGGAAATGCCCAGCGCGTGCTCTGGCTAAAGATGCGTCCAGACACACCTCAGCACTACGAGTATGTGACGGTAGACAATATCGAGGGCACCACAGGCAGTTTTCTGGTGGTTCGCCCATGGACCCAGTTCTTCAAGCCAGGCGACCGCAAGGACATGCCGCTGAGCCAGTGCAACAACATCACCATCAAGAACATCAAGATGGATTGCGACAACTTCTTCGACGTAGGCAAGAGCGACAAGTATCGCTTGGTGGACTTCACCTTCGAGGACATCACCTGCACCGACCAGAAGATGGCATTCGACAGGGACTTAATAGAGAACACCATCGTGAAGAATATCAACATCACCGCCAAGGCACAGGGCAATGGACTCAAGACCACTGGCGACGCCGATGGATTGAAATAACCCCAAAAGCCCTTCATCTCTTCTTAAATTCCCAAGTATTTCAAGAAGAGATGAAGGGCTTTTGCTATTTACAGCATAATTGGACTTATCACGGACAGGAGGATTCTTCTATTTGCGTCTTAGGCCAGTTTACGAGATAGAGCTTCTCTGTGGCTCGGGTGAAGGCTGTGTAGAGCCAATGGATGTAGTCGGGCGTCAACATGTCGTCGGTCATGTACCCCTGGTCTACATACACATGCGCCCACTGCCCGCCTTGGGCTTTATGGCAGGTTACGGCATAGGCAAACTTCACTTGCAGGGCATTGAAGTAAGGGTCTTTACGGATAGACTTCATGCGGTCTGCCTTGAGCGGAACATCCTGATAATCCTGCTCTATCTGACGGAAGAGCTGTTCCTGTTGCTCATGCGTTAGAGACGCCCCCTCGCTCTGCAAGGTATCGAGCAACACCGTTGCCTCAAGCTCATAATTGTCATAGTCGGGGAATTGCAATAGCAAGGTGGCGAAATGGAAACCGTAAAGGTCGATGCGCCGCCTCACTCGCTTCACCTTGCATCTATCGCCATTGGCAAGGAAAGCGGGTCCTTCCTTCTCCTGCTCTGTCCAAAAATAGTTGTTCTTCACCACCATCAAGATGTCGCCACACTCCAGTTCTTCCTCCCTCTCCAGCACCATGTTGCGGATGCCATTGTTGAAGATGTTGGCTCGTTTGTTGCTGCGGGTCACCACGATGGTATCGTCGAGCCCCACCCGATGATAGCTATCGCCTAGCGACTCTATCAGTTCGGAGCCAGGCATTTCCTGGATGTCGGCGAACCCCGAGAAACGAATCTTAGGCAACTGGGTGATGTCGTCGTGGGTTATCATCTGGCGAATCATCGTGGCATTATAGAGGATGCCCGACTGCTGACTCTGACGGAGCACCTCGTTCAGGTCGCATTCATATACAGCCAGTCCATAGCCCTCCAGCATGGCAGCACTGAGGGCTGGCGACTCTTCCTCGCCGATAGGAGGCAACTGCGCCTTATCGCCTATGAGCATCAGGCGGTCGTTGTGACCTTGGTAGACAAACTGCACCAAGTCATCGAGCAAGCATCCACTGCCAAAGGTGGTCCCCCCCAGCCCGAGATTGGCTATCATCGAAGCCTCATCCACCATGAAGAGCGTATCGGCATAGAGATTGTCATTGAGATTGAACTGCCCATCCACGCCAGCGAATGCCTTCTCGCGGTAGATGCGTCGGTGGATGGTGTAGGCTGGGCTGCCACTCCCCAAGGAAAAGACCTTTGCCGCCCTACCCGTAGGAGCCAGCAACACCACCTTTTGGCGAATCGCCCTCAGGGTGCGTACGATGGCACCCGAAAGCGAAGTCTTGCCCGTACCGGCACTACCTCGCAATATCATCACGGCATGTGGATTCCTATCGGTCATGAAACGAGCGAACACATCGAGCGCATGGGCCTGTTCCGGAGTAGGCGGAAAGCCAAACTGTTGCAATATCTGATATTTTAACTCTTCAATGATCATTGTTTCAAAAACTTTTTGTACTTTTGCACGTGCAAAAGTAATAATACTTTTTGAAATGAGAAAAAGAATAAACAATAATTATATCTTAGGAGCGTGCGTCATCGTGATGATGTTGCTCTGTGTATTGAGCGTGAGCCAACCCATCCGCTTCAAGCAAGAGATGGCAAGCAGGGAGGCCGAGGTCAAGGAAAAACTGATGCTGATACGCCAGGCTGAGGAAAGATACAAGGCGAAGCACGGCGTGTATACGGGCGACTTCGCCACCCTGGTAAAAGGAAAATATCTGAAAGCCGACGACCAATATATCCCTTATGCCGATGGTAAGAAATTCTCGCTTGCCGCCACCACCATCGTGGGAAAGAGCGGAAAGCAGATTCCACTCATGGAATGTGGAGCGACATACGAAGACTATCTTGACGGGCTAGACGACAACACCATCCGGGAAGTTACCGAACAAGCCAACTATGCAGGCAACTACCCTGGGCTCAAGATAGGCGACTTAACAACAGACAATAACAACGCAGGCAACTGGTAAAAACAATATATAGGCTATGGGCAACAACATCCAACAAGCACGCCTCACCATCCGTGTGAGCAAAAACACACTCAGCTTTTCGGCAGTAGACCGCGAGGCGGAGCATCAAGTCATCTTTGAGCCATATACGGTAAAGAGCGGGGTATCCATGGCAGCCAATCTTCGCCAGGCTTTCAAGGAGAGCATGCTCTTGCAGCGAGGCTACCAAAAGGTGCGTGTCTATATCGACTCCCCTATCCTCTTGGTACCCATCGAAGAATTTCAGGAGGAAGACATAGATGTCCTCTATCAACATGCCTTCACGGGGCATCGCAGCGACGCCATCCTCTATAGGGTGCAACCAGCCCTCAATGTGGTGGCAGTATTCCCTATCAACAAAGACTTCAAACTTGTCATAGAAGACAATTTCAAGGATGTGCGCTTCACCCCGATTATGCAGCCGATGTGGCACTATCTGCATCAGCGCAGTTTCACGGGCATCCATCGCAAGCTCTATGCCTACTTCCACGACAAGAAGCTAGACCTCTTCTGTTTCGAGAAGAACCGCTTCAAATTCTTCAATTCCTTCCAAGCCGCCCACGCCAAGGATGCGCTCTATTTCATCCTTTATGTTTGGAAGCAAGTGGGATTGGACCAGATGCAAGACGAGCTGCATGTCTCGGGAGAGATACCCGACAAAGACTGGTTTCTCTACAACACCAAGCTTTACATCAAGAAGACTTTCCTCTTGAATCCTGTAGCCGAATTCAACCGAGCTCCAGTGACTGAGATAAAAGGAATGCCATTCGACTTATTAGCATTGTATTTAAGTAAATAAGAAATATGAGAATCATTACAGGACAATATAAGGGACGCCACTTCGACATACCTCGCACCTTCAAGGCGCGTCCTACAACCGACTTCGCCAAGGAGAACATCTTCAACGTGTTGCAGGGGTACATCGACTTCGAGGATGCCACGGCCCTCGACCTCTTCGCTGGCACTGGCAGCATATCGCTCGAACTCGTGTCACGTGGCTGCAAACAAGTAATCAGCGTGGAAGCAGACCGCGACCATGCCAACTTCATACGCCAATGCTTCAAGAAACTGGGAGAGGACAAAGACCTCTTGATTCGTGGCGATGTGTTCCGTTTTCTGAAGAGTTGCAAGCAGAAGTTCGACTTTATCTTTGCCGACCCACCCTATGCCTTGGAAAAGCTCCCAGAGATTCCTGACCTCGTATTAAGCGGCGACTTGCTCAACGAGGAGGGCATCTTCGTATTCGAACATGGCAAGAACTACGATTTCTCCGAGCATCCACGCTTCCTAGAACACAGAAGCTATGGAAGCGTCAATTTTTCTATATTCAGATAAAACAAAATATCCTAAGATGTTTCTCTGCATCTTAGGATATTTTTGTTTTACCCCTACCCTTAAAAAAGTATTTATCACTAAGACATTTTTGTATTCCACGCCGTGGGATGTGCGTTGCACGCCGTGGGATGCACGTTCCACGACGTGGGATGTACGTTCCACGACGTGCAACGGAGATTTCTCTTAGGAGTAAATACTTTTAAATATAGGAGAAAAGACTTTTTTATAGGCTATTACTGATATTTTCATAACAGCGGTGATAGCAATCGAACGGCGCTCTCGAACAATCGCTGCAAGAACGGACGCTTCACGAAATAGCTGACATCATCCACCAGGATGCTCTGCGACTCATCCTCGAGATAAACATCCTTGATGCGCTGCGCCATCTCCTGGTCATAGCAGAAAGCATTCGCCTCAAAATTGTTCTCAAAACTACGGAAATCCACATTCGTGCTACCCACAGTGCAGAGATTGTCATCACTCACCAACAACTTGCTGTGATTGAATCCCCCCGTATAGAGATACACTTTTACCCCAGCCTGCATCGCCTCCATCAGATAGGAACGGGAAGCCCATTCCACAAGCTTGGCATCTGTATGGCAAGGCACTAGCAAGCGAATATCCACCCCGGAAAGTGCAGCAGTACGCATGGCGAAGAGCACTGGTTCGGTAGGCAAGAAATAAGGAGTCTCCATATAAACATAGTGCTGAGCCTGAAGCAGGATGCGAACATACCCCTGCATCATGTCGGGCCAAGGTGCTATCGGACTGCTCGTAACGATCTGTACCAAGCAATTATTATCAATGTGCGCTGCCACCGGAGGATAGTATCTGCGATTGCTCTCCAAGGTACGGTCCACAAAATACCAATCGACGAGAAAGGCTCGCTGAATGGCATACACTCCACCACCCTCAATGCGAAGATGCGTATCTCGCCAAACTTGCTTCCCCGTACCTCGGACATATCGCTGGGCAATATTCATGCCGCCAATAAATCCCACCTTGCCATCGATGACACAAAGCTTGCGGTGGTTGCGATAATTCACCTTGCTGGTAAAAGCAGGGAAGCGCACAGGCATAAAAGCCCTTACGTCTATGCCAGCATCCCTCATCCGCTCGAAGAAAGCATCCTTTACTTTCCAGCATCCCACATCATCATAGATGAGACGTACCTCAACGCCCTGTTCTGCCTTGTCGATCAAGGCATCGGCTATCAAATTGCCCAATGGATCGTCTTCTATAATATAAGTGTCAAGATGGATATGGTCTTTGGCTTGCCCTATATTATATAATAAGGTAAGAAAGAAGTCATAGCCACTGGTGTAGATGTCAATGAGATTGTCTTTGAAAGGAAACGCCCAGTTCTGATTGGTAAAAAGATTCATCAGAGGCTTGTTATTGGCAGGCAAGTGGAGATTCTCTTGCTCCGCAAACTCCAGCATGGAGCGCTTGGTGAGCTGGTCCATGCTACGATCGCTGATGAGACGTTCCTTGCGAGTGTTTTGACCAAAGAAGATATAAAAGATGATGCCAATGAAAGGCATAAAAGAGAGCACAAGTATCCATGCCATCGTCTTGGAGGGCTGTCTATTGTCCATCAAGACGGTGATAATCGCAGGAACCATGACCACGACATACAGCAACAGGTATATCCAATGAAAATAAATCATGTCTTTTAGCTTTTCTTCTATCCCCCGAACAGAGAGTTATATTAGTTGAACACCGTATTCGTTTGGCTCGCCAGGAGCGTATTCATCTGCTTGAGTTTCATATACTCTTGCAGCAACTCACGATTGGTAGGATTCTTGGCAAACTCTTGTTGCACCTCGATGATGCGTTGCGAGATATAATGAGTTCGGAAACTCAAGATGTCCTTAAACACAAGTTGGCGTAATTTCTCAGGGCTCATCTTCAGTTGCAAACTTGCGGTGGAAATTTCTTGTTCGCCAGTCGGCAAACCTGCCAGCTTGCTAATCTCTGGATTGGTATGATTGGCAAAGAATGCTTCCGCCACAAAGCCTTCATCGTCGAGATGAGCAACGGCATCATTCATCACCTCATTGTATAACTCGTTATGAAATTTGAATCCATCACCGCCCAAGTCCAGGCTGATGTATTGAGCCACCGCCACTTCCACCTCATTGCCATCCACATCAGTCACGGTGATGAGTTCCTCGCCATGATGAATGATGAGTTGAACCAACAAGCCCTCGACTTCCAGCAGTTTATCCAATGGTGTGACTACACGCATCGACGAGGCGGGCTGCTGTTGGTTGACGGCAACTGCCGAATCATGCAGACCAGCGGCACGGCGCTCAGCCTTAACCTGCGCACTCATGCCATTGCGTACAAAATTGTTCAAGGCATTCACGATGATAGCCTCGTTGACCCCTAGACGGTGCGAACAGTCAGTGATATAGGAAGCACGCGTAATCTGGTTCTTTATCTTCGAAATACTCTCCACGATCGAATTGATGGCCTCGCTTCGCTTGATGGGATCAGTTACGCCACGCAACAGCACGTCCGTCTTAAACTGGATGAAGTCTGTTTGATGTTCCTCTATGTACTTTCTGAAATCCTCGGCAGTATGGCTGCGAGCGAAGCTATCAGGGTCATTGCCATCAGGCAAGAACAGCACCTTGACATGCATATCCTCCTCTAGCAACATATCCGTACCTCTCAATGCCGCATGCACACCTGCCGCATCACCATCATAGAGCAATACGATATTGTTGGTGAATCGATGGAGCAGGCGAATCTGGTGCACGCTCAAGGCTGTACCAGAGTTTGCCACCACATTCTCAATGCCACACTGATGCATGGAGATTACATCCGTATAGCCCTCTACCATAAACACACAGTCTTCCTTGGCTATCGCCTTCTTGGCTTGGTAAAGCCCATAGAGCTCACGCTCCTTATGGTAAATATCACTGTCTGGAGAATTGACATACTTTTGATTCACTCCCTTGGTACGACTATCCAGCACGCGACCACCGAAAGCCACCACTTTACCACTAACACTAAACCATGGGAAAATAGCCCTGCCCGAAAAACGGTCCAGATACTTATCGGCACCACTCTTGTTGTTAGCATCGTCCTTGTCTACCTTGAAGCATAGTCCTGTTGCAACCAAGAACGTGGGATTAAAAGCATTCTTGAGGGCAGCGTCATAAAGAGCCGTACGTTGCGGAAGGGAAAAACCCAACTGAAACTTCTTGATAATGTCATCCCTAAAGCCACGACCACGGAAATACTGCATGCCCACAGCCCTGCCATCCACATCATTGAAAAGGATGTCTTGGAAATATTTCGCAGCCCAATCGTTGACGATATACATCGACTCTCGCTCGTTCTCTCGCTGTTTCTCCTCATCAGTCTGCTCACGTTCCTTTACCTCTATATGATATTTTTTAGCCAGCCACCGGAGCGCATCGGGATAAGTCATCTGCTCTAGTTCCATCAGGAAATTGATAGCATTTCCACCCTTTCCACAAGTAAAGCAATGACAAATGCCACGTGTGGGAGACACAGAGAAAGAAGGGTTAGAATCATTATGGAACGGACACAATCCGACATAGTTGATGCCTCGTTTTTTGAGCGTCACAAATTCAGACACCACTTCTTCTATCTTGGTGGCGTCCATGATACGGGCTATAGTCGGCTTGTCTATCATATTTTGCTTATTTTATTTTTATCAGTGCAAAGATACTGCAAATCGAAGACAAAACAAAAAAAAATCGTTTCTTTTTAGGTTTGCAAGGAGGAAATCCCATCAAAAATGCGAAAATGAAACAATTTTAAAAATATTTGGCAAAAGGTTGATACGGATTCCATGTCATTTTACCAATATTACTGATTTTGCAAAAAATTAATACGCAATGTTTGCAAAAACAAAATAATTAGCGTATTTTTGCAACAGAATCTATAACAAAAACATTATAAAGGATTATGCTTAGGAAAATAAGATTGACATTGGCGATTGTATTCTTCGCTGCCATCACCCTACTGTTCCTCGACTTCACTGGAACGGTACACACATGGCTGTCGTGGATGGCAACGATTCAGTTCTTGCCTGCCTTGCTCGCCCTCCACTTGGTGGCAGTGGCGGTATGGATAGTCATCGCCCTGGTGTTCGGACGCATTTATTGCTCGGTGATTTGTCCACTGGGCGTGATGCAGGATGTTATCTCTTGGCTCAGCGGCAGAAGAAACAAGGGACGCAAGAAGATGCGCTTCTCTTACTCGCCAGCCAAGAGTGTTCTGAGATATGCCATGTTGGCGATTTTCATCGTAGCCCTCGTGGCAGGAGTGGGTTCTCTGGCTGCTTTGTTAGCCCCATACAGCTCGTATGGTAGAATCGCACAAAACCTCTTCCAGCCGATTTATCTCCTAGGCAACAATGCCCTCGCCTATCTCGCCGAGCGCATGGACAGCTATGCTTTCTATAGCCGTGAGGTATGGATCAGAAGCCTCCCTACCTTTGCTATTGCCCTCGCAACCTTTATTATATTGGTCGTTTTGGCATGGAGAAATGGCCGCACCTACTGCAACACCATCTGCCCTGTGGGTACCGTGCTGAGTTTCTTCGCCCGATTCTCTTGGCTGAAGATACATATCGACGAAGACAAGTGCATCAGTTGCGGACTCTGCGCCAAGAGTTGCAAGGCGGCTTGCATCGACAGCAAGAACCACAAGATAGATTACTCACGATGTGTGGTCTGTGGTAACTGCCTCGGACATTGCCACAAGGGAGCTTTGTCTTACGGGCATTCTAAGAGTGAAGAACGAAGAGTGAAGAATGAAGAAGTCAATAGCAAAACGGCTTCTAAGAATACAACGACAGAAAAGGGATCGCAGAATGCTAGCGTAGATACATCTCGCAGAAACTTTCTCCTTGCAGCCGCTGCCGTCTCGACAACCGCAGCCCTCGCACAGGAGAAGAAGAAGGTGGATGGCGGTCTTGCCGCTGTCACCCAGAAGGAGCCTTTCAAGCGAACTACCCCTATCACTCCTCCAGGATCGCTATCGGCACAGAATATGGCGCAGCATTGTACGGCTTGCCAACTCTGTGTGGCAGAATGCCCTAACGATGTGCTTCGCCCTAGCACCGACCTGATGCACTTGATGCAACCTACCATGTCGTATGAACGTGGCTATTGCCGACCAGAATGCCACCGATGCAGCGAGGTTTGTCCTGCCGGTGCCATCAAGCCTATCAAGAAGGAAGACAAGGCGGCGATACAGATAGGTCATGCGGTATGGTCGAAGAAGAACTGCATCGTCTTCTCCGATGGAGCGGAGTGCGGCAACTGCGCTCGCCACTGTCCTAGCGGTGCCATCATGATGATTCCTGTGGATGAGAAGGACGAGAACTCTATCAAGTTCCCTGCCGTCAACCTAAGCCGTTGCATCGGATGTGGAGCGTGTGAGAACCTCTGCCCTGCCAAGCCATTCAGTGCCATCCACGTAGAGGGAAACGAAGTGCATAAAATGATTTAAAGATTACGACAATGAAACACGAGATAAACAGAAGAGATTTCCTCAAGAGCCTTGGTGCTGGTGCCGTGGCAACCTCCGCCCTCCTCTCCGCTTGCAAGAGCAAGAACGGCGACATGAAGGCAGCAGGCAATTACCAAGAGCCTCCTGTAGGAAAAATGACTTATCGCAAGAACCCGAACACGGGCGACAAAGTGAGCATCCTAGGCTATGGCATGATGCGACTGCCTGTTGTGGGAGGTGGAACTGGACGTGAGAACCCAGATGCCAAACTAGACCAAGAGATGATCAACAAGCAGGTAGACTATGCCTTGGAGCATGGTGTAAACTACTTCGACACATCCCCTGCCTACTGCCAAGGTAAGTCGGAAGAAGCCACAGGCATCGCCCTCCATCGCCACAAACGTTCGGAGTATTATGTAGCCACCAAGCTATCCAACTTTGCCCCTGAGACCTGGAGCACCGCAGCCTCCAAGCAGATGTTTGAGGATTCCTTGAAATATCTGCAAGTAGATTATGTCGATTATCTCTTAATGCACGCCATCGGCATGGGCGAAAACGGTATGCAAGACTTCTACTCTCGCTATATCGACAACGGCATCCTCGACTGGCTCGTGGAACAGAAGAAGAAGGGTCGCATCCGCAACCTCGGTTTTTCTTACCACGGAGACATCAAGGTGTTCGACCTCGCCCTGAAATGGCACGACGAGGGCAAGTATCACTGGGACTTCGTGCAGATAGAGATGAACTATCTCGACTGGAACTTCGCCGACGAAATCAACCAGCGCAACACCGATGCCGTCTATCTCTACGGAGAACTGAAAAAACGTGGCATCCCTGCTGTTATCATGGAACCTTTGCTCGGTGGTCGCTTGGCAAACGTACCTGATGCCATCATCGCCAAGATGAAGGCTCGTGAGCCTGAGAAGAGTGTGGCTAGTTGGGCTTTCCGATTTGCAGGAACGCCAGACGACGTGCTCTGCGTGCTCAGTGGCATGAGCTATATGGAGAACCTGAAGGAGAACATCTGCACCTACGCACCGCTGAAGCCGCTCACCAAGGAGGAAGATGCCTTCCTCATGGAGATAGCCGAGGACATCTACAACCTCAACACCGTACCTTGCAACGAGTGCAACTATTGCATGCCTTGCCCTTACGGTCTGAACATCCCTGCCATCTTCTCGCACTACAACAAGTGCATCAAGGAGAGCAACATGCC
>CAVKXW010000008.1:0-42738 GCA_963660215.1 Bacteroidaceae bacterium | reverse complement strand
CCACTCAACTGGTCACTATTCGTGACTAATTGGCTGTTTGCCATATTTTCAGTTTTATCTGTCATATCCATATCCATTTTTCAAAATCACGAATTGTGACTTTGAACATTTCCATATTTTATTGTATACAAAGGTCGTGCTTTTAGTCCTTAAACTACTAACGTACAATACCTTTCTTAGAAAAGAACGTAAAAACAATAGTTTTATTGTTGTGTGAGCAAGCGTTATTTTTGCAAAAGCTACATCACCATTTGCAAAACGCATATAAATAAAAAGTTCCGCCCTGGTACGCTGTTCTATGGGAAGCGTGGCGGATTCTAGTGCTGCAAAGATACAACTTAAAATTGAATACTCCAAATTTTTTCTGAGAAATCTGTTATAAGATAGGGGATTTCACAAAAAAAGTTCTAATTTGCAAAAAAATCTATCACATCTATCACTAACCTACCTCAAATACTACATAACGTGCAGACAGTCAAGAATATAAAAAGCTACAAGATAGTGATAGATAGCCCTAAAATCAGGGCTTATCTATCACTCATCTATCATTTATCTATCACAAAAAGGCCTTTTCTGCACCTTTATCAGTCATTTTTACTCCTTCTATCTGTCATTTTCACTCCTTTTTCTGACCAAATACCTAGCACCAGAGGCTGTACGCTTACGCTGGATGCCCTTTTGCTGCGCAAGCACCCTGCCGAAACCCACCATACTGCTCACCTTGACCGAGGAACCAAGACGTTTCTTCAAGAAATCGAAGATTTCGGCGGTGGCGAGATACTCAGCCCCTGGCTCATCCTCGCTCTCAGGAATGTCGAAATACATTCGGAAATACTGCACGATAGGCTCCAACACCTCAAACTTCTTGTTGCTATCCATCAGCAGCTGCGTCTGCATAGCATCAAAGTATGGTTTCTCGCCAGCTTGCAGAGCAGCCAAAGCCTGCGCATAGAGTTGCACGTAATTAGGTCGCCGACTAACGTCGATAGGTCCAGTCAGTTCCACGCCGATAAATCGACGATTGCCCGAAGGGTCGCTCAGGATATCGTCCATGTTGCTCGTGGCGATAAATGATGCCGTGCGAGGAAACTCGATGGCGTGGCTGCCGTATGGTGGTTTCATCTTGACGCTAGGCAACTGGATGAGATTCTTCAGAAATCCCTGCTGTACCTGCGGCGAAATCTGATTGAACTCATCAAGATTGATGAGCAGCGACTGCGACATCGCCTGGAGCACCTGGCGTTTTTCCGACAAGATGAGATTGTCGGTGTACCCCCACTGCAATTCCAACGGCAACAGGGTGCGACAAAAAGTGCTCTTGTTGTAACCCTGGCGAGAAATGAGCAAGGGAGCCACCGAGTTGCCATATTGTCGATGACCGTAGGCTCGCCACTGGTCTACCATGCCCAAGAACCAGGTATAGAACCAGTCCTCCCAATGCGGATTGTCGGTAGGCACCGTGCGAGCGAGTGCCCGGATGCGGTCTTCCCCATCCCACTTGCCATTGCAGCGGAAGAGGAAATCGTCTATCGGATTATAATTCTCGATGTGGTCTGACTCCAGATAGTTTTTTACGTCCTTGATGCTCACCTTGATGCCAGCCTGTTGCACATCGAGCGTCATGCGCTTGTTCACTCGTCCGTCGAGCGGCTGGAAGCCCCACCACTCATTGTCAAGCGGTCTATACTCCGTGTACTTCATCACCGTATTGTAGCGGAACTTGTAGCGTGCCGTCAGATAATCGATCATGCGTGTGATGTCATCCTGCGCCGCATCCCGACCGTCCTGCTGATTCAGAGAATTTGTAGCCAGCAAGGCGGTCTCCACCGTAGCGACATCACGCCCCTCGCTCATCATGCTGGCACACACCAGAAGGGGCACCGCCTTGGCATTGTAATAAGCCCAACTGTCCCAGGTCATCAGGAAGTCTGACCTCAGGGAAGGTGCCTGAACACTCAACCTAGCCTTAATCAGCGACTTATAGAGAGGAGCAAAATGCAGAAAGGCTATCTGGTACACTCGCTCGGCCTCAGCCTCCTCGCCAGGCAGTTCGGCATTCAGCATAGCATATTTCACCAACACATGGAGGCTGATACCATCGGCACCCACAAAGGCTGCAAGCGTGGAAGGAAGGCATTGCATTTTCTGCTTGGCAGTCTCGATGCCCCCTCTCTCCTCGATGTCGGCAAAGGTAAACAGCAAGATGCCATTATTGTGCTTCATCCAGAGGTTGCCATCCTCCGTCTTCGCAAACTCGGCGGCAGGCAACACGTGCTGCCATGTGGGCATGTCCTTGTACCCACCATAGCCATTACTGAGGTAAGGCACCATTTCACGAAACTTGGAAATGGTGTCCTTGCTATCGTCTCGGAAGATACGTTCCAAGAAACGCTCTATAGTCTTTGTACTGAGTATGAGTTGGTTACGCTTATTGGTATGTATTATCGACAATTTCATATCGTTTGATTTTTTAATTTATCCACAATAGTTTCGAAGCGTTTCTCTCGATGAAACTTTTTGTTCCAAACCTAGAAACTTCTTGATTCAAGCGTAGAAACAAGTTGGTTCACGGCGAGAAACCATCTGGTTCTTCGAGAGAAACAAGTTGATTCCACGAGAGGAACAGCCTCATCTCTCATCGGTAAGCGAAGTCTATCTCCTCCTTGTAATGGTCAAACTGCGGCGCAGGGTAGCCATACTGAGCGAAGAGGGCATTAACCTCCTGCTGCTTATCTGGTGAAAGATGCTTTTCGCCACGGTGTACACGATAATAGGCGGTCTTGCCTCCCAGCACACTCATCACCTTATACTTGAGCATCTGCGCATGGCAGTGCTTCACCTGGTCGTAGAGGGCACTCATTCCCCAAGCTGTCTTCACGACCATCACACGCATAAAGTGCTGGCATTCGCCGTGCTGACAGGCATCGGGATAGACGGCATTTCCTATCGTAACGCCTTGCGGCTTGAAGCGAGAGGATATGTAGCGGATACACTCTGCCGAGCGAGGACACTCGGCATTGAAACAATACGTCCAGCTTCGGTCTACGAAACTGTTGACGAACTCGGAATTTTCCAAATCTACCTTCATCTTGTATTTGATTATCAAAAGGGTTTATACTAGGTTTCTCAGTGGTTATTGGCCATTGCGGAAGCTGTTAATTATCACCCTACAAAGTTACAAAAAATAAGCGAGAATTGCAAGTATTTTTCCTATTTTATTTCAAAAAAATGCCAAAAATGGAATGAAATAATAAAATTTAAGACTAAAAGAGGGGAAAAATGACTGATAAAATCACTAAAAGTGATAGATAAAACCATCAATAGTGATAGATACACCCCATTATTGTGATAGATAAGTGATAGATAAACCGCATTTCCAAAGCCATCTATCACTCATCTGAAATCCACTAACCTATTCATTACCAAGCGTATATATCACATTCAACAACATTTAGTGATAGATATGATAGATTTTTCGGCAAAACATTTCTTACGTGCGCGCGTATAAGAGGGACATAACAATAGATGAGTGACAGATAAGCCCCCTCTTTGTGAGGCTACCCATCACTCATCTTTCATATAAGTACAAACCGAATACTTATCGTATGAACAACAGCTCACGATACTTTGGCAAAGTCCAAAGTTCATCAGCTACCAAGAGCTCCAGCTTGTCTATCTGATAACGGATTTCCTCCATCTTAGGAGCCACGGTATCATGGTAAGCCACAGCCTTCTCTCGCTCACTCTCTATCTTATTGGCTACCTTTCGAGCATTGACGAGAGCCTCCACGCCACGCTCGATAGCCTCGGTGCGCTCGGCAATCTCCTTGATAATCTTCACGTTGCGGGCAGTCAACTTCTTGCCTTCCTCGCCGCCGAAGATATTAATCATGCCCTCCACGTTCTTAGCCAATCGACTCTGGTAGTGGGTAGCCACAGGGATGATATGGTTCATGGAGAGGTCGCCCATCACACGTGCCTCAATCTGAATCTTCTTGGTATAGGTCTCCCACTTCACCTCGTTGCGTGCTCGGAGCTCGCTCTCGCTCATCACATTGGTCTTGGCGAACATCTCGATGCTCTCCTTGTCGAGGTAACGGTCGAACACCACTGGGCAGGAAGCCTCGCAATCCAAGCCACGCTTCTGAGCCTCTTCCTTCCACTCGTCGCTATAGCCATTCCCGTCGAAGCGGATAGGCTTGCAGGTCTTGATGTCCTCGCGTACAATATCTATAATAGCGGATGTCTGGTCCTCACCCTTTGCTATCAAAGCATCCACACGAGCCTTGAAGTTTTCGAGAGCCTCAGCCACGGCGGCATTCAGCACGATGAGCGAAGAGGCGCAGTTAGCCTCAGAGCCTACGGCACGGAACTCGAAGCGGTTGCCTGTGAAGGCGAAAGGAGAGGTACGGTTGCGGTCGGTGTTGTCGATCATCAACTCTGGAATCTCTGGTATGTCAAGCTCCATGCCCTTCTTGCCAGCGAGGGCGAAGAGTTCTTCCTTGTCTGCCTTCTCGATATGGTCGAGCAGGTCGGTGAGCTGCTTGCCCAAGAAAGAAGAGATGATGGCAGGAGGTGCCTCGTTGGCGCCGAGTCGGTGGGCATTGGTGGCACTCATGATACTTGCCTTCAAGAGGCCGTTGTGCTTGTACACACCCATCAAGGTCTCCACGATAAACACCACGAAACGGAGGTTGTCCTCTGGGGTCTTGCCTGCGGCATGGAGCAGTACACCAGTGTCTGTGCAAAGACTCCAGTTGTTGTGCTTGCCAGAGCCATTGACACCAGCAAAAGGTTTCTCGTGCAAGAGCACACGGAAGCCGTGCTTGTGAGCCACACGCTTCATGAGGCTCATCAAGAGCATATTATGGTCTACGGCAAGGTTGCACTCCTCGTAGATTGGGGCGAGCTCAAACTGGTTAGGAGCCACCTCGTTATGACGAGTCTTGCAAGGAATGCCGAGTTCGAGAGCCTGTATCTCCAAGTCCTTCATGAAGGCCTGCACACGCTCAGGGATTGTACCAAAATAGTGGTCGTCCATCTGCTGGTTCTTGGCAGAGTCGTGTCCCATGAGGGTTCTACCCGTCAGCATCAGGTCAGGGCGAGCCGAATAGAGGCTCTCGTCCACGAGGAAGTATTCCTGTTCCCATCCGAGATTGGTCTGCACCTTCTTCACGTTAGGATAGAAGTAGTGGCACACCTCGGTAGCCGCCTCGCTCAGGGTATGGAGCGAACGAAGCAGAGGAGCCTTGTAGTCAAGCGCCTCACCTGTGTAAGAAATAAAGATGGTAGGGATACAAAGGGTATCGTCGATGATGAAGACTGGAGACGTTGGGTCCCAGGCAGAATAGCCACGAGCCTCGAAGGTGTTGCGGATACCGCCGTTAGGGAACGAGCTGGCATCAGGCTCTTGCTGGACGAGAAGCTTGCCAGAGAATTCCTCTATCATACCACCCTTTCCATCGTGCTCCACGAAGGCATCGTGCTTCTCCGCCGTACCCTCGGTGAGTGGCTGGAACCAGTGTGTATAGTGAGTTACCCCGTTTTCCTCAGCCCAGAGCTTCATGCCGGCAGCCACGGCATCAGCGATGGAACGATCCAGACGAGTACCGTTGTCTATCACGTCGATGAGTTTCTCGTACACATCGCTAGGCAGATACTTGTACATCTTCTGGCGGTTGAATACATACTTGGCGAAGTACTCCGAAGGGCGCACCTTAGGAGTTTCCACCTCTACAGGTCTTTTCTTAAAGGCCTCGGCTACAACCTCAAATCTCAAATTAGCCATTCTTTTATCGTTTTATTATAAGTTTGCGAGTGCAAAGGTACGAAATTATTGGCAAAACGTTAGCATTTTACCGATTTTTTTAGCATAAATCCACAAACGAGTTGAAGATGGATGAAGGGTGACGAAGAGTGGGTGAAGAGAAAAGAAGAACCCTTCACCCCTCGGAATGCCGATAAACACTAGGTTTTTCTGCCGAGAGGTGAAGGGTGAAAGGTATTTTTTAGAATCTATATACCACGAAGCTGTTTGGCTGCATCTTTACGTTCAAGACATTGCCATTAGCCTGTGCATCTGAGGTAACAGGCACGACGGCGTTCTTGTTGTCTATCTTGTTCTCTGCCTGGATGTCGTCGGCATGGAGCACGGTCACCTTGCCTGGGTTCAACTTCTTCAAGCCATTGAAGGTTACGTTGATGTCCTTCTCCTCGTTAGAGGTGTTGGCTATCTTCACGATGTAGCTCTTGGTAGCCTTGTCGTAGCAAGCGGTGGCATAGAGTCCGTTCTCACCCTCCACAGCCTTGCCGTTCTCGGTGAGAGAGAGCACATTGGTACCCTTGTTCAAGCCGTAGAGCTGCTGCACATAGTAGTTGGCAGAGCGAACAGAAGAGAGATTGTCGAACCAGATGAGGTCCGGGCGCCACTGCCATCCCTCCACATGAGCGAAGAGAGGAGCATAGGTAGCCTGGTAAACCACGTCGGCATTGCGCTCCAAGCCTGTCATGAAGGCTGCCTCGGAGAGAGCTGCCTCCCAAGAGTTAGGATCGTGCTTAGCATGGGCTGCATACTCACCTGCGAACACTTTAGGACCCTTGCGGTCATAATTATCATAACGGTTGGCATTGCTGCGGAACCACTCTGGGCTCTTGTAATAATGCTCGTCCACAAGGTCGGTGTTCAACTTGCGCATCTGCTCCCAACCATAGTCGAAATCCTTGCCATCGGCAGATGGACCTGATGAGCCACAAATCTTCATCTTAGGATACTTGGCACGAATCTGCTTGATAAACTCCTGAAGGCGCTCTGGATACATAGGTCCCCACTGCTCGTTGCCGATACCAATCTGCTTCAGGTTGAATGGAGCAGGATGTCCCATATCGGCACGAAGCTTACCCCACTTGGAGGTAACAGGACCGTTGGCAAACTCTATCAAGTCGAGTGCATCGTCGATATAGCTCTGGAGATCCTTCACTGCCACATGGGCATTCGGATCCTTGTCATCGTTCTGATACTGGCAAGCCAAACCTACGGAAAGGATTGGCAATGGCTCTGCGCCAATCTTCTCAGAGAGAAGGAAGTACTCGTAGAAGCCCAAGCCGAGAGACTGGTAATAGTTAGGGAAGAGACGATGTGGGAAGGTGTCTCTCCAGCGGTTCTCGTTCAAAGGACGGTTCTCAGGAGCACCTACCGAGTTCTTCCACTCATAGCGAGTGTCGAGGTCGGTACCCTCTACGATACATCCACCAGGGAAGCGGAAGATGCCAGGGTGAAGGTCTGCCAAGTCCTGCACGAGGTCGGCACGAAGACCGTTCCAGTTGTCCTCTGGGAAGAGGGAAACGTGGTCGAGGTCTACACTCTCCGAACCCTTTTCCAAGTAGACACGCATCAAGCCCTTGGCATCGGTCTGAGGAGAGGTCAAGGTGGCGCTCAATTTCTGCCACTTGTTATTGGTGATGTCGATGGTCTGCTTGGCGATAACATCGTTCTTGGAGTTGACGAGCTCCACACGAATCTTTCCTTTCTTGCCATCCACCAAGTGAAGGCGACCATAAACAGAGAAATCATACTTCATATCCTTCTTCAGACCCATGCCGAAGAAGCCGCGGTTCTCTAGACCAGTCTGCTTCTCACGAGCGCCAGCTGATTCAAGAGTCACATAGTGAGGATTACGCTCGAAGGCTGGCTTCACGTCGCTGACGGTCACGTTGCCGAATGTATTCCATCCCATCAATCGCTGTGGGAACTCGAACGATCGGTTCTCCACCATCTCAGCATAGAGACCTCCGTCGGCACCAAAGTTGATGTCCTCGAAGAATATGCCATACATGGTAGGCTGAATTTCTACACCTGGCTTATTAGCCTGTACTGTAAACTGATGCTGCGCAAAAGCTCCAAGCGAAGCCATCGCCAGCAATGCGGCTGCGAAAAATTTTGTTTTTCTCATATCTACGTTATTATCGTTTTATAGGTTTTATATTCCTTTTATATGTCCATACTGTTTGGCGTTGCTCTGCAGAGCAGATGCCTTTCGGTTGCAAAGATACAAAAAATCCACCCGATTATGGGTGGATTTTCTGTTTAAATATATTGGATTTTCATCCAAAAGCTGATTTTCTCTTATTTTCCTTGTGGAATAAGCACGAAGCTAAAGGTCTTATTGCCATAATGCAGGCGATACTTCTCCAATGGCAATGCGCCCCAAGAGTTCTCGCCAGCCACACCGCTATGCTCTCCATCGAGGAAGAGATTGGTGTACTTCGACTTATTCAGGTTGGAGCTATGACGCTGTTCCTTCTCGTCGCCGTCGTCCAACTCGTCGGTGTCGAAGTGGAGGGCACTTGCATAGAATGGCTTACAATCCTTCACTATCAAGCCGAAGCCTGTGGCATCGGTCTGCTTCCACCAACGGATGTCGCTCTTCGTGCCACTCTCCTGTGGACGGACGTATGGGAAGTACTGGTTGTCGGCATCGTCTTCGTAGATACCGAGACGCATACACTCCTTGCGGTCTGAGTAGTTCTCGATAGGGCCACGACCGTAGTATTTGCTCTGAGCCATCTCGTATGGCATCTGCATCTGCATACCGAAGCGGAACATATCGCTTACCTTCTCACCCTCTGCGGCAGTGAAGTTTTCAGTTACCTTCACGGCACCACTGTTAGCCATCACGAGGTAAGACACCTCCAACTCACCCTTTACCTCTGGCATCTCATAGACGGCACAGATGGTATAGGTGTTCGCCTTCTTGTCTTGCTCTACGGACACGCCCTTCAGATTCATCTGAGGGTTCTTCCAAACCTTGAACTTCTTCTGCAAACCTGCGCCGAAGTCGTTGTCGGTAGGAGCACGCCAGAAGTTTGGCTTCAAGGTACCGCCCTCTCCGAGGAGAGACTTGCCTTGATAGGTATACTCAGAGATGAGACCTGTGTTGCGGTTTACCTTCAGGGTGATGGAAGGAGTGGTTACGATGATTTCGTCAGTGCCCTTCTTGTCGGTCAACTTGCTCTTCACCTTCTTGCCATCCTTAGCCTTCGCCATCTTGTCGGTGCAATGGCCACAGCACTGCTTCTCCTTGACTACAAGTTGAGCGTAAGCCACGGTCTGCCCTGCTGCCATCAGAGGTTCTGCCTTCTTGAGGCGGAAGTCTACATTAAGGAATACCTCCTTGCCCTTTACCTGCGACAGGTCGTAAGGGATGGTATAGTTCTTGGTCTGCTGTGCAGCCACGTCGAGGTCGTTGATGGTGCCCTGCTGGGTAGCCTTGCCATCCTCTACGAGTTGCCAAGATAAATAATAGTCGCTGAGGTCACGGAAGAAGTTTTCGTTATACACGCTCACCTCTCCCTTCTCGGCATTCAGCATCTTAGCCCAGATGTTCTGGTACTGGTAAGCCACCTCGTAGGCATGAGGATTGAGCTGACGGTCTGGACCGATGATACCATTGATATTGAAGTTGTTGTCACTAGGGTCGTAATCATTGTAATCACCACCGTAGGTATACTCTATCTTTCTCAACTCCTCGTTGGTCAGCTTCTCGCCGTCGATGCTCATCGGCTTTACAATCTTGCGATGCAAGCCCTGGTCTACGAAATCCCAGTCGAAACCGCCCTGGAAGATTGGATACTTGCGTATCAAAGCCCAGTAGTCGCTGAGGTTACCACCCGAATTACCCATCGTATGATTGTACTCACACTGGATAAGCGGCTTGGTATTCTCTGGATTCTCACAATATTTCTTGCAGTTGTCCACCGTGTAGTACATCGGACAATAGATGTCGGTGCCCGCCGTGTTGTTGTGCCACAAGGCACGCTCATACTGCACTGGACGACTCTGGTCCTGACTCTTGATCCAGTCGTAGGCATCGAGGAAGTTCTTGCTCATGTGGGTCTCGTTGCCTAGGCTCCATGTCACGATGCTAGGATGATTGAAGTACATGGACACATTGTGCTGATTGCGCTCCAAGATTTGCTTGGCGAAGAGTGGTTGAGCCGCAGGAACCTCATCCTTATAGCCAAAGCCATGGCTCTCCTGATTGGCTTCAGCCACCAGATAGAGGCCGTATTCATCGCAGAGGTCGTACCAGCGAGGATCGTCAGGATAGTGACAGGTGCGAACAGCATTGATATTCAGACGCTTCATGATCTTGATGTCCTGTATCATGCGCTCTACGCTCACTACATATCCTCCGTCAGGATCCATCTCATGACGGTCGGCACCCTTGATGAGCACAGGCTGACCGTTGACCAAGAACTGCTTGTTCTTGATTTCTACCTTGCGGAAGCCTACCTTCACTGGGGTAACGCTTACGCCCTGTATGCCCTTGGCAGTACTGTTACCCAGAATGGTGTGGAGGGTATAGAGGTTAGGAGTCTCGGCTGTCCATTTCTTAGGGTTGGCAAGCTCAATGGTGCAATCAGCCTTGCCATTCGCAGCCTTCACGATTTTCTGGACTACCACCTTGCCTGTTACGCCATCATGCAACTGGTATACTACGGTAGGATTGCCCTTTACCTTGGTAGCGATACGGAGCACACCGTCCTTGTAATCATTCACGAGGTCTGGAGTAACTCGGATGTCCTCTATCTGCACCTTGGTATCACGAGCGTAGAGATAGCTCTCACGAGCCACACCGCTCAATCGCCAGAAGTCCTGGTCCTCGCACCAAGAGCCATCGCTCCAACGGAAGGTCTGGAAGGCAATGAGGTTCTTGCCCTTCTTCAGATATGGAGTGATGTCGAACTCGGCTGCCACCTTGCTATCCTCTGCATAGCCAGCAAACTGACCGTTGACATAGAGGTAGATATTAGAGGTAACGCTACCGAAGTGAGCCACCACCTGCTTGCCATCCCAGTCGGCAGGAATGTCGATGGTGCGACGATAAGAACCTACGTGGTTGTCCTTGGTAGGAACGGCAGGTGGCTGTTGGTCGAAATGGCCACGCCAAGCAAACCCCATATTGACATACTCTGGGTCGCCAAAGCCATTCATCTCCCAGATGCCAGGCATCTGGATATTCTTCCACTTCGAGTCATCAAGACCTTCCTTATAGAAGTCGGTAGGACGCTGGTCGGCATTCGCCACCCAATTAAACTTCCATTCGCCATCCAGAGAGAGGAAGTTCTTGCTCTTGGTCTTGTCGGCATTGCCTGTGGCTGCCACCTCGCCAGGAGCGAAGGTGAAGAAATGGGTATGGAGTGGGAAACGGTTGATGGCATTCACTTGCATATCATGCCATTCGGTGTAGGTAGGCTGCTGGACGGCCGACTTAGTAGACGACTTAATGGCAGCCTTCGGTTTCTGCGCTCCGAAGGTTGCCATCGCCAAACCAGCCATACCCAATGTAATGAAAAGTCTTTGTTTCATAATTATAGGTTGGTTATTGTTTGTTGTTCATTGTTTACACCTTAATTATATATAGGGGCTTTAACACATAGGAGGCTTACTTCGTCGCAAGATACTTGTCGTATTCGCAAGCGGCGAGCAGCACTGCTCCTACTCCGAAGTTAGCCTGCGAGTTGGCATCCACGGTCTGTCCTGGGATGGCTCTCTCACCGATAGGTTGTACATAGCCCACCTTGCCATCTTCCTGAACGGCTGTCTCGGTGAGATAAGTCCAAGCCCTATCTATGGTCTTCTTATATTCTTTCTTATTGAGATAACCGTTGTTCACTCCCCAAAGCATACCATAGGTGAAGAAGGCGGTACCGCTGGTCTCTGGACCTGGCGCATGGTCTGGATCCATCATCGAGCGTGTCCAATAGCCCTCTGGCTGCTGAATGTCAGCCACAGCCTTCGCCAACTTTTGGAACTTGTCTACGAAGAACTGGTAGTGTGCGTAATCCTTCGGCATATCCTGCAACACCTTAGCCAAGCCAGCCAACACCCATCCATCGCCACGAGCCCAGAAATCCTTCTTACCATTGACACTCTTGTGCTTAGGATAGATGTACTTGCCGTCACGGAAGTAGAGGTTGGTCTCCTTGTCGAACATAATCTCGTCGGTGGTGAGAAGGTTGGCATAGAGCTTATCAAGATACTTCACATCACCAGTGAGCTTATACATCTTAGTCATCACAGGCATCACCATGTAGAGGGCATCGCTCCACCACCAGTAGTCGGTAGGCTCTGAGTAAGCCTCGTAGTGCATCACCTCCTTGGCACGCTTCACCATGAATTCGGAAGCCTCGGCATTGCCCTTCTCCTTCTCGATATTATAGAGGTCGATGTAGGTCTGGAAACAAATCTGCCAGTCGCCGAAGAGCACCCAGTCCTTTCCCTCGCCGTATGGTTTGTACTTCCATTTGGCTGGGTTTGCCTGTGTAGCACCGCTCCAATTATTGAAGTCTGCCCAAGCCAAGGTATAGTCGAGCATCTTCTGGTCTTTGAGGAGCTTGTACACCTCCATATTGCCGGTATGATAAGCAGCATTGTCCCAGAATGAGCGAACCTCAGGCTTGTTATTGGATTGCCAATAGTTGTTTACCTTCGTGATGAGTTCCACCACCTGCTCGTGGTTCCACTGCTTGGTAGCCTTCACTTCTTTCTTAGCCTTGGCTGCTTTCGCTGCCTTCTTAGCTGGCTGCGCAGCACTCATCGGCAAAGCCAAGACTACAGCAGCCAATATCATAAATATCTTTTTCATTATTTTTTGCTTTTAATCATGCTTTTACCATTTGTCCTTGGTCACAATCTCGTCCTTCCACTGGTGATCCTTAGGGAACTGCTGGTTGTTCCAAGCCTTCACTTGTGTCCAAGGCTGCGCTGCATCCGTCCAGAACGGATGGTTGGCTGGCAAGCCAAGCGGCATAAAGGCGAGGGTCGTCATATAGAGCGAGCCGTTGTTGGTGTACCAGTCGGCTACATTCTTCTGGCTTGCGCCACAGAAGCCGATGGTAAGATACCCCTTCTCATTGAAGTTGTTCTCCTGGTCGAACATACGATGGAGCACCTTGGTCAATGCCGCACGTACCTGTCCATTGCTGAGGTCGCTAGGCAATGTCTGATACCAAGCCATCAAGGCAAGAGGCTGCATGGTAGCCATACGATAAGGGATGCTTCTGCCGAAAGCTGGGAATGTGCCCTCTGGAGAAATGAATCTCTCTAGGATGATGCTGTACTTCTGGCAGCGCTTCAACTCTCGGTCGTAATACTTCTGATAGTCGAGACGAGAGTTTACCTTGGCATCCACCATAGCCTGAAGAGTCTCCAAGTACATTGGGTGGAACACATAACTGCTATAGTAATCGAATGCGAAGACTGGTCCGTCGGCATACCAGCCATCACCTACGTACCACTCCTCTACCTTGCGGCAAGCCGAGTTGACACGATATTCATCGAAGTCGCCACCAGCCTTCGCCATGAAACTCTCGATGGTAGAAGAGAAGAGCAACCAATTGGTGTAAGGAGGGTCGATATGACGGAGCTTGGCAAACTCCTTCAGGTAGCGCTGCTTGGTCACATCATCCAATGGCTTCCATAGCGTATCATAAGCACGGAGGAAACTCTCGGCGATGTAAGCGGCATCCACCAAGTTCTGTCCGCCGATACCCCAGCAGAGATAGTCTGGGTTCTCAGGGTCTACGGCATTCTTGTAAGAAGCCAAAGCCCACTCTCGCAACTGCTTGCGCTGCTTGCCCTCTGCTGTGTTGTCGTCTGGCAAGGTAAGCCAAGGAGCCACACCAGCCATCAATCTGCCGAAGCACTCCATGTAGAGCACTTTCTTGTTGCGATTGTCGAACGAAGGGCTGAACTCGGTCTGCATATTCTTCTGCAACTCGCCCTTCGCCATGTTTTCGAGAACAGGCTGAGCCATTTTGTAAGCCAAGGAGCACCAATATTCACGGTCGCTCTGCTGTACCACTTTCTTCTTGGCTGCGTTGATTCCCATGAATGGGATGAGCGCCAAGAGGATAGTCATCATGATATTCTTATATATATAATTCATAGATAGTTGTGAGTTTGTAAAATTGTTTGTTATTATTATGTTCTAATGTAGCGATACGCTTAACATATCAGCTACAAAGATAATGCAAATGAGCGCAATGAAAGCTTGCTTTCAAATTGCCGAATGCAGCTTATCTTATGCAAAGATATATAAATTTAGTTAGAAACAAGCAGAGCGACCGTTATTTTTATTGTTTTTTCAACACTGGAGCACCATTTTCCCAAGAAATAGGTATCCACAAGTGCCTACTATCGCTCAAATGCTTCGGATTCCAGATGTCTGCCATGAACACGTAGTCGGCACCATGGAACATCTTTCTCTGTGCCTGGGTTTCCACCTTATATATATAGGTACCCTGTGCGCCGAAGGTCTTGTCGGCACCCTCTCCACGGCAAGGGTTAGGCAACTCCTCCCATGGTCCGTAGATATTCTTTGCCTTAAACATGCGGGCAGCATTAGGAGCCCATCCTGTACATCCACTGGTAATCATCCAGTAAGTGCCATCCTGCTTAAATATTGTTGGGGCCTCGTTCTGCCCTCCAGCAGCCACTCTCACATAAGAGCCATTGTGCTGCATATAGTCATCGGTTAGTTGTGCGATTTGGAGCGTTAAGTTATCCTCTGATGAATAAATATGATATGCTTTTCCGTCATCATCGACGTAGATAGTCATGTCTCTCGACATCTGTCCTCCCTCGAAGTCTCTCATCCAGAACATGCCTCGTTCTATCTGGGTACGCCACTCTGGAGTCCACCATGTCTTCATCTCAGGGAAGAGCAACTGGTGCTTGAGGTCGGTGGTATCTGGCTTGGCGAAGCCTACAGGATAGATACCAGGATTCACCCTGCCAGAGCGAACGAACTTGAATGGTCCGAAAGGAGTCTTGCTAGTAGCCACACCATAGCGAGCGGCGCCATATCCCCTGCCCTTCAGTTCGAGATGGAACCACATCACGAAGGTCTGCGTCTTCTTATTGAAAAGCACCTTAGGACGTTCGATGATGCAACCACCCTCGATGTCGCTGCCAGCCTCATCGGATACAGGGAGCACCAAGCCGTGGTTAGTCCAGTTCTTGAGATCCTTGGATGTAAAGCAGCTCACGCCGAGCGAACTATAAGGCTTGCCATCCTCCGAACGGCTCTCGCCATACCAATAATAGGTACCTTTGTAATTGAAGATGTTGCCGCCATGAGCATTGATGTGCTTGCCCATGTTGTCCTTCCACACGCCGCCATCCATCGGGGCTTGCGCCAAAGAGGGCAAGGCTGCCAACATCCACAACATAAGTAATGAGAATAGTTTATTCATATTAGTTGATATTGTTAAGTTATTAAATTCGTATTGCTGGTTGTTGTTTGCAAAGATAGCCATAAAAAGGGAAAGAAAAGGGATAGAAATCACCAATAAAAGGGTACAAAATGAGAAAAAGAAGCCCAATAATCTTGTTTTCGTGTAGATTTCGGCAAAAGATAATCTTGTTTTCGTGAAAACAACAAGGAAATCTATCTTGTAGTAACAGAAGAAAAAACATCATTATTCTGCGCGAAACGCACTTTTTATCCTATTTCCAGCAAAATAGTGATTCTTTATTTTGCGCGAAACGGTATTTTTAGTATCTTTGCAGCGAATTAACGACATCATTATGGCACAAGAAATTATCGGAAGAGAGCAAGAAATCAAGGAGATTGAAGCTCTGTATCAAGCAAACAAGCCTGTTTTCGCAGTGGTTTACGGCAGAAGAAGAGTCGGCAAGACTTTTCTGGTAAGAGAACTGTTGGGTGATAATTTCAACTTTTATCACACAGGACTATCGCCATACGAGTTGGAAGGAAAGAAACTAAAGGAGCAACAGCTAAGCAATTTCTATTCCTCACTCATCAAGTATGGCAGCGACATCAATCATGTTCCAGCCGACTGGTTGGAAGCATTCAATGCGCTCATTTCCCTACTGGAAAAACAAGGCACCAACAAGCGGCAAGTGGTATTCATCGATGAACTTCCATGGATGGACACTCCTCGTTCTGGCTTTATCACCGCCTTGGAACATTTTTGGAATGGCTGGGGAGCAGGCAGAGAGAATCTGATGCTCATCGTTTGCGGTTCTGCCACCTCTTGGATTTCCGACAAGCTCCTCAACAACAAGGGTGGACTCTTCGACCGAACAACAGACGAAATCAAGCTCCGCCCGTTCACCTTGGGCGAATGCGAGAAATACTATCAAGCCAACGACATTGTGATGTCAAAGTTCGACCAAGTGCAATGCTATATGGCAACAGGTGGTATACCTTATTATATATCTATGCTTCAGAAGGGAAAAAGTCTGCCACAAAATATCGACCGAATCTTCTTCGAGCCAAACGCTAAGCTCAAGCTAGAGTTCGACCGACTCTATTCCTCGCTCTTTACCAATGCGGAAGACTGCAAGAAGATTGTCCGATTGTTAGCAAAGAAGCAACAAGGATATACCAGAAAGGAGATACAGGAACAGACTAAACTAGCTGATGGGGGAGGTCTCTCCACAACCTTGAAAACATTGGAGGTAAGCGACTTCATCACCTCATACGTGAAATACGACTATCCGAAGAGAGAGGTTTACTATCGTCTTACCGACTTCTACAGCAAGTTCTATCTATCTTTCATTGATGGCAAGAAAACAACCAACCCTAGCTTTTGGCAGGACAACCTGCTGACCCCTTCTCTTACTGCTTGGCGAGGCTTCACTTTCGAGTCGCTCTGCATCTACCATCTGCCACAGATAAAGCAAGCACTTGGCATTAGCGGAGTGCAAACAGAATCCAGTCCTTGGAAAAGCCGAAAAGAAAAAGATGGAGCACAAATCGATTTGGTTATCGAACGAGCCGACCATATCAACAACATCTGTGAGATGAAATTTTGCGAGGATGATTTCTCCATCAATGCCGCATACGACAAGAACCTGCGCCACAAGCTCAGCACATTCCAGGAAGAGACCCACTGCAAGAACGCCCTCCACCTGACACTCATCACGACATACGGTTTAAAATTCAATGAGTATGCAGGAAGAATCCAGAAAGTCATCACGATGGAAGACTTGTTCAGATAAAGCGAAAAATGGGGATGTGCCAACCTGCTGGCGCATCCCCATTTGATATTAAACCTAAAAACTATTTTTACTTATCCGCTACCTCGTAACCAGGATTCTGTTCCAACTTAGCATCCTTGTTGAGCTGGATCTCTGACAATGGGATAGGAAGCAAGGTGTGGATGCCGGCATTGTAGCCCTCGATCTGCTTTACAGATTCCTTCTCAGCCCACTTAGAGGTCATCATGTTGACACGATTGGTCAATTCGCCTGTACGTACCAAAGTGAAACGGCGGTTCTCCTCACCAACCAACTCACGGATACGCTCATCAAGAATAAAGTCGATGGTGATCTCGGAAGCACTCACCTTGCCAGCACCTGGCGCTACCTGACGATAGTCCTTGAAAGCACGGTCGCGAAGCACATTGATGTCATCGGCTGCCCCCTGCAAGTTGCCCTGACGGAAACGAGCCTCTGCCCTCAAGAGATAAGCCTCGGCAAAACGCATGATAGGGAAATCCTTGACCATAGACCATCCGAAGTCATCGCTCGTATCGTATGCACCCCACTTAGTGGTGTGAGGATACATGACGTTCAAGGTATCCGACTCATGGCAGTAAACTTTGTCGCCCAAGCCGATGGTAACTCTCTTCACAATCTTGCTCTCGTCAGTCTCCCAGTAGCCATTGGCATTGATGCCGATGGTAGCCTTGTCGGCAGCAGGCTGCTTGTTGCAGTAGATGGTACGACGGATGTTATAGTTGGAGTTGCGGATGTCACCCTCTTGGAACACGCCATACTTCACATAGTTGCTCAGGCGAAGACGACCATTGCCACGACCACCGATGGAATCGGCATTCTGCATGAAGTCTGAGAGTTTGTGGAAAGCAGCCACCCAGTTACGACGCTGTTGTGGAGCCCCGATGGTACCATTCGAAACATTGGAAGCATATTCCTCCTCGAATGTCCAGATGCCCTCGGTATTACCTTGGCTTCTGCGCTGATTGCCCCAACGGAACATATCATGATAGTAATCACCACTCTCGCCAGTAAACTTGCCGTAACGAGCATCTATCAACTTATAGTTGCCGCTTGTAATGGTAGGAGTGATTGCATTCTCTGCCTTGGCAAAGTAAGCATTGTCTCTCAAGCCCATGCGAAGGAAAGCCTGGGCAGCCAACATACGGGCTGCATCCTTGTTGATGCGAGACTCCTTCTTGACAGCTGTCACCTCAGGAAGGTCGGCGATGGCATCGTTCAAGTCACTTTCTATCTGCGCATCCACCTCTGCTATAGGAGTACGGGTATAGTTGGTGGTTGGGGTCGTAGCAGCCTCGGTAAGCAATGGCACAGCGCCCCAAAGGGTTACCAACTGATCGTAGCAGTAAGCACGGAAGAACTTAGCCTCAGCAACATCCGCCTTGGCACTCTCATCATCAGAGTTGGCGGCGATAATCTGGTTGGCATTGTTGATCATGCGATACAACTGCTTCCAATAGAAGTTGACACCCGCATTCTCAGAGTTCAACTGAGAATACTTATAGAAAGGTGTCTCTACGCCCTGCACATCACCAGGAGCACCCACATCGGTACCATCCTGCCAGATTCCGCAGAAACCTTGTTGGTCGCTCCAACCCAAGATCTCACCAAACTGGAAGTGCAAGCCCTGAATCTTTGCCGTAACATCCGAAACGTTGGTTCCGTAGTTAGAGTACATCTTTTCGTCAAGAAAGCTATCGCTACATGACGCGCTTCCCAATGCCAATACCATTGCCACCGCAGAAGCCTTGAACATATTATTAAGTTTCATTGTCGTTCGAATTTAGAAGGTTAAGTTGATTCCGAATGTATAACTCTTGGTCATTGGATAGTTGTCCTCCCACTTACCTGAGCCACGGCTGTCCTGACGAGTCTCTGGATCCCATCCTGTCCAATCGGTGAAGGTGAAGAGGTTACGACCTGTGAAGTAAACGGTCAAGCCGCCCAAGCCCAACTTGTGCATCGTGGTCTCTGGCAAGGTATAGCTCAAAGTAATATCCTTGATACGTGTGAAGCTGGCATCCTGTGCGAAACCATAACCATGCTTGTTGGAGTTCTTGCGGAGAGAGCGCCATTCGTTGCTCTTGTTCTCTGGAGTCCAATAACCAATCTCGGTTGTGGTATTACGGCGACCCATCTCGTCACCAGCCATACCAATCAAGCTATTATTCTTCATCATGCCCTGTACGGTCTGGATGAATATGCTCAAAGACAAGCCTTTGTATGTGAAAGTGTTAGTAAGTCCACCTATCCACTTAGGGGTGGTCTGTCCCTTCACGTGGCGGTCGTTATCGTCAATCTTGCCATCACCATTGCGGTCGGCAAGCTTCACGTCACCAGCCTCAGCCACATCGTCCCAGCCTTTGTTCTTGCCAGCGGCGATTTCATCTTCCTGCCAGATACCTACCATATCATAGTCGTAGATGACGCCGATAGGCTGACCGATGAACCAGCGGTTACCGATGTCATCCTTGCCATCACCATAGAGGTCCTTGATCTCATTCTTGTTCCATGAGAACACGAGTGTTGTGCCCCAAGTGAAGTCCTTGGTTACGATATTCTTTGAGTTCACGGTAAACTCGACACCCTTGTTGGCTGTCTTACCCATATTGGCATATACATCGTCGAAACCTGAGATCTTTGGCAAGTTACGCTTCAAGAGCAAGCCTGTGGTGGTAGAGCTATACACATCCAAGTTACCATTGATGCGATTGTTGAGGAGTCCGAAATCCAAACCTACGTTGAAGGTCTTGGTTGTCTCCCACGAGAGGTTCTCGTTACCCATTCGGGTAGAAGACACCAAACCTACGGAAGAAAGGCCGCCCATGGCAAACTTCTTGGTATCGAGCTTCACCAAGGTCTGATATACGCCAATCGCCTCGTTACCCGACTTACCATAGGAGAGACGGAGCTTCAAGTTGTTCAGCCAGTTCTGGCTCTTCTGCATAAACTTCTCGTTAGCGATATTCCAACCCAAGGCTACAGAAGGGAATGTTCCATACTTATTGTTGCTACCAAACACAGATGAACCATCACGACGAACTGTGAAGGTAAACAAGTAACGGCTATCGTAAGAATAGTTCAAACGACCCATCTGGGAAACCGTGGTGTAGAGGTCGGCATAAGACTTAACATAAGGAGTCTCAGCACTCTCCAAGTTACCATAGCCCAAATCGTCGTTGATAAACTTCTGGCCCTGAGCAGTAGACTCAGAATATTTCTTGCGAGAAGCTGCATAAAGACCTGTAAGGTCAAAGTGATGCTTCTCGATGTCCTTGGCGTAGCTTACGATATTCTCAATGGTATAAGTCTGGGTATCTGCATTGAAAATCTTACCAGTACCCACCAAGTCGTTGGCTGCTGCACCCGTGTAAGTATTCTCACGCTTTGGAGCGTAAGAGTAACCAGCGTTCAGCTTATATTTCAGACCTGCCAATGGTTTCCAGATATGTCCGAAGTCGACCTCGGCAAAGCCGTTGATGCTGACGTTCCACTGACGACGCTCAGCCTGCTTGGTCATACCAATCATAGGGTTAGACCACAACTGCTCCGAATACATAGGATAGATGCAATAGCTGCCATCCTCGTTATATTCCTTGGCCCAAGGAGACATAGCCTCGGCATTGAGGAAGTTGACACGTCCGCCATCACGGTTATGGGAAGCGATATAGGTATTGGTACCCACCTTCAAGTAGTCGGTAACATCCATATCAATATTGGTACGGAGGGAATAACGCTTGTAGTTATAGCCCTTCAACACACCCTTCTGGCTCAGGTAGTCGCCAGATACATAATATCTTACGCGCTCTGCTCCACCAGCCACGCTTACATTGTGGTCGGTGATGATACCAGTCTGCGAAGCCTCATCATAGAGCCAATCGGTCTGGATGCCCTTCTCATAGTTCTCAGCCTCGTTGGCATACTTCACATTGTCATTGTACATGGTCTCACCAGGGTTGATGGCCACGTAATCCTTGTAACGCTGGATAATCTGGTCGCCATCACAGAACTTCAACTTATGAGAGAAGTCCTCGAAGCCCACATAACCGCTATAGCGAATTGTTGGCTTTCCACTCTTACCATGCTTGGTGGTAATCAAGATGACACCATTGGCACCATTGGTACCATAGATGGCCGTGGCGGAGGCATCCTTCAAGATTTCCATGCTCTCGATGTCAGAAGGAGCAATATCATTGAGCGAGCCGCCCGTCTTGTTGATAGGCACACCGTCGACAACGATGTATGGACCAGAGTTGGCATTGATAGAGTTCTGACCACGAACCAAGGCATCTGGAGCATCACCAGGAATAGATGAGCTCTGGGTGATGGTAACACCTGCGGCGGCACCTTGCACAGCCTGAAGCACATTGGTAACAGGAAGTTTTTCAAGGCGATCCTTGCTGACCGACGTTACAGAACCCGTAACATCCGACTTCTTCTGAACACCATAACCTACTACAACCACCTCGTTGAGAGCTTGGTTATCGTCTTCCATGGTAACCTTCATTTGACCAGCTGTTGCTTTCAAGATCTTTGTCTTAAAACCTATATAAGAGATTTCAACTGTAGAGCCAGGAGCAGCCTGCAGTGTGAAATTACCATCGAGGTCAGTCACAGTTCCTGTCTTAGATCCAGGAGTCTTCACGGTAGCACCAATGACTGGCTCACCATTTTGGTCTAGGACTTGACCTTTCACAACACCTGACTGCTGAACAACCTGAGCTGTAGTAGCTGCCATCATAGATTGTAGAGGCAAAGCTACACCTGAGGCAATAGCTGCCAACGCCATCAATCTTCTTGACGATGTTATTAGATTTACATTTTTCATTAGTTGTTGTATTAATTAGTTAGTTATTACTTTTCTGCTGAATTGTCAGTTGGCTTAACATTACTACCATAACGGCAGAAGATGTTTACCGATTGCAAATTTCGTTTGTTTTTGTTAAACCAAAGGGAACATTTCACTAAATAATGGGAACAAATCGCTAAAAATACACCTTTAAGGGCATTATTCTCTAAAAATATGTTTATCTTTGCAACCGAATAACTAAACCAAGCATAGAAATGTTCAGCATAAAGACCATACATATCATACTATTGTTGCTTATCAGCACCGCCACCAGCGCACAGGACTTCCCTTACCGCTACCTGGCTCCATTCTCCATTTCTCCTTCCGAGGAGACCAACTGTATGTACTTCGACTCAGAAGGCCTGATGTGGGTAGGCACCAATGCAGGTGTCAAGTCGTACGACGGCTATAGTGTGAAGATCTACAAGGCAAGTGCCTTCTTGCCAGGCATACTCCCCAACAATACGATTCGTTCCATCGCAGAAGACCACGACAAGAACCTATGGCTCGGCACACGTAATGGACTCGTCAGGATGAACAAGCGTACTGGCGAATTCAAGACCTTCTTCCTTCCCAACGAGGGGCAAAGCGTCATCTACATGCTCCACGTCACCCAGGATGGCACGCTCTGGATAGGAACAGACGGAGGACTTACCTACTTCGATGCAGAGAAAGAAACCTTCTATACATATAATAAGGTGAACACTTGGCTCATTGATGAGTTCGGGCACAAGAACCGCATAAGCAACTACAGTGTGAAAAGCCTCACCGAGGACAGAAACGGCGACTTGCTCATCGGCACCTGGTCGTCAGGACTTCTAAGAATGAAGCGTGGCAGCCATGTGATGCACCGCTATCCTCAGCTCAACGCTACCAACTCGGCTTACTCTTTGTTTTTCGACAAACAGCACCGACTCTGGGTGGGTACATGGGGATATGGCATCATTCGCATCGACAATCCCGATGACCTAAAACACCCCATATATCATCAATACCCATATAGCACAAGCCACTTCGACACCTATTACAAAGTGGTGGAAGACCCTGTAAGCCAGAAGTTATGGGCTTGCACCCGTGAGGGAGTGTGCTACATCGACCCGAAAGCCCCAAATGCCGAATGGCAGCAATACACCCAGATAGGGACAAACCATCTGAATCTCAACAATGACATCGCCACCGATGGCTATGGCAACATCTGGCTCTGCACCCAAAACTTTGGCATTATGCAGCTAGACACCAAGCCCTCGCCATTCCATCTCCATAACCTAGACACCAGCAAGTCAAAGTTTATCATCAACTATATCTACTCGATGATGACCCCAGATGGCGAATGGTTCTGGCTGGGACTGAACCCATACGGCATAGCCCTCTACAACCGCAAGACAGGTCAGACACTATACAACAAGGAGATTCCTGGATTCGAGGCTCTGGAAACTAGGCATCTCACCACGAGCATCTCGGGCATAGCCCAAAGAAGCAATGGCGAAGTATGGTTTGCCAACAACAACTATGGCCTTATCGTAAGAAGCAAGGACGGAAAAGTAGAGATCAGACAGGCAGCCAACTGCCCTTATATCAGAGACAACTTTGTCAATACCGTCTTCGAGTCTCGCGACCACTTGATGTGGATAGGGCAACGTAGCGCTCTCAGCATCGTATATCCTAACGACAAGGGCATCATCCTCAAGGGGATGAAAGACGGCAACAGCGACTTCACGCTCTGCGACATCCGACACATATCAGAAGATAAAAAGGGAAACATCTGGCTTGCCACCGACAACGAGGGAATCATCCGAATATCGGGGAATCCCCGTCAGCCAAAGACCTTGAGGTACAAACAGTACAATCCAGAGCACCACAACTTCGCCATCGATGATGCCACTGCCATACTAGAAGATACCAAAGGGCGCCTCTGGGCTATATCGAATAGTGGCGGACTCTTCCTATATAATAAGGAGGAAGATTGTTTCGAGCCTAAGAACAGGGAATACCACTTGCCTGGCGAGCGAGCTCTCGCCATCAAGGAAGATGCACAGGGCGACTTATGGCTTACCACCGACCGAGCACTGGTACATCTAGTGTGGGGGAATGAAGAGCAAGAGAAACCCAAGGACATCATCTACTTTACGAAAGAAGACGGACTGGGCGACCTGCTGTTTGCTCCCAACACGGTTTGCAGTTATGGCAAGGAACTCTTCTTCGGTAGCAGAACTAGTTTTTTCTCTTTCACCCCGACCGCACACATGGGACAGAACAGCCAGAAGAAAAACAATCTCTGCATCACCGACATCGTTATTGACGATACGCCTTTCGCCCAACTAGACTCGACACAGAAGGAGGACATTTCGGAAGAAATGCCAGCCTACACTCATCGTATCATCTTGCCATCTCATATCAAGAAGCTCGGCATTGAGTTTGCCCTTCTCACCTATGGTAATGCCCAAAAGAACGTATATGCCTACCGACTGGAGGGATATGATGACGACTGGCAATACTGTAGCGGCGACAACCGTCGTGCCATCTTCCAGAACCTAAGCTCTGGCACTTACGAATTCCAGCTCAAAGCCACCGACAGCTACGGTCATTGGCAGGATTTGCCATATACCCTCACCATCAAGGTATTGCCACCTTGGTATGCCTCTCGATTGGCTTACATGATGTACATTCTGCTATTCATCGGCGGCACCTTTGCCTTTGCTCGTTGGTACAAGGAGCACCTGAAGACGAAGAACCGACTGCAGATGGGTGTTATCCTCACCAATATCACCCACGAGTTGCTCACCCCTCTCACCGTCATCTCCGCCACCATCTACAAGCTCAAGAGCGTGGCACCGCAGTACGAGGAGGATTACCAGGTGATGGATAGCAACATCAACCGCACCACCCGACTCCTGCGACAGATACTCGAAGTGAGGAAGTCACAGGCAGGGCAGTTACGTCTTCTCGTGAGCCGTGGCGACCTCTCGGCATTCGTACACAATGCTTGCGAGAGCATCCGTCCGATGGCAGAGCATACAGGCATCACGCTCATAGAGAAAATACCAAAAGGAGAGAACATGGCTTGGTTTGACAGCGACAAACTCGACAAGATACTCTACAATCTCTTGTCGAACGCCATCAAATATAATAAGGAGAAAGGCTGCATCAACGTTTCGCTTGCCATCGACAAGACGCAAGCCACCATCACCATCGCCGACAATGGCATCGGTATGTCGAAGGAGAAACTGAAGAATCTCTACACCCGATTCTTCGATGGCGACTACCGCAAGCAGAACCAGCCAGGCACTGGCATCGGTCTCTCTCTGACCCACGACCTCGTAAAACTGCACCATGGCGACATCCGCTGTGAGAGCACCGAGGGCATGGGCACCACCTTCGTGGTCTCCTTCCCTATCAAGAAGAGTGCCTTTGCCACCAACGAGGTGGACACTTCCGACATCAGCAAACAGGTGGACAAACGAGCCATCGAAGCAGTTATCCAAGAGAAGCCACAGAAGATAGAGACCGAAAGCAAGGATGCCGAGAAGAAAGTACTAGCACCGGTAAAGCCTAGCATCGTTATCCGCAAGGGCATGAGCAAGGTTCTCGTGGTGGAGGACAATGAGGAACTCTTAGCATTGATGTATCAGATGCTGAGCCAAGATTTCCACGTATTTACCGCCAAGAACGGCAAGCAAGCCCTCAACATCATCAACAAGGAGCAGCTCGACCTCGTGGTGAGCGACGTGATGATGCCTGTGATGGATGGTATCGAACTGACCAAGGCAATCAAGGGCGACAAGAGTTTCTGGCAACTGCCTGTCATCCTCCTCACCGCCAAGAACAAGGACGAGGACAAGACCGAGGGCTATGCCACAGGTGCCGATGCCTACATCACCAAGCCATTTAAGTTTGAGGAACTGACCGTGCGCATCAAGGCGCTCATCGACAACCGCAAGAAGATACAGGAGTCTATCGTGCAAGACTTCCCTGCTGCCGATGACGCCCCATCCTCCGCCTCATCCCAAGGCTCAGAGAACAGACACTTCAGCGACCCAGACAAGGCTTTCGTAAAGCGTGCCACCGAACTGGTGATGCAGCACCTCGCCGACTCCGACTATGACCGAGACACCTTCGCCAACGATATGGCGATGGGAGCCTCCACATTATATAATAAGGTGAAGGCTACGACAGGGCAGACCGTGGTGGGCTTCATCACAAACATCCGCCTGAAGGAGGCAAAGCGCATCATCGGAGAGAATCCGAGCATCCTCATCAGCGATGTGGCAGCGCAAGTAGGCTTCAATACACCGAAGTACTTCTCCAAGTGCTTCAAGAAGGAATTCGGCATGTTTCCGAAGGAATATATGGAAGAGCTTAGGGGCAACAAACCTTTACACTATGAATAAAAGATCATAATGTTATAGAAAAGTTCTATTCTGCTCAGCAGAATATATGTTCCACTGAGCAGAACGTATGTTCTACTGAGCAGAACGGACATTCCACTGAGCAGAATAGAACTTTCATCAGTACATAATTATTTTCAGAAAGGGGAGAATATATATTTTATCTTGCCATCATATACATATTTCTTCACAAGCTACCATTTCTACACCTCGGAATATCACCACAAGTTTATGAAGTGTCGTTGTCTTCACAGCCTCCCTCACTATGTCGCTATCGGCATATCGAGTGATTTGCGCAGATGCTTCCTTAAAGAGTTGCTTGACCTGTGCATCTGTTATGTTCGACTTGCAATACTTCAACTCCACGATATAAGAATCTGTCATATCCTTGTAGATGTCGCAAAGCGGACAGAGAAAAATGTCGGCATAGCCACCATCATTATCCAACTCAGAGATAGGACGATAGAAACGACACTGGCTCGTCATGGCTAGCGTAAAGCCATGCACGAAAGCCTCTCCCTTCTGCTTGTCTCGTTGGGAAGAGAAACGTTTCAGGCAGTCGGCAATGTAGTCGAAATATGGCTTGAATTCAGCATGATAAGCCATCTGGCTCTCCAACTTATTCTTCTCAAACCTCTCGAATGTCAAATCGTTCTCGCTGTATGTATCCAAGAGATAGGTGAACATCTGGTCACGAACTACCTCATTTGGAATGATAAACTTGGTGGCACCATCGTATGTGCCATCTATCGTCACCATACCAAAGTAGAAGAGCAGACTCAAGAAGTTGTCTGGATTGTTAATTTGCTCTGCTGGGAAATTTTCATTGAGCGTTCCTGTCACGAATCCCTTGGTTATCAACTCCTGGATGATGCTGGCATCATGACTGAAAGACTTGTCGTGACGGATGAGCATACGAATTTTTTCGTAGTCGATACGAACATTAGTCTCCACCATCTTTTTAGGAATCTCATATCCACTACGAATATAATTATCCAAGAAGTTGAGTACCATGACTGAATTATACATCGTTGTCTTGTCATATTCTTCCACGGCAAAGCAATAGTTGTCGTACCAAGGCTTGATTTCCTTGATAAGCTCATCCACTGTATGGTTGAAAGGCAGCACACTGGCATAATACCCCAACATTTCTCGCACTTCTTCCTCCGTAAAGCCTGTCATCTCGTTGAATTCTGGAGCCAAAGAGTAGTTGGTGCCGATATTGAAACCGCTCGTTAGGTCATCCATCGTCACTGGGCTAACACCTGTCACAAACATTCTGCCAAGCGCACCACCCGCAGCTCCCTTAATGGTATTGAAGAAACGGCGCAAATATCCCTCGCCATGCGTTTGATTACGATAGCGATTGAGATGATTCTCGTTGGCGAGAATCATATTGGTGAAATTATCGTACTCGTCGATGAAAAGGTACATCTTATGCCCTACTTCTGCGGTCTTCTGGCAGAGAAATCTCAGTTGCGCAATGGCTCCCTTCTCGGCATACATGCCTTCCTTCGTTCCAGGGGGAAGGATGGAGGCATATCGGTCGCAGTAATAACCAAAACATAGTCGGCAATGTGTGTCGAGTCCGTCTTGGTAGTTGTCTAGGGTGCCATTCACCTCGGCGAAGTTTAAGTGAACAATGAGATACTTGTTGCGTTCTGGTGTTGGGTTCTCACCGATATATAATTTGCCGAAAAGTTGCTCGAACTTATCCTTCTTATTGATATCATAGTAATTTTCGAGCATGGAGAGGGTGAGGCTCTTGCCGAATCGGCGAGGGCGAATGTAAAAGAAATACATGTTGGACTCTTCTATATCCTCGATGAATGGGGTCTTGTCAATATAATAACAATCTCGTTCCATTACATCCTCAAAGTTTTGCATACCATATGGTATGCGCTTGCGATAGATTCGCTTTTTCCTTTCTCTTACCATAGCTCTAAATGTATTTTGGTGCAAAGATACATTGTTTTTTGTAAACGACAAAAAAGAAGAGAACTTTTTCACGTCAGGAATTGGCTTCACGAGAGAAAACATACTTTATCTTACCATCGTATACATATTTTCCAAGCTTGATATGGATGCGATATATATTATCGCCCCATTGTTCCTTCATAATGCCATCGGGCATCTCCACTTTCTCCCAAGAAGTTTCCACCAAACCTTTTGGAACGGAAAGTCTTACCTTGCCATCAGCCAAAAGCACAGCACCATCCTTAGCAAGACGAGGCTCACCGTATGTCATCAAGATGATTTCCGTAGGGGCATTGGTTCTTTGGAAGGCAAAGCTATCCGTTACCTCCACCTGGTTCTTGATGCCATCCAGAGTCAAGTTTCTTTGCCACTTCTGCACTTGCGCCTCGGCAGGATAAGCCTTTTCGATGTCGAGAGAGGTGAAGGACAATAAGCCCTTGCCTGCATCACCACTGATATGATCGGCGTTCACAGCACGATATTGCTTGCCATCTTTCTGCTCATAGCCATTGATGATAGGTACATTGTGGTATGCTGAGCGACAATTCATCAATGTGAAACGCTCCTTGCTAAACGACTTGGAGGTATAGGTGTCACGACCTAGGTCTATGACGACAGGCTGGTTCTGATAGTAGATGACAAAGTTGCCGATGTCGTTGTGATTATGGCTCTCGGCATTATTGCCGCCCTTCATTGAGACAAACCAGTCTTTATTGCTTGCCACCAAAATCTGGGAGTTAGGCATAAAGACATCATCGGTACGAGGCTGAACGGCTGCGGTTTTCCAGAACTGAGGCAACATGGACAGGAGCATCAGCTCACGTCCCAATACAGGATAGTTGCCCGACTGTAGGAAGAGCATGGATGGCTTCTGCAGATAGTCGTACTTCTTGCCAGTATACGCCGCCAACTGCATCATCTTCTCATCCTGCTCGTATGCTCCAAATGGGAAGAGGATGTTGATATTAGGAATGCAGACAGAAGCTGCATCCGAATAGTTCACGAAGTGGAGGTCGTGGATGTGCATCGTAGGGAGATACTGCCCCATGCGATGTACCTTCTCCTTTTCTGCCTCTGATAAAGGCAAGGCGGCACCTGCCTTGTCCAAGAAATAGAGCGATTCGAAGAAAGAGGCTCCAGCCCTATCCCAGTAAGCCACACCTTCCTCACAAGCACCATCATCGGGATAACCTTTCAGGAAAAGGCGCAGGTCGGCATGTACACCTTTGATGGCTTGTGAGAGCTTGGCGGTATCTCGCTCGCAGATGAGGGCGGTTTCCAGCCAGTTGCTCGTAATCCAGGTATTCCAGTTGTTGGCGTTATACTTCCACCCTTGGTTCTCATAGAGCGTAGGGTTGAGGAAACGCCTTGCTATCTCTCCCCTCACCTGTTCGCACAATCCCTTCTCCTGCTTGTCGATTTCGTCGGCAAGCATATAGAGCGTCCAAGCGAGCATACTCGATGTCTCGGCATTGAAGAGGTCTACAGGCTGGAGGTCTCGCTCAGGCTTCGCCTTCGGATAGTGGGCAGGGATGCCCCACCAAGGCTCTTTCTCCAAGAAATAATGAAGTCCCTCACGGATGGAAGGCATAAAGCGTCCTTTATGCTGCATGATTTCCGCCATCACGAGGCAAGCGAACTGCTTGCGGATGCCGAAGCTTGCCGCCTCATATCGGGTACGATTACCATTGGTGTGGAACTCGGCGAAAAGCGATTCAGGGATGGCATCCCATCGCTTTCCCATACAGGAATCTCCCAAATGGATGTAGTCCTTGCGCATCTGGGCAGGCACCTCCTTGCGCCAATACTTATCACTAGCCTTCGGGAAAGGCACAAAAAAAGCTTGGGCTCTCATCATCAGCGACGAAAGCACCAAGCTCATTATCAATATCAATTTCTTACCCATATCGTTTACTTTTTGCGCACAAAGATACGATTTTATGGCAACATACAAGTATAGAAAATGATATTTTAAGAGTAAATACCGCTCAAAAGCGGTATTTAGAGAGAGTATTTCAGTTTTTTCCTTGCCGAACCTGTTACTTGACAACAGTCTTTGCCGTCAAATCCAGAAGATTCTGTAGATATTCATCGTCCGTATCCTTCTTCATCTTGGCAAGGGCTGTGGCACAGAATTTCTTTTCATCGGCATTCAGCAGTTTACCATATCCCTTGCAAAGCTTGACAATCTTATTAGCCACACCTGTCTGAAGAGTACGGCGAGTTACCTGACTGCCGAAATATGGATATTGGTCTTTGGCATTCTTGAAGGCCGCACGAAGGCTATTGAGCTGTACCATAAACTCGGCAGCATCCTTGGGAGGGGTCAACTCTGGAGAGAAGTTGCGAGACGAATCCATCCTGTATGTCACATTCCCCCCTGTCACTAGCAACGAGTCGATTTGCGGATCGCCCTTTTTCCCCTGGAAGCTATATCGGCGTATTGTGCCATCAGGCAGAGTTATCCTACGATCGACATACGCATTCCCATCCTTATCAACATAGATATAATCTTTCGCTTCTTGTTTCTTGGCAGTTTGCTGCACCTGTGGGTCTAAAGAATAAAACTTATACACACTGCCCATCATCATATCCCCCTTCGCTGGATACCAAACCAAGGCATAGACATAACGCTTGGTAGAATCCTTAGGATCTCGGAAATACTGGACATTATAATTACGATCCTTATGAGCACCGAACTGATAGGTCTGCGCATTGTCATTGCCATACCCTACTCGATTCGTCTCCGAACTAGCAGACCCAGCCTTCTTGACATAAGAGATATACGAGAGCTGATTAGCAGCCAACATGGCCTTATTAAAGTTCTCCACTATCTTTTTCTTCTTTTCTGGCATGGAGAATTCATACGCTTTCATATACCCCACATTATAGGTTCGGGACGAGGAAGAAGACACTAGGTCATCCTGTATCAAACTCTGCACGAAGTTATCAAATGCCTGACTAATGTCATGCACTGCCTTCTGTGCATGGCAAGCTGACGATAACATCATCAAGCAAGCCAACATTGCAAATCTAAAACTTGTTTTCATATCCGTCATGTTTAGTTGTTAATATACCTCTTGGTCTTGAGGAGCCTGGTCCTCATCATGCACGTCCTCCTCGCTTTCAAAGGAAGCACTGGCGATGTCGGCATTGATAGACGCCGTCTGCAGGGCATTGACGAGATAGAGTTTGAAGAACATCTCGTTTTGTTGTTCCTCCATCTCTCTCAAGTGTGCCTCGGCAAGCATATCAGGTTCCGCCAACAAGGAGTCCGACACCGCATTCTGGGCGATGAAGACTCTTGGGGGAGCAGGAGCATACATGTGCTGGCGATATTTCTTCTGCTTACGTATCCCCGATTTTATGGAAGCAGAATCACCCGCCGCCTTAACCTTTTCGGGGATGGAAAGATTGCTATCTGTCGCTTCCGCTGTCGAATCTGCCACAGAGTTGGCACTCTCATGAATTGCCTCGCTTTCGAGTCGAGCCACTGTCTTATCATCTTGCTGTCCCATCCTCGGAATAGCCAAGGCTAGCAACAACACTATGGATGCAGCAATGCTGAGAGGCAGCCACAAACGGCGCACGCTCGTCTTAACCTTTGGCTGAGGAACTTCCGCCTTGTTTCCTGCCATATCATCAAGCGGCATTCCCTCGTCGAAGTAGCCGAACATCGCCTGATAGTCCTTCAGGTCGTCGCTCACATCGGGATGATCCTGAAACCATTTCCCAACCAAAGCCTCCTCTTCGAGCGAAGTCTCGCCCGCCATAAAGCGGTCGATGAGCCGTCGTATGTCATTTTCCGTTACTTTCATATCTCGTTTCCTCCTTCTTGTTTCTTATACCTTAATAATATATAAGGACTACTAACCGTCACCTTATTTATTTCTGTTTTTGATTTCTTGCAGCATTTTCTGTCGAGCCCTGGATAGCAGCACCGCCACCGAAGCAGGAGTGATGCCCACTATCTGGGCTATCTCCTCGGCACTCTTCTTCTCCACTTGTCGCAGATAGAGCACCTGATACTGATTGGAGGGCAAAGCCTCTAGGCGTTCTTGCAGCCACCGTTCGTTCTCTGAGTTTTCCATCTCCACATCGGGTGGAGCATAATGGCTCACCGACTTGTCGTAAGACTGCATGTCCATAGGCACCATCTTGCGCTTGCGAAAGAAGTCGATGCAAAGATGCTTGGCAATGCTACCCATCGAACCTTTGGCATGAGCTACAGACCGAATGTCATCCTTGACCGCCCAAAGCTTGAGCATCGCATCTTGTGCGATGTCTTCTGCCTCATTACTGCCGATGCCATAGCCTCGGCTGACTTGCAAGGCTATCTGCCGCAGTTGCGGGGCGTTTTGGATGAATTCATTCTCTGTCATGCTCTCTCTTGTTTTTACTTGTTCTGACTTATAAACGGAAAAGAAGTGCTTTTCTTAACGGCATTAACTTACATTAACAAGAAAAGGTGTATTACCAGCTCTTTACAACTGATAACACACCTTATTATATATGCTAGATTTTTAAATTACTTGTCCAGCAAGCTCAGATTCTGGATAAACCAAACATTCATTTGGTTGGCTCCACGATGATTCCAAGCATAATAAGGAATCAAGGTGAGGCTTTGGTTCTTGACGCTCACGCCATTGGCATTCTCTTCCAGCACCTGAGCATCAGCCTTGATAGCCTTTACTGCGAAAGCAGGAGCTCCCTTGGTCTCTGTGTTCTCAATCGTGTAGTTGTCTACGAGAGAGAAAGTAGGCTTCTTCGCCATTACGGCACGGAGCACAGGCTCGTTAGCATTATCCACAGCCTCGGCGCAATATACCAATGGACCACGCTCTACGGCAACCTTGCCCTTGTCATCTGTTACCTTCGCATTGGCTACCACTGTGCGGATAGGCATATCGAAGTGGATGCGAACCACATCGCCCTTCTTGATGTTCTTCACAGGCAGATAGCCCTTGTTGGCATCGAGGTCAGCCTCCACTGCCTTACCATTCACGGTTACGCTATAGCCAGGCTTCTCTGTATCGCTATAAGCATAGAGGTCGCTAGGCACCACCTGGTTACGAACCCATCCAGGGATGCGAACAAGCAGGTTGGCATTCTTGGCAGCACTCTTCTTCACGGCAATCTTGATGTCGCCATTCCAAGGATATTCCGTTGTCTCTTCCAAGACCACATCCTTGCCCTGCACCTTGATGGTCGAAGTGTTGCCTGCAAAGAGATTCACGTAGATGTTATTGTCCTTCACACCATAGAGATAACCTGGGAGAGAAGGGATGAAGCGGCTCAAGTTGCTTGGGCAACAAGCACAACCGAACCAAGGCTGACGAGTGGTGTTGCCATCGGCATTAAACTTATACTTGCCATCACTCGACAATGGATTAGGATAGAAAAATCTACCGCCATCCATGCTCATACCAGAGATGACACCATTATACAGGGTACGCTCCAAGCAGTCGATGTACTTGCTCTCGCCATGGAGGAGGAACATACGCTCGTTCAAGTAAACCTGGGCGATAGCCGCACAAGTCTCGTTGTAGGCTGTCATATTAGGCAACTCATAGTCTGCACCGAAAGCCTCACCTGCATGGCGAGCACCCACGCCACCTGTAAGGTAATACTTCTTAGAGACAATGTTGTTCCAGATGCGGTCGATGGTCTTGATGTAATCAGAATCCTGGGTCAAGGCAGCCACATCGGCGATGCCTGCATACATATAGCCGGCACGAACGGCGTGTCCCCAAGCCTCGGTCTGCTTCAAGATAGGCTTGTCGCTCTGACTGTAGATGTCGTGGATAGAGGTTGTGCCACGAGTATCGAGGAAATACTTAGCCTCGTCGAGATACTTTTTTTCTCCAGTCAAGGTATAGAGACGAGCCAAAGCCATCTCTGCTATCTGATGTCCTGGCACTACCTTGTGCTGACCAGCGTTAGGTCCTACCTCCTTGATGACGCAGTCGGCATAACGCTTGGCGATGTTGAGGAACTTGGTGCTACCTGTAGCCTGGTAATGAGCGCAAGCGGCATCCACCATGTGTCCGAGGTTGTAAAGCTCGTGGCTCAACACCTCCACCTTACTCCATCTGGTAGGTCCCGACCATCCATGAGGATGCTTAGGGTTGATAGTGCGGGCGGTATAGAGATAGCCGTCAGGTTCCTGTGCCGCACCCACGACATTGAGCACGCTGTCGATGTAAGCCACCATCTTCTTGTCTGGGTAAGTCTGGAGGATATAGCTAGCACCCTCGATGGTCTTGTACACATCGGTATCATCGAAGGAGAAGCCCATAAACTTGCTCACATCCCATTCTGGGGTATTCAGCCCCTCGTGGTTAGGATGCTGCAAGGTATAGGCAGCCATCTCGAAGTTCTTGTAACGGTGCTCGCTCTCACACTTGCTGAAAGCCAAAGGCACAGTTACTTCTCTGGCTGCCTTCAAGCGGGCACCCCAGAAAGTGTTAGGGGAAATCTTCACACTTGTGAATGGTACTTGGGTGAATGGATAACCATTGCTCAAAGTCTTCACATTCTTCTGCGCCATCGTTGGCATTGCCACGGCGGCAGAAAGAATCACTGCTGAAATTAATCTCTTCATAATTATTAATAGGTTTTATTTATAGTTGTTTGAATTTACTTACAAGGGATGTTCACCACCACAGGCTTCATTCCCTCAGCCTTGATGGTCAGCTTCGCATTGCCAGACTTGCCTGTACTACGTACTACGATTAATCCACGACCTTTCCAAGTCGTCATCTTATTGTCCGTATAAGGGTCTAAGTCCTTGATGTCCGCATTTCCAGCGGCAGCCAATGTACCAGAGCCAGTTACGTTAAGCTGCAACTTGACCTCTGCATTAGGACAGACTCTGCCCTCCTTATCTATCGCCTCCACCTGTACAAAAGCCAAGTCCTCGCCGTCTGCCTTCATCTGCTTATCTTCTGCGATAGCACGGATGGCGACAGGCTCGGAAGCAGTGGCAAGCACACGAGTCTCCATGACCTTGCCATTCTGCAAAGCCTCAGCCTTCAATGTTCCCTCTTGATAAGGAATCGAGAAGACTGCCTTAAACTCCGTCTGGCGATTTACTTCTTTCTCCTCTATCACCTTGTCATTGAGCGACAAGCGAACCTTCGGATACTTGGAATATACCTCCACCTCAATGTTCTTGTCTTCATGTCCTGGCCAGTTCCAACTCTCCCAAGTAGGCCAAACTGCCCAAAGCCCCGTTCTAATCTTGCCTTTGTAACCATCAGGCTCCTTGACGGCAAGATATAGTTTCTCTGTATCATTGTAGAGCATACTGCGATAATGAGAGATTGGCTTGCGCCATCCAGTCAGGTCGATGTCACCACAATAGGCGGCGTGCCATGGGTAGAGCGGACGCTGATAATGTTCACCTGCCACATCCCCATCATACCACCATCTGCCGATACCCGACTCTCCGATATAGTCGATGCCTGTCCATACGAAGTCGCCGATGATATAATCATGGTCGTTCACCTTCGCCCAGTTTTGGAAGGCATCCCTTGGATAGGATTCCGTTTGCCACATAATTCGGTCTGGCACTCGCTGATGGTCGCTCTCCGACTTATGAATCATATAGTTATAACCTGTCACATCCAGTTGGGCGGCAAGAGGGTCATAGATTTCCCAGTCGCTATCCCATGAAGCCAAAGCCGAAGTGACAGGACGTGCATCGTAGCGATGCACCTCACTCGCCAACTTATGGGCTGTGGTAACTATCTCTATCTTCTTGCGCTCTATCACCTCGTTGCCTATGCTCCAGGAGATGATGGATGGATGGCGACGGTCTCTCAGCACCATGGCATCCACATCTTGCTGCCAATATTTATCGAATAGTTCAGAATAGTCGTGCGTATTCTTAGCCTCACGCCATCCATCGAAAGCCTCGTCTATCACGAGCATGCCCAGACGGTCGCAAGCATCAAGGAATGCCTCAGAAGGAAGATTGTGCGAGGTGCGGATGGCATTGAAGCCAGCCTCTTTCATCAGTCGCACCTTTCTCTCCTCCGCCTTGTCGAAAGCCGCAACGCCAAGGATGCCATTGTCATGATGCACACAACCACCATTGATCAGTACCTTCTTGCCATTGAGGAAGAATCCATCTGTAGAGAATTTCAATTCTCGGATGCCGAAGGTCTGCTTGGTCTCGTCAAGCACCTTGTTGCCTTCGTCCATCACCTTGACTGTAGCTTGATACAAATTCGGCTGTTCCAAGTCCCAAAGTCTTGGTTGCTTCACCTTCATCTCTTGCGAGATTTCCACCTCCTTGCCTGCAGGTACCAATACTTTCTCGAAAGATAACCTTTCTACATTTTCCAATAAGGTGGAGAGACAGACAGCCTTATCCGCTGAAGTCTCGTTCTTCACCTTGGCAGATACCACGACGGTAGCCTCGGAAGGAGAGATTTGCTTGGTCTGGATATTCACGCCCCAGTTGGCGATATGCACAGGAGGTGTGCAAATCAACTTGACATGGCGATAGATGCCCGAACCAGAATACCAACGGCAGTTTTTCTGTTGTGCATTATCCACTCTCACCGCCACTACATTGTTCTTGCCTGGCACCACAGCATCTGAAATATCACAATAGAAAGAGGTATAGCCGTATGGATGCCCTCCCACTTTCTTGCCATTCACATATACCGAAGAGTTCATGTACACACCCTCGAAATAGAGTTGCACCTTGTCGCCCTTGCGATAAGAAGCTGGCAACTTGAAGTTCTTGCGATACCATCCGATGCCTATAGGGTAATAACCACCGTCATTGCCAGCAGGAGCTTCACGGTCTATCTTCTGCTCGATGCTCCAATCATGCGGAAGTGTCAAGGTTCTCCACTTGGCGTCGGCAAATGTCGTGGCTGAAGCCAAGGAGTCGTCGCCCAGGAAGAACTTCCAAGAAGCATCGAAGTTGAGTTCTTGTCTTACTGCTTGATTATTTCTCTGCGAAGCCGTTGTCTTCTGCGCCCAAGTACATGATACTGCGACAAGGGCAGCGATTGTTAGTCTTATTCTATTCATACGGTATTGTTATTGAAGAACAATTCTTACTGCACTCCTTTTTGTGTAGGCACCACTCGCTTGATGGTACCATCGGCATTGAACTCCATCTTGTCGATGCAGACCTCACGGTGCACGCCTGGCTGATTATGGAGATACTCCTTGTTGATGCGATGGTAAACGATATACCATTCATCCTTGCCAGGCTTCTGAATCACAGAGTTATGCGCCGTGCCATAAATCTCATGCTGTGGGTCTTGTATCAAGACGATAGGGTCTTTCGCCACCTCGATAGGACCGAGAGGGCTCTTCGATGTACCGTATGCCACATGATAGTTGGCTGCACCCGTATCATCCACCGACCACATGAAGTAATACAATCCATTGCGATAGAACACGTATGGAGCCTCACGATAGGCATAATCCTTCAGGCTACCGCCCTGAGGGGTCATCACGGTGACGGTCTCGTCCTTTATCTTGGTCATGCTTGGTTCCAGCTCGGCACCCGCCATAAAGCTATTGCCCCAATAGAGATAAGGCTTCTTGCTCACTGGGTCGATGAAGACATCCACATCGATGAGCTGACCACGGCATCCAGGATGGTTCTTTGCCAAAAGCGGCTCGCCGAGGTCTACGAATGGACCAGTAGGCGAATCTGCCACAGCCACGCCAATCTGCTTCCTGCCATTGTCGCTTGGACGGGCACTGAAGTAGAGATAATACTTATAACTGCCATCAGCCTGCTTCACCTCGACGGCGGCAGGAGCCCAAAGATTGCCGTTAGCCCAAGGCACCTGGTCGCTCTTGGCATCAAGCACCACACCCTCGTCCTTCCATTTCTTCAGGTTCTTGGAAGAGAAGCAATAATACTGCCATCCTCCCCATCCCGGAGTTCCATCGGTAGTGGAATAGATGTAATACTTCTTGGTCTTGTTAGAATACAAGATTTCTGGGTCGGCATGGAAATCGGGCAAGATAGGATTGCCCTTGCCTGTATAAGAATGATTAGGAACCGTTGGTTTTTGTGCCATGGCTGGCATCGCCGTGGCAACTACAAAGAATGCTGCAAGTATTAATTTATTCATTATTAAATAGGTTTTATTGTTTGTTGATAGTCATATCCGAGTGCAAATATACAGAAAAATTTTATGAAAAGTGTATCTTTCACAATATTTTTGTAACTTTGCAGCCATTAATAACAAATAGAAGATACAAACCATGGCAAATCATCTCCCATACCGTGCCATCGCCCTAGACCTCGACGGCACGCTGACCAACCACGACAAAGTGGTTACCCCTAAGACTCGTGAGGCTCTGCTCCAGGCGGAATCCGAAGGAGCAGTCATCATCCTAGCCTCAGGCAGACCGACCTACGGCATAGAGCCTGTGGCAGAATGTCTGGAGCTAGACAAGCGAGGCGGATACATCCTATCGTATAACGGAGGCAACATCGTGAATGCCAAGACTGGCGAAAAGCTTTTCTCTCAGTTCTTGCCCGATGCCGTGATACCAGTATTATATCAGTATGCGAAGGAGCATCGCCATGCCCTCCTCGGCTATGCTGGCAACGAGATTATCACCGAGATGCCAGACGACCAGTATGTGAAAGAAGAATCTCGCATCAACAAGATGCACATTCGCAAGGTGGATAACCTTCTAGAAGCCCTGGAGCCTCATCCTACCAAGCTGTTGATGACTGGCGACCCTTCGGATATGCTCAAGGCTGAGAACGAACTCCTTGAGATATTGGGAGAGAAGATGGACATTTTCCGCTCCGCCCCATTCTTCCTTGAGTTGGTACCTAAGGGGATAGACAAGGCACAATCCTTGCAGCGATTACTAGCCAAAATAAATCTCACCCCAGCCGACATGATAGCCTTCGGCGATGGCTACAACGACCTGAGTATGCTGAAGCTAGCCGGCATGGGAGTGGCGATGGCGAATGCCGCACCTGAGGTGAGAGCCGAAGCCGACTACGTTACCCTGTCGAACGAAGAGGATGGCGTGGCTGCGGCACTCGAACACTTCGGAGAAGTATAACTTCACCACGCCATGAAGTACTACTTCATGTTACAACGAAGTACTACTTCATCTACTAGAGAAGTACTATTGCTTTTGCAGCCTTAAGATACTTGCGCAAGTATCTTAAGATAGATGGCAAAGTATCCTAAGATACATCACCAAGTATCTTAGGATACTTTTTTATGCCTAAAATTGCCACTGACTTACAGAAAATACTGACAAACAAGACTTTTGCGATTTTTCGAAAATCATTTGCAAGAAAACGAAAGCCGATTTTAGCGATTCTTCATACTTTTGCCAGCGAAAACAAACCTCCTCTCGCAGAAGGTCTGAACAAACAAATAACAAGAATCTAAAAATCGCTTTCGTATGACATTATTAATGATTGTAGAATTGCTCGTCGTACTTGTGGCTCTCTGGGTAGGTGCCCGCTACGGCTCACTCGCACTCGGTGCCATCTCTGGCATCGGACTCGCCATCTTGGTGTTCTGTTTCCAACTGAAACCAGGAAACCCACCAACCGACGTGATATACATTATTATAGCTGCCGTAACCTGCGCTGGTATGCTACAGGCTTCGGGCGGAATGGACTGGATGATACAAATCGCAGAGAAGATTCTGAGGAAACATCCTGAGCGCATCACCATCCTGGCACCATTCTGCACCTTCTTCCTCACCATCTTGGTGGGAACAGGGCACGTGGTCTATACACTGATGCCTATCATCTGCGACATCGCCCTGAAGAAAGGCATCCGTCCTGAGCGTCCTTGTGGCATCGCCAGCATCGCCTCCCAGATAGGTATCACCTGTTCTCCTATCGCCGCTGCCGTGGTGGCTTTCTCCACCATCAGCATCGAGAACGGATTCCATGTGAGCAACGTGCAGATTATCCTCGTCACCATACCAGCCTGCGTCATCGGCATCCTCTTCGCCGTGGCAGCTAGTTGGAATCGTGGACTCGACCTCGACAAAGACCCGAAGTTCCAGGCTATGCTCAAGGACCCAGCGCAATATAACTATATCTATGGTAACACTGCCACTACGCTCGACAAGAAGATAGCCCCAGAGAGCAAGAAGGCTGTTTACATCTTCCTCGCCGCCCTCACCATCATCGTCATCATCTCCATCGCCAGCATGATGGGTGTCAACATTTTGCCATCCTACAAGACGATACAGGTGGCAGCAGGTGCCCCTGAGGTTATCACGCTAGAAGGCGGTGTAACCGAAACCGCCAAGCAACTTGCCAAGGCTGGTGTGCTGATGAACGGAGTAACCGAAATCGTATACAAGCCGCTGGCAATGAACATCGTGATTCAGATTACGATGATTGCCGCAGCGGCACTGATGATTATCGTATGCAAGGCAAAGCCTAAGGCTGCCATCGCAGGGGCGGTTTGGCAGAACGGCATGGTGGCTGTCATCGCCATCTATGGCATCGCCTGGATGAGCGACACGTTCTTCTCCAACTATCAGCCAGAGATTCAAGCTTTGCTCATCGACTTGGTGAAAGCACATCCTTGGAGTATCGCCATCGCCTTCTTCTTCGTATCTGTGCTCATCAACTCGCAGGGTGGCGTGGTCGTGGCTATGTTGCCACTCGCTTACGCACTGGGCATCGAGGGATGGATATTGCTCGGCGTGATGCCTTCGGTATACGGATATTTCTTTATCCCTAACTATCCTTCGGACATCGCCACAGTCAACTTCGACCGCTCTGGCACCACGGTGATAGGCAAGTATCTGCTCAACCACTCCTTCATGATGCCAGGCTTGGTACACGTCATTACATCCACCATCGCTGGTCTGGGTATCAGCTACGCTTACCACTTCTGGCTAGGAATATACTAGAATACCATTTGCTCAAATTACGAAAACATAAAAGACAAAGACAATCCATTTACGAACAAATATTCGAAAACTCTATTGATACTCGCTCGGCGAGACACCAAATTGCTTCTTGAACGCCACGGAGAAATGGGCGGCGGTGCTGAACCCCGTCATCATAGCTATCTCCGACACGTTATACTTGCCATCACGCAGCAACTGTGCTGCCCTGTTGAGCTTGTATCGACGGAAGAAGGAGCCTGGTGTCTCGCCAGTGAGTTCTTTCAACTTATAATTGAACTTCGACTGACTGATGAGCAGGTCGTGGCAGATGGTCTGCACATTCAGTTCCATCTCTGCGGAGCGTTTCTCCATCAGGGCATAGAGTTCGTCCATAAACTTGCGGTCTTGCTCGGAGAGGGTATCTGCCTCTTGAGCAGAAAGGGTATTGGTCTCCGTACTCTCGCCCAGTCGCTTGCGAAGGGTCTCGACATTATGGAGTTGCGACTCTACCAAGGCACGCAGATAACTTGGGTCGAAAGGTTTGGTGATGTAAGCCACGGCACCTAGTCGCAGACCGTCTATCTGCTGGTTCATATTCGACAAAGCCGTAATAAGCACCACTGGGATGTGGCTGAACATCAAGTTGCTCTTCAAGGTCTTGCAGAAGTCATACCCCGACATTTCGCCCATGATGATGTCGCTGAGGATGATGTCAGGCTTGATTTGCTCTAAATCTTCAAGAGCTTCCTCTGCCGAGTAGCGATTCTCTATGATATAGTCGTCACAGAAGATGGCACGGATATATCGAGCCACATCCACATCGTCATCGACTATCAGAATCTTTGGCTTTTGGGTAGAGCACACGGATTCCACGGATCTCACGGATTTTTCATTATTCACCTTTCCCTCTTCACTCTTCACTTCCTCTATCGGAATCTGCATCACTCGCTCTTCGTGGTCGGCGATTTCCACCTTATTATATATAGTGGCTGATGAAGGGAGGGAGAAGATGAACTCCACGCCATCCAGCGATATACCATTCGATGCCTTGCCATCGCTTCCACCTACGGCATAGACATTCCTAACGGAAATCTCGCCGTGGTGCAATCCTACCAGTCGCTTCACATAATAGAGTCCGATGCCTGTGCCCCATCCATAGTGATGGTCGCTCTGGGTATCGGCTAGCTGATAATATCGTTTGAAGACATCCTGCAACTTATCTTCTGCCAGATGTTCTCCACTGTTGAAGACAGATACATTGAGAGCTGAGTTCTGCATCTTGGCTGAAATGCGAATCACTCCCCCTGCCTTCGTATGTTTCAAAGCATTGGTAAAGAGATTGCCCAGTATCTTCTCGAACTTGTCGCTGTCCATCCATACCTGATAGTCCTCATCCTCAGACATCACCAACTCTAACTGGATGCCCTTTACCTTGGTAGACTCCTCGAAGGCTGCTACCTGTCTGTGCAGTTCCTCTGCGACATCCACCCTAGCTACTTTCAGCCTGAGGGCATCGGTCTCCAACTGGTTGAAGTCGAGCATTTGGTCTATCAGCCTCAGCATTCGGTTCACGCTCATACAAACCCTGTTGAGGGTCT
>CAVKXW010000007.1:0-44242 GCA_963660215.1 Bacteroidaceae bacterium | reverse complement strand
AAATAGCTCAGTTGATAGAGCACTAGCCTTCCAAGCTGGGGGTCGCGGGTTTGAGCCCCGTTTTCCGCTCAATTTATTAACTTGCTGTAATAGCTCAGTGGTAGAGCACTTCCTTGGTAAGGAAGAGGTCCTGAGTTCAACTCTCAGTTACAGCTCTATCGTTCTAGATGCTTAGGATGGTAGAGGAACAGATTATTCATTTATATAAATAAAAAGAAAAGCTATGGCTAAAGAAGAATTCGTGCGTACCAAACCGCATGTTAACATTGGTACAATTGGTCATGTTGACCATGGTAAGACTACTCTGACCGCTGCTATCTCTAAGGTATTGAACGAGAAGCTCGGTACATCTGAGGAAGTTAAGTCATTCGATCAGATTGATAACGCTCCTGAGGAGAAAGAGCGTGGTATCACTATCAACTCTGCTCACATCGAGTATGAGACAGAAAAGCGTCACTATGCACACGTTGACTGTCCTGGACACGCTGACTATGTGAAGAACATGGTTACTGGTGCCGCTCAGATGGATGGTGCTATCTTGGTAGTAGCTGCTACTGATGGTCCTATGCCACAGACACGTGAGCACGTACTTCTTGCACGTCAGGTAAACGTACCTCGCTTGGTTGTTTTCTTGAACAAGTGCGATATGGTTGAGGATGAGGAAATGCTCGAACTCGTTGAGATGGAGGTTCACGAAATCCTTGAGCAGTATGGTTACGAGGAAGATACTCCAATCGTTCGTGGTTCTGCACTTGGTGCTTTGAACGGCGTTGACAAGTGGGTTAAGTCTGTTGAGACTTTGATGGACACTGTTGACGAGTGGATTCAGGAGCCAGAGCGTGAGGTTGACAAGCCATTCTTGATGCCTATCGAGGATGTATTCTCTATCACAGGTCGTGGTACTGTTGCTACAGGTCGTATCGAGACAGGTCGTTGCAAGGTAGGTGACGAAGTTCAGTTGCTCGGTCTCGGTGAGGATAAGAAGTCTGTCATCACTGGTGTTGAGATGTTCCGCAAGGTGCTCGCTGAGGGTGAGGCAGGTGATAACGTAGGTTTGCTTCTCCGTGGTATCGATAAGGCAGAGGTTAAGCGTGGTATGGTAGTTGTGCACCCAGGTGCTATCACTCCTCACGATCACTTCAAGGCTTCTATCTATGTATTGAAGAAGGAAGAGGGTGGTCGTCACACTCCATTCGGTAACAAGTATCGTCCTCAGTTCTATCTCCGTACTATGGACTGTACAGGTGAGATCAAGCTTCCAGAGGGAGTTGAGATGGTAATGCCTGGTGATAACGTAGAGATTGAGGTAGAGTTGATCTACAAGGTTGCTTTGAACGAGGGTCTCCGTTTCGCTATCCGTGAGGGTGGTCGTACAGTAGGTTCTGGTCAGATCACAGCACTTCTCGACGATATCAAGTAATTTTAGACAAGTCTAATTTACTATTATAATGACTTCCGCTTCTGCGGAGGCGGAAGTCAACTTACGGGTTTAGCTCAGTTGGTAGAGCACTGGTCTCCAAAACCAGGTGTCGAGGGTTCGAGCCCTTCAACCCGTGCTAATTAGAAGATAATATGAATAAAATAGTAAATTATTGCAAGGCATGTTACGATGAACTTGCGCATAAGACTACTTGGCCATCACGTGCCGAACTTACTCATAGTGCAATGGTTGTATTATCTGCTTCCCTAGTCATTGCATTGGTGGTGTTCGCGATGGATTCAATATTCAAAGCCTTTATGGGCGTGGTTTATCCAGGTTAATTTTTTAAGGAAATGGCAGACACAGGAAATAAATGGTATGTGCTCAAGTCCGTAAGCGGAAAAGAGGCTAAGGTGAAAGAATACATCGAGGCCGAGATGAAGCACAATGACTTACTTGCAGCGAATGTTTCTCAGGTATTGATACCGGTCGAGAAGCATGCTTCTGTGCGTAATGGTAAGAGAGTCGTTAAAGAAAAGGTTTCTCTTCCAGGTTATGTCTTTGTAGAAGCCAAACTGAAGGGTGATGTGGCGCACACGTTGCGTTTCATGCCTAATGTTTTGGGTTTCCTTGGAGGTTTGGATGAGCCTACACCAGTACCACAGCGAGATATTAATCGTATGTTGGGTTCTGTGGAGGAGACTGAGTTTGAGGAGAATCTCGATTGTCCTTACTTGGTTAACGATACAGTGAAGGTGATGGATGGTCCGTTCAGTGGCTTCAGTGGAGTTGTCGAGGAGGTTAACTCTGAGAAACATAAGCTGAAGGTTACGGTTAAAATCTTCGGACGTAAAACTCCGTTAGAGCTAGGTTTTATGCAAGTAGAAAAGGAATAAGTTCTGTTACGAGAACCGATGTCCTTTATAAGTTTCAATTTTAAATATTAACAAAGAAATGGCTAAAGAAGTTGCTGGATTAATCAAATTACAGATTAAAGGTGGCGCTGCAAATCCTTCACCTCCAGTAGGACCTGCTTTGGGTTCTAAGGGTATCAACATCATGGGATTCTGCAAGGAGTTCAACGCCCGCACCCAGGACAAGGCAGGTAAGGTATTGCCAGTTGTTATCACATATTACACTGACAAGTCGTTTGATTTCATCATCAAGACTCCACCTGCTGCAGTACAGTTGAAGGAAGCTGCCAAGATCAAGACTGCTTCTGCTCAGCCTAACCGTCAGAAGGTTGCTACCCTTACTTGGGATCAGGTAAAGGTAATCGCTGAGGATAAGATGAAGGACTTGAACTGCTTCACAGTTGAGTCTGCTATGAAGCTTATCGCTGGTACTGCTCGCAGTATGGGTATTACTGTAAAAGGGGACTTCCCTGGTAAATAATTTAAAACTTCAATTAGAAAAATGAGTAAACTGACAAAAAATCAAAAATCAGTAGCTGATAAGGTTGAAGCAGGGAAGGCATACACTTTGAAAGAGGCTGCAGAGTTGGTTAAGGAAATCACCACAACCAAGTTCGACGCATCTCTCGACATTGATGTACGCTTAGGTGTAGATCCACGTAAGGCTAACCAGATGGTTCGTGGCGTTGTTTCATTGCCAAACGGAACAGGTAAGGTTACTCGCGTGCTCGCACTCTGTACTCCTGATCAGGAAGCTGCTGCTAAGGAAGCAGGTGCTGATTATGTTGGTCTCGACGAATACGTTGAAAAGATCAAGGGTGGATGGACAGATATTGATGTCATCATCACTATGCCATCTTGCATGGGTAAGATCGGTCCTTTGGGTCGTGTACTCGGTCCTCGTGGTTTGATGCCTAACCCTAAGAGTGGCACTGTAACTATGGATGTTGCTAAGGCAGTTAAGGAAGTTAAGCAAGGTAAGATTGACTTTAAGGTTGACAAGGCTGGTATTATCCACACATCAATCGGTAAGGTTAGCATGACACCAGAGCAGATCTACGGAAATGCTAAGGAGTTCATCAACACTGTTATCAAGTTGAAGCCTGCTGCTGCTAAAGGTACATATATCAAGAGTATCTTTATTTCTAGCACTATGAGTAAGGGTATCAAGATTGATCCTAAATCAGTTGAATAACTCTAAAAGTTTTGTAAAATGAAGAAAGAAGTTAAAGATACTATCATCACCGAACTTGGACAGAAGCTTCAGGAGTTTCCTCACTTCTATCTTGTAGACGTTACAGGATTGAACGCTGAGAAGACTAGCAATCTTCGTCGCAAGTGCTTCAAGAGTGAGATTAAGATGGTTGTTGTTAAGAACACCTTGCTTCACAAGGCATTCGAGGCTTCAGACATCGATTTCTCTGAGCTTTATGGCAGCTTGAAGGGTACTACTGCTGTTATGTTCACTAACACAGCTAACGTACCAGCTAAGTTGTTGAAGGAATACGAGAAGGATGGCGTTCCATCATTGAAGGCTGCATATGCAGAGGAAGGCTTCTATGTTGGCGCAGACAAGCTCGACGAACTTTCAGCAATCAAGAGCAAGAACGAGGTTATCGCAGAGATTGTTGCTTTGCTCCAGTCTCCAGCCAAGAACGTTGTTTCTGCTCTTCAGTCAGGAGGCAACACTATTCACGGTGTGCTTAAGACATTGGGCGAGCGTCCTGAGTAATCAATCACAATGTTATCAAAATTATAATAGTATAAACAAAATTAAAATTTAGAATAAAATGGCAGATATCAAAGCTATTGCAGAAGAGTTGGTAAATCTTACTGTTAAGGAAGTTAATGAGTTGGCAACAGTCCTCAAGGACGAGTATGGAATTGAGCCTGCTGCTGCAGCTGTAGCTGTAGCTGCTGGTCCTGCTGCTGGTGGTGCAGCTGCAGCTGAGGAGAAGTCTTCTTTCGACGTAGTCCTCGCTGAGGTTGGTGGCGCTAAGCTCCAGGTAGTTAAGGCTGTTAAGGAGGCTTGTGGTCTCGGTTTGAAAGAGGCTAAGGATCTCGTAGACGGTGCTCCTTCTACAATCAAGGAGGGTGTATCTAAGGACGAGGCTGAGAACCTTAAGAAGGCCATCGAAGAGGCTGGTGCTAAGGTAGAGCTCAAGTAATTAGAGTAATACATCTTTTACATATTGGTTAGGATTCGCCAAGTAGGTGAGTCCTAACCTTTTTGTGTCTTTTATTATATTATTTAATAAAACCCCGTTTAATAACTTCTAATGGCTACAAAAATTGTTGATAACAGAGTAAATTTTGCCAGCGTTCATAATCCGTACCCATATCCGGATTTCCTCGATGTGCAGTTAAAGTCTTTCAAGGACTTCTTACAGTTGGATACTCCGCCTGAGGAACGCAAGAATGACGGTTTGTATAAGGTGTTCGCAGAGAACTTCCCTATCACCGACACACGTAATAATTTCGTTCTTGAGTTCTTGGATTACTATATTGACCCTCCTCGCTATACTATCGATGAGTGCTTGGAGCGTGGTCTTACATATAGCGTACCTTTGAAGGCTAAGATGAAACTGTATTGTACTGATCCTGACCATGAGGACTTTGGTACTTTCATCCAGGATGTGTTCTTGGGTACTATTCCTTATATGACAGATAATGGTACGTTCGTAATCAATGGCGCTGAGCGTGTTGTTGTGTCTCAGTTGCACCGTTCTCCTGGCGTGTTCTTTGGTCAGGGTGTTCATGCGAATGGTACTGTTCTTTATTCTGCACGTATTATCCCATTCAAGGGTAGCTGGATAGAGTTTGCCACCGACATCAACAATGTGATGTATGCTTACATCGACCGTAAGAAGAAGTTGCCTGTTACTACCTTGCTTCGTGCCATCGGTTTCGAGCAGGATAAGGATATTCTTCAGATTTTCGACCTCTCTGAAGAGGTAAAGGTCAATAAGAAGAATATGAAGGCTGCTATCGGTCGCAAGCTTGCCGCTCGTGTGCTGAAGAGTTGGAACGAGGACTTCGTAGATGAGGATACTGGTGAGGTTGTTTCTATCGAGCGTAATGAAGTTATCATGGAGCGTGAGACAGAACTTACCGAGGACAACATCGAGGAGATTCTTGAGAGTGGTGCTTCTACTATCCTTCTTCACAAGGATGAGGAGGCCGCCAATAAGTTTACCATCATCTTCAATACCTTGGCAAAGGACCCAAGTAACTCTGAGAAGGAGGCTGTAACTTATATCTATCGCCAGTTGCGTAACGCAGACCCTGCTGATGATGCTAGTGCACGTGAGGTCTTCCAGAACCTCTTCTTCTCTGACAAGCGTTATGATTTGGGTGAGGTAGGTCGCTATCGTATCAACAAGAAGTTGGGTCTTGATACCGATATGGATGTACGTGTCTTGACAAAGGACGATATCATCGAGATTATCAAGTACTTGATTCAGTTGATCAACTCTAGTGCTACAGTCGATGACATTGACCACTTGTCTAACCGTCGTGTTCGTACCGTAGGTGAGCAGTTGGCTAACCAGTTTTCTATAGGTTTGGCACGTATGAGCCGTACTATCCGTGAGCGTATGAACGTTCGTGATAATGAGGTCTTCACTCCAACAGACTTGATCAACGCCAAGACTATCTCTAGCGTAATCAACTCGTTCTTTGGTACCAACCCATTGTCTCAGTTCATGGACCAGACCAACCCATTGGCAGAGGTAACTCACAAGCGTCGTCTTTCAGCCCTCGGTCCTGGTGGTTTGTCTCGTGAGCGTGCAGGTTTCGAGGTTCGTGACGTACACTATACACACTATGGTCGTCTTTGCCCTATTGAGAGTCCTGAAGGTCCAAACATCGGTTTGATTTCTTCTCTCTGTATGTATGCCAAGATTAACGACCTCGGCTTTATCGTTACTCCTTATCGTAAGGTGAGCGACAGCAAGGTGGATATGAACAATGATGACGTGGTTTACTTGACAGCAGAGGATGAGGAAGCAAAGATCATTGGCCAAGGTAATGCTCCTTTGACAGAGGATGGTTCTTTCATCCGTGATGTCGTTAAGTGCCGTCAGGATGCTGACTACCCTGTGGTTCCTCCAACAGAGGTTGACTATGTGGATGTTTCTCCACAGCAGATTGCATCTGTGTCTGCAGGTTTGATTCCATTCTTGGAGCATGATGATGGTCACCGTGCGTTGATGGGATGTAACATGATGCGCCAGGCTGTGCCATTGCTTCACAATGATGCACCTATCGTAGGTACTGGTCTTGAGAAGCAGGTGTGCGAGGATTCTCGTACCATGATTACTGCCGAGGGAGAGGGTGTTATCGAATATGTAGATGCTACCACCATCCGTATCCTCTATGATCGCACAGAGGAGGATGACTTCGTTAGCTTCGAGCCTGCATTGAAGGAGTATCGCATTCCTAAGTTCCGTCGTACCAACCAGAATATGACCATCGACCTTCGTCCTATCTGCGACAAGGGGCAGCGTGTGAAGAAGGGTGACATCTTGACTGAGGGTTATGCTACCGAGAACGGTGAGCTTGCCTTGGGTCGCAACTTGCTCGTGGCTTATATCCCTTGGAAGGGTTACAACTATGAGGATGCTGTCGTTATCTCAGAGCGCATGGTTCGTGAGGATGTCTTGACTTCTGTACACGTGGATGAGTATTCACTCGATGTACGTGAGACTAAGCGTGGCGTCGAGGAGTTCACTAGCGATATTCCTAACGTAAGTGAGGAGGCAACTAAGGATCTCGATGATAATGGTATCGTTCGCGTGGGTGCTCGCATTGAGCCAGGCGACATCATGATTGGTAAGATTTCCCCTAAGGGTGAGAGCGATCCTTCTCCAGAAGAGAAGTTGCTCCGTGCCATCTTCGGTGACAAGGCTGGTGATGTGAAGGATTCTTCATTGAAGGCTAACCCATCTTTGAGCGGTGTTGTCATTGATAAGAAATTGTTCTCTCGCGCTGTAAAAACTCGCGAATCAAAGAAACAGGATAAGATAATTCTTGCTAAGATTGACGAGGAATATGAAGCTAAGGGGGAAGACTTAAAGGATATCTTGGTTGACAAGTTGCTTACGTTGACAGAGAATAAAGCTTCGCAGGGTGTGAAAGATTATACTGGTGCAGAAATCATTACTAAGGGTAGTACTTTCACTGCTGCTGCATTGAAAAATCTTGAGTATGATGGCGTTCAGTCTAATGGTTGGACTGATGATGATCATACTAATGGCTTGATTCAGCGTTTAATAATGAACTACATCCGCAAGTACAAGCAGCTCGATGCTGAGTTGAAGCGCCGTAAGTTCGCTATCACTATCGGTGATGAACTTCCTTCTGGTATTCTCCAGATGGCTAAGGTTTACATCGCTAAGAAGCGTAAGATTCAGGTAGGTGATAAGCTTGCAGGTCGTCACGGTAACAAGGGTATCGTTTCTAAGGTAGTACGTTTGGAGGACATGCCATTTATGGCAGATGGTCGTCCAGTAGATATGGTATTGAACCCTCTGGGTGTGCCTTCTCGTATGAACCTCGGTCAGATATTCGAGTGTATCTTGGGTGCCGCAGGTAAGAAGTTGGGCGTTAAGTTCGCTACTCCTATCTTCGATGGTGCTAAGTTGGAAGACCTCTCAGAGTGGACAGACAAGGCAGGTTTGCCACGCTTCTGCTCTACATATCTCTATGATGGTGAGACGGGTGAGCAGTTCGACCAGCCAGCTACCGTAGGTATGACCTACTTCTTGAAGTTGGGTCACATGGTAGAGGACAAGATGCACGCTCGTTCCATCGGTCCTTACTCTCTGATTACCCAGCAGCCACTTGGTGGTAAGGCACAGTTTGGTGGTCAGCGTTTCGGAGAGATGGAGGTTTGGGCCATCGAGGCATTCGGTGCTAGCCACGTATTGCAGGAGATTTTGACAGTTAAGTCAGATGACGTTGTAGGACGTAGCAAGGCATACGAGGCAATCGTTAAGGGCGACCCAATGCCAACACCAGGCATCCCAGAGTCACTCAACGTATTGCTCCATGAGCTTCGTGGTCTTGGATTGAGCATCAAACTTGATTAATTTTGAGAACCCCTAATTAAGATATAGAAACATGGCTTTCAAAAAAGATACAAAGGTAAAGAATAATTTTACGAAGATTACCATCGGTCTCGCTTCTCCTGAGGAGATCTTGGAAAATTCGTATGGTGAGGTTACTAAGCCTGAAACCATTAATTATCGTACATATAAGCCGGAGCGTGATGGTCTCTTCTGCGAGCGCATCTTTGGTCCTACCAAGGATTATGAGTGCGCCTGCGGTAAGTACAAGCGCATCCGTTACAAGGGTATCGTCTGCGACCGATGCGGTGTAGAGGTTACTGAGAAGAAGGTTCGCCGTGAGCGTTCTGGACACATCGAGCTCGTTGTGCCAGTGGCTCACATCTGGTACTTCCGTTCTCTCCCTAATAAGATAGGTTACCTCCTCGGTATGCCAACCAAGAAGTTGGATGCAGTCATCTACTACGAGAAGTATGTGGTTATCCAGCCTGGTGTGATGGAGGGTAAGACTGATGCCGACGGCTTGGAAGTAAACGGTTCTCATAAGCTCGACCTCTTGACCGAGGATGAGTACATTGATATCATCGACAATCAGATTAGCGAGGATAACGACCGCTTGGACGATTCAGACCCTAATAAGTTTATCGCCAAGATGGGTGCAGAGGCAATCTATCAGTTGCTTCAGAACGTAGACCTCGACTCTTTGTCATACGAACTCCGTGACCGTGCCAACAACGATTCTAGCCAACAGCGTAAGACTGAGGCTTTGAAGCGCTTGAACGTAGTGGAGGGCTTCCGTGCCAGCAAGGGTATCAACAAGCCTGAGTGGATGGTGATGAAGATCATCCCTGTTACTCCTCCAGAGCTTCGCCCATTGGTACCATTGGATGGTGGTCGTTTCGCCACATCCGATTTGAACGACCTCTATCGTCGTGTCATCATCCGTAACAACCGCTTGAAGCGATTGGTTGAGATCAAGGCACCTGAGGTGATTCTCCGAAACGAGAAGCGTATGTTGCAGGAGGCTGTCGATAGCTTGTTCGACAACTCTCGCAAGAGCTCTGCCGTTAAGAGCGAGAGCAACCGTCCATTGAAGTCACTCTCTGACTCTTTGAAGGGTAAGCAAGGTCGTTTCCGTCAGAACTTGTTGGGTAAGCGTGTTGACTACTCAGCTCGTTCCGTAATCGTCGTAGGTCCTGAGTTGAAGATGGGCGAGTGCGGTCTTCCTAAGTTGATGGCTGCTGAGCTTTACAAACCATTCATCATCCGTAAGTTGATTGAGCGTGGTATCGTGAAGACAGTGAAGAGTGCCAAGAAGATTGTTGACCGTCGTGAGCCTGTTATCTGGGACATCTTGGAGAACGTGATGAAGGGTCACCCAGTCATGTTGAACCGTGCCCCTACACTTCACCGTCTCGGTATCCAGGCATTCCAGCCTAAGATGATTGAGGGTAAGGCTATCCAGTTGCACCCATTGGCATGTACAGCGTTCAACGCCGACTTCGATGGTGACCAGATGGCTGTTCACCTCCCATTGAGCAACGAGGCTGTATTGGAGGCTCAGATTCTGATGCTCCAGAGCCATAACATCTTGAACCCAGCCAATGGTGCGCCTATCACCGTTCCTTCACAGGATATGGTGCTCGGTCTCTACTATATCACCAAGATTCGCCCAGGTGCTAAGGGCGAGGGCTTGACATTCTACGGTCCAGAGGAGGCTTTGATTGCTCGTAATGAGGGTCGATGCGACCTCCACGCCTTGGTGAAGGTTATCGTTGACGATTTGGTTGACGGTAAGATTCAGAAGCGTATGGTCGAGACCTCTGTAGGTCGTGTCATCGTGAATGGTATCATTCCTACTGAGGTTGGCTTCTTCAATGACGTCATCTCTAAGAAGACTCTCCGTGGCTTGATTTCCAATGTAATCAAGGCTGTGGGTATGGCAGAGGCCTGCGAGTTCCTCGATGGTATCAAGAACTTGGGTTATCGTATGGCATATGTGGCTGGTTTGTCATTCAACCTTGGCGACATCATCATCCCACCAGAGAAGGAGGAGATCGTTGAGCGTGGTCGCAAGGAGGTTGAGGAAATCACCAACAACTATAATATGGGTTTCATCACCAACAAGGAGCGTTACAACCAGGTTATCGATGCGTGGACTCACGTGAACACCGACTTGGGTAACATCTTGATGAAGGAGATGACTGAGGCAGACCAAGGATTCAACGCCGTGTACATGATGCTTGACTCTGGAGCCCGTGGTTCTAAGGATCAGATTAAGCAGCTCTCTGGTATGCGTGGTTTGATGGCTAAGCCTCAGAAGGCTGGTGCCGAGGGTGCGCAGATCATCGAGAACCCTATCCTCTCTAACTTTAAGGAGGGTATGTCTGTGTTGGAGTACTTTATCGCTTCTCACGGTGCTCGTAAGGGTCTTGCCGATACCGCTATGAAGACTGCCGACGCTGGTTACTTGACTCGTCGTCTTGTTGACGTTTCTCATGATGTCATTATCACCGAGGAGGATTGCGGTACCTTGCGTGGCTTGGTTTGCACTGCATTGAAGAATGGTGATGAGGTTATCTCATCTCTCTACGAGCGTATCTTGGGTCGTGTATCTGTACACGACATTATCCACCCTACTACGGGCGAGCTTCTCGTAAAGGCTGGTGATGAAATCACTGAGGCTAAGGCTAAGGCCATCGATGAGTCTCCTATCGAGAGTGTCGAGATTCGTTCAGTGCTCACTTGCGAAAGCAAGAAGGGTGTCTGCATGAAGTGTTACGGTCGTAACTTGGCTACTGCTCGTATGGTTCAGCTCGGTGAGGCTGTAGGTGTCATCGCTGCACAGGCTATCGGTGAGCCAGGTACTCAGTTGACTCTCCGTACATTCCACGCCGGTGGTATTGCTTCTAACGCTGCTGCCAATGCTAAGATTGAGGCTAAGAACAAGTCTCTCATCGAGTTCGACGAGTTGAGCACTGTTCCATTCGTTGAGGAAGATGAGGAGGGCAACGATGTTAAGTGCGAGAAGGTGGTAAGCCACTTGGCTGAAATCCGCTTCGTAGACCCTAACACCAAGATTGTGCTCTCTACATTGAACGTACCTTACGGTTCTTCTCTCTATCATAAGGAAGGCGAGGTCGTAGACAAGGGTACTGTCATCGCTCGTTGGGACCCATTCAACGCCGTTATCGTCAGCCAGTACGCAGGTACTTTGAAGTTCAACGACGTACAGCGTGACCAGACTTACCGTGCCGAGGTCGATGAGACCACAGGCTTGGAGGAGAAGATTATCACCGACTCTAAGAACAAGGCGATGGTTCCATCTTGTGATGTGATCGATGCCAAGGGCGAGGTGCTCGGTACATATAACTTCCCTGTAGGTGGACACCTTGCAGTAGAGGATGGTCAGACCATCAAGACTGGTGAGGTCTTGGTTAAGATTCCTCGTGCCGTAGGTGGCGCTGGTGATATCACTGGTGGTCTTCCACGTGTAACCGAGCTTCTTGAGGCTCGTAACCCATCTAACCCAGCTGTCGTATCTGAAATCGATGGTGAGGTAACCATGGGTAAGGTAAAGCGTGGTAACCGTGAGATTATCGTAACCTCTAAGACTGGCGACCAGAAGAAGTATCTCGTATCTCTGTCTAAGCAGATTTTGGTACAGGAGCATGATGCCGTACGTGCGGGTACTCCATTGTCTGATGGTAGCGTAACCCCTGGCGATATCCTCGCTATCATGGGTCCTACCGCCGTTCAGGAGTATATCGTTAACCAGATTCAGGACGTTTATCGTCTCCAGGGTGTGGCTATCAACGATAAGCACTTCGAGGTAGTGGTTCGCCAGATGATGCGTAAGGTTCGTATCGACGACCCAGGAGATACTACATTCTTGGAGCAGGAATTGGTTGATAAGCTTGACTTCGCAGAGGAGAATGACCGTATCTGGGGTAAGAAAGTCGTTACCGATGCTGGAGACAGCACGGAACTGAAGCCTGGACAAATCATCACAGCTCGTAGATTGCGTGATGAAAATTCTGTTTTAAAGCGTCAAGACAAGAAGTTAGTTCAGGTACGTGATGCTGTTTCTGCCACTTCAACTCAGATTCTGCAGGGTATCACCCGTGCCGCTCTTGGTACCAAGAGCTTCATGAGTGCCGCTTCATTCCAGGAGACCACTAAGGTCTTGAACGAGGCTGCTATCCGTGGTAAGGTAGATTACCTTGAGGGCATGAAGGAGAATGTTATCTGTGGTCATTTGATTCCTGCAGGTACAGGTCTCCGTCAGTGGGATAAGCTCATCGTCGGCTCTAAGGAAGAGTACGAGCGTATGCAGGCTAACAGAAAGAATGTTCTCGACTATGCCGATGCTCCAGTCATCGACTAATCGTAGTTGGACATATATAATAAGGTATATATATATTAAATATGTATATACTGACGAAAGGTATAAAGCCATAGGTGAGCAATCATCTATGGCTTTTATTTTGAAATTTTCTTGCTTGAAGGGGTTGGGAATAGACGTCCTTTATGTGTTCTTGGGGTATAATAGATAAACAATGTATAAATAATGGAAAGTATAGAACAACTTTTTCGCCTACACTACTCGAAGATGTTTCTCGTTTCGAGGATGCTCCTGAGTGACGAAGAGACGGCGAGGGATGTGGTGAGCGATATCTTTGCCGATCTCCTCAACGGTACCCTCAAACTTCCATCTGAATGTTCGGAAGGTTTCTTCGTGGTGCTTGCCCGAAATCGCAGTCTCAATCATCTGCGTAAGCTGACGACACAGGAAAAGCTAAAGGCTGGTCTCACTTTGGATACCACCATCGACATCTCGCATACAGAGGATAAGATCGTGGGAGAGATAGACGGGGAGATGAGCAAGCTCGACCAGATGTTGCACTTCATAGATAGCGAACTCACACCGCAAACACGCAGAGTGGTGAATATGCACTATCGCCAGAAGCTTACTTATCGGGACATCTCCGAGCAACTCGGCATCAGCGAGGCTGCCGTCTACAAGCATCTCGCCCAAGGCATCAAACGTATTAAAGAACATTTTAACCCCAAGAACAATGGATAAGATAACACAGGTAATTGATATGATGGAGCACCCAGAGCGATACTCTGAGGCTCAGATCTCTGAAATTCTCCAGGACGAGGAATGCCGTCAGACCTACCTCACGATGATGGAGATGCGTATGGCTTTTGACAAGGAAGCTATGGATAAGAATATGAATATAGACCAAGAGTGGCAGAGGTTTGCTGTCAAGCATATTCATGCGAAGGGTTCTTCTTGGCGAAAGATAGCTGCATCGCTTGTTGGCGTTTTGATGCTCTCGGGCATCGCCTTGGCTACCATCCATACTTTCTCTTCTCATCGCCAGTCGGAAAATGTGGTAGTTTCAGATACCACTATGGCGGAGATGACACCTAGAGATACTGCCACGAAGGTGATTGGCAAGGTGGAACAACCTGTTGCCAAGAAGGAAACCATCCACAAAACCTTCGACAATGTGACGATGGAAGCGATGCTTGGAGAGATGGCAAGATATTATGGCGTAAAGCTTGTCTTTCGCAATGAGGAGGCTAAACAGCTCCGTTTCTATTATGAGTGGAATAGCGAGAATAGTCTCCAGCAAGTAGTGGATGAACTCAACAACTCCCAGCAGATGAACATCTCATTGAATGAAGATGAACTAGTCATCGAATAGAAGGATTGCAGCAAACAATATGATTGCATCGAATGGAAAGACAGTCGATGAATCGTCATGTCAATATGAATAGAATAAAGAAGAATAGAATGAAAAAGATAGTTTTGGCTTTCCTTATGTGTCTGCTCGTACAGACATCCTTCGGACAGCGTATCTCTCGCAATTATAATAACCGTTCCATGTCGGAAGTCCTCAAAGACCTCGGCAAGGCATCTCAACGATATAAGATTAGCTTTATCTACAACGAGTTGGAAGACTTTACCGTCACCACCTCTTTTCGCAACCTCTCCTTGCAGGAAGCCTTGGGGCAGGTTTTCGGCTTTTATCCCATCAAGGCAACCATCGGCGATAGCCTGATATTCGTGGAATGTACTCAGAAAGAACCTACCAAGTTGATGGGTAGGGTAGTGGACGAGCATCGCCAACCGATTGAATTTGCTAACGTGGCATTGCTCAATCCTTCCGATTCGTCTTTCCTTACTGGTGGTGTGACCAATGCCAACGGCCACTTTGTCATCCCATGCGGCATGAAGAAAGTCATCGCCAAGGTGAGTTGTGTGGGGTATCACACCTATTATAATATATATAATGTGGGAAGAGTGGGGAATGTCACGCTTCGGGAGAGTTCCGTTAATATCAAAGGTGTTGTTGTCAAGGCGAAGCGTCCGTCCTTCAAGATGGGACAGGAAGGTATGCAGGTTGACATCCAACATACTGACTTGGCAAAGGTGGGTGATGCCCTCGATGTGTTCCGTGAGTTGCCTCGACTGAATGTCTCCGCTAATGGTGCCATCAGCGTATATGGCAAGGGTACTCCACTCGTTTATATCAACAATAAGCTGGTGAGGGATGTCAATGAGTTGCGTCGCTTGAAGTCAGATGACATCAAGAACGTAGAGATTATTACCTCGCCTGGTGCCAAATATGATGCTACGGTCTCTTCTGTTATCCGTGTAAGGACTGTCAAGCGACAGGGCGAAGGACTGAGCGGCTCCTTCATTTCCCAAGGATACTATAATGAGAAGTTCGGCGGCTTTGAGCAGGTGAACCTTAAGTATCAGCATAAAGGCTTGGAGGTGTTTAGCACGCTTTTCGCTAGTAGCAGCCCATATACAGAGCATAATACTCTTTTCCAAGATATCGAGGGGGCAAAGACCATTCATATCGAACAACATGCCCCTACAGAATCTCGTTCCACTACTCTCGATGGTACTGTCGGGTTCAACTATGATTTCAATGAGAATCATTCAGTGGGAGGTTCCTATAACATTGATGTCGCTCCATACGATAAAGGGTATGTCAACGGCACTCAAACGATAACTGGGGATGACCTGCCTGATAGCTTTATCCAACAGAGCATACAGATGCAGGATGCGTTCGGTCCAACCCATGAGGCAAACCTCTATTATGTGGGTAAGGCTGGCAAGATGGACATTGATTTCAATGGAACTTATCTTTGGAAGAAAGGTGGCCGCGATATGGAGGAAGTAGAGGATGCTACTGGTATCGAGAGTCGAGATGTTCATACATCCAGTACTACTCATAATCGTTTGCTGGCAGGCAAACTCGTGTTGTCTTACCCTGTCGGTAAAGGTAGGTTGGAGTTCGGAAGTGAGGTGTCGTCCACTCGAAGTCGTGGTGTCTATGCCAATGAGGAAGGTTACGTAGCATCTTCTTCTACCGATGTCAAGGAGAGCAATGTGGCAGGCTTCGTCTCGATGGCTTATCCGCTAGGTAATTTCTCTCTGAGTGGTGGCGTGCGTTATGAGCATGTGGCTTCCGACTATTATTCCTTTGGTGAATGGCAAGCAGAACCAAGCAGAAGATACAACAACTGGTTCCCGAACCTTTCCTTGGGATGGAACAAGGGTGATTGGAATCTCTCGCTGTCTTATACTTGCAAGACGCAGCGCCCAGACTATAACAGTCTGCGTAATGAGATGCAGTATGACAACCGATTTATGTATGAGGGTGGAAATCCTTACTTGCGACCTACGATAATGAATGATGTGTCGCTGGATGTCGTTTACTCTTGGCTAACGTTCGGGGTGGACTATACGTATGAGGACAATCCGATTATCTGGTACGCCACCTTATATAATAATGAGGACATCACGTTCCTTAGAAACTTGAACTTCACTTGCAATCATTCTGCGTCCATGTATCTGGTTGCAGCACCTAAGTTCGGTTGGTATTGTCCTACTTGGCAGTTGTTCTACCAGCAACAGTTCTTGGACAATGAGAAATATGGCGTTGCAACCAAGTTGAATAAGCCAGCCTTCGGAGCAACCTGGAACAATAAGTTTGTGATGAGCCCTACTTTCACGGGATGGCTCACTCTTCATGGCAACACCTATTCTTGCTCTGGGTTCCGACGTACTCGTCCTGGCTATTATGTCTCCTTGCGATTGGTCAAGACTTTCTGCAACGATAATCTGATAGTCAGTCTTTCGGGCAATGACCTCTTCAGAAGCCAGAAGGAGCAATGGACTATGTTTGGCGACCATGTTACCTTGCGCAAGGATAGCTATAATTGTAGTCGCTCGGTGGTGCTCAGAGTAACTTATAAGTTTAATGCTACGCGTAGCAAGTATAAGGGCTCAGGTGCTGGAAATAACGAGCGCAATCGTTTTTGATTTTAAATATTAGTTGAAAGTTTCTTCAGTATTTCTCTGTGATACATCAAGTTAACACGAATGCTGAGGGAACTTTTTTCTTTTTTACGAGAACAAATTATGTCTCTTGGTGTATAATTATTGCAAAAACATTCTTTTATCTCAAATATTTTTTGTAAGTTTGCATCATCAATTAATGTTCAACCCTATAAACTTAATAAAAGTATGGAAGATAATAAGAATACACAACAGCAGAATCAGTTTCAGATGGGCATCAAGCCAGAGGTAGCAGAAGGAGCATATTCTAACCTTGCTCTCATCACACACTCTAGCTCTGATTTCATCCTCGACTTCGCTTGCGCACTCCCAGGAATGCCACAGCCACAGATTAAGAGTCGTGTCATCATGGCACCAGAGCACGCTAAGCGTTTGCTTCAGGCTTTGCAAGGTAACATCTACAACTATGAGCAGACCTTCGGTAAGATCAATTTGCCTGATGAGCAGGAGCGTACTATCGCACCATTTGGAACTCCAAAAGGCGAAGCTTAATCGCTAAAAACATACTCGCTAAAGCTAAATTTCCATTAAAATTACTCCTTTTTGTTCGTAATTTATGTATTTAATAGTTATTTTTAGTTAAATATCTCGTTTCCTTTTTAAAAGTGGACTATATAATTAGGTAGTTTCACGGAAAAGTCGTAACTTTGCACCCCGAAAAGCCCCATAACAAGGTGGCTTCTACGGAAATAAGACAATAACAAAAATAAAATATATAAATTAAAAAGTAAAATTATGCCTACTATTTCACAGTTAGTAAGAAAAGGCAGACGAGTTTTGGTAGACAAGAGCAAGTCTCCAGCTTTGGACTCATGTCCTCAGCGTCGTGGTGTTTGCGTTCGTGTTTACACTACAACTCCTAAGAAGCCTAATTCGGCAATGCGTAAGGTTGCCCGTGTTCGTTTGACAAACTCTAAGGAGGTTAACTCTTACATCCCAGGAGAGGGCCACAACTTGCAGGAGCACTCAATCGTGTTGGTTCGCGGTGGTCGTGTTAAGGACCTTCCAGGTGTACGTTATCACATCGTTCGTGGTACTCTTGATACCGCAGGTGTTGCAAATCGCACACAGCGTCGCTCTAAGTACGGTGCTAAGCGTCCAAAGGCTAAGAAGTAATTGATATTTCTGGGCAAAAACAAGAAAAATCCGAAAATTCACGACCGGAGAAGGTTGAGAATTTAGGAAAAAGTAATTTTTTATTTAAACGTTTTGCTGGAGAAGTAACAGGTTGAGTAAATACTCGGGTGCGAGTGTTGAAGAAACGATGAACAGCCCCATGCAGAATTAAAATTTTTCAATTTAAAATGAGAAAAGCAAAACCAAAGAAGAGAGTGATCCTCCCAGATCCAGTCTTCAACGACCAAAAGGTCTCTAAATTCGTTAATCATTTGATGTATGATGGTAAGAAGAATACATCTTATGAGATTTTCTACAATGCACTTGATATCGTAAAGGCTAAGATGTCTAACGAGGAGAAGTCTGCACTTGAGATTTGGAAGCAGGCACTCGATAACATCACTCCACAGGTTGAGGTTAAGAGCCGTCGTATCGGTGGTGCTACCTTCCAGGTTCCTACTGAAATTCGTCCTGACCGCAAGGAGAGCGTGTCTATGAAGAACCTTATCGCTTTCGCTCGCAAGCGTGGTGGTAAGACTATGGCAGATAAGCTCGCTGCTGAGATTATGGATGCTTTCAACAATCAGGGTGGCGCTTTCAAGCGTAAGGAAGATATGCATCGTATGGCTGAGGCTAACCGTGCATTTGCTCACTTTAGATTCTAATTTAATTAAATAGGTAAAAAGAAAATGGCAAATCGCGATTTACATTTGACACGTAACATCGGTATCATGGCGCATATCGATGCTGGTAAGACAACTACATCAGAGCGTATCTTGTTCTACACTGGTAAGACTCACAAGATCGGTGAGGTGCACGATGGTGCTGCTACCATGGACTGGATGGCTCAGGAGCAGGAGCGTGGTATCACTATCACATCTGCTGCTACAACATGTAACTGGAACTATCTTGGTAAGTCATACAAGATTAACTTGATCGATACTCCGGGACACGTTGACTTTACCGCAGAGGTTGAGCGTTCACTTCGTGTACTCGATGGTGCTGTTGCTACATATTCTGCAGCCGACGGTGTTCAGCCACAGTCTGAGACTGTATGGCGTCAGGCTGATAAGTACAATGTACCTCGTATTGGTTATGTAAACAAGATGGACCGTTCTGGTGCTAACTTCTTCGAAACAGTTCAGCAGATGAAGGACATCTTGGGCGCTAATCCAATTGCTATTCAGATTCCTATTGGTGCTGAGGAGAACTTCAAGGGTGTAGTTGACCTTATCAAGATGAAGGCTATCCTTTGGCACGATGAGACTATGGGTGCTGAGTATGACGTAGAGGACATCCCAGCTGACTTGGCAGATGAGGCTGCTGAGTGGCGTGACAAGCTTCTTGAGGGTGCTGCTAACTTCGACGACGAGGTGATGGAGCTTTACCTTGAGGGTAAGGATGTTCCAGAGGAGAAGCTCCTCGCTGCTATCCGCAAGGGTTGCTGCGCTATGGAGTGCTGCCCTATGTTGCTCGGTTCTTCATATAAGAACAAGGGTGTTCAGCCATTGCTCGACTATGTTTGTGCATTCTTGCCTTCTCCAATGGATACAGCTGCTATCATTGGTACAAACCCTGACACAGACGAGGAAGAGGATCGTAAGCCATCTGAGGATGAGCCAACATCTGCTCTCGCATTTAAGATTGCCACTGACCCATTCATGGGTCGCTTGGTATTCTTCCGTGTTTACTCTGGTAAGGTTGTCGCAGGTTCATACGTTTACAACCCACGTTCAGGCAAGCGCGAGCGTATCAGCCGTTTGTTCCAGATGAACTCTAAGCAGGAAATCCCAATGGAGTCTATCGACGCTGGTGATATCGGCGCAGGTGTAGGTTTCAAGGATATCCGTACAGGTGATACTCTCTGTGACGAGGAGCACCCAATCGTATTGGAGTCTATGACATTCCCTGACACTGTGATTTCTATCGCAGTTGAGCCTAAGAGCCAGGCCGACATCGCTAAGATGGACAACGGTCTCGCTAAGTTGGCTGAGGAGGACCCTACATTTACCGTACGTACCGACGAGCAGAGTGGTCAGACCATCATCTCTGGTATGGGTGAGCTTCACTTGGATATCATCATCGACCGTTTGAAGCGTGAGTTCAAGGTAGAGTGTAACCAGGGTAAGCCACAGGTTAACTACAAGGAGGCCATCACTAAGACAGCTCAGAGCCGTGAGACTTACAAGAAGCAGTCTGGTGGTCGTGGTAAGTTCGCTTGTATCGACGTAACCATCGGTCCTAAGGACGAGGATTACAAGGATGGCGACTTGCAGTTCATCAACGAGGTTAAGGGTGGTAACGTTCCTAAGGAATTCATCCCATCTGTACAGAAGGGCTTCGCTGACTGCTTGTCAAACGGTGTACTCGGCGGCTTCCCAATGACAGGTTTGAAGGTAACTTTGACCGATGGTAGCTTCCACCCAGTAGACTCTGACCAGTTGTCATTCGAGTTGGTAGCACATCAGGCATTCAAGGTACTTTGCCCTAAGGCAGGTCCTGTTTTGATGGAGCCTATCATGAAGGTAGAGGTTGTTACTCCAGAAGAGAACATGGGTGACGTTATCGGCGACTTGAACAAGCGTCGTGGTCTCGTTCAGGGTATGGAGGAAGGTCGTAGCGGTGCTCGCATCGTGAAGGCTATGGTTCCATTGGCAGAGATGTTCGGTTATGTGACAGCTCTCCGTACCATCACTTCTGGTCGTGCAACAAGCTCTATGGAGTACGATCACCACGCACCTCTCTCTTCAACTATCGCTAAGGCAGTGTTGGAGGAGGTTAAGGGTCACGCAGAACTCCTGTAATAAAGAAAAATAACGGTAAGATGAGGCGCTGTCTAGCGAATGACTCTTAGACAGCGTACCTCTTCTTCCATTAGACTAAATAAATAATAATAATAACTTAATTTTAAAAATGAGTCAGAAAATCAGAATTAAGCTGAAGTCTTACGACCACCAGTTGGTTGACAAGTCAGCTGAGAAGATTGTGAAGGCTGTTAAGGCAACAGGCGCTATCGTTAGCGGTCCTATTCCATTGCCAACACACAAGCGTATTTTTACTGTAAACCGCAGTACTTTCGTTAACAAGAAGTCTCGCGAGCAGTTCCAGCTCTCAGATTTCAAGCGTCTCATCGACATCTATAGCTCAACAGCTAAGACAGTAGATGCATTGATGAAGCTTGAGTTGCCAAGTGGTGTAGAAGTAGAAATCAAAGTCTAATTATTAAAAATTAAAATTGAAATGCCAGGATTAATTGGAAGAAAAATCGGAATGACATCCGTTTTCAGTGCCGACGGTAAGAATATTCCGTGCACTGTTATCGAAGTAGGTCCTTGTGTTGTAACCCAGGTTAAGACCGTAGAGAAGGATGGTTACAAGGCTTATCAGTTAGGTTTCGGCGAGGCTAAGGAGAAGCGTACTTCTCAGCCTATGATGGGAATCTTCAAGAAGGCAGGCACAACACCTAAGAAGCACTTGGCCGAGTTCAAGTTTGATGAGGAGTACAACCTCGGTGACACCATTACAGTTGAAATCTTCAACGACTGCAAGTTTGTTGATGTAATCGGTACATCTAAGGGTAAAGGCTTCCAGGGCGTTGTAAAGCGTCACGGATTCGGTGGTGTAGGTCAGTCTACTCACGGTCAGGATGACCGCGCTCGCAAGCCGGGATCTATCGGTGCATGTTCTTACCCTGCAAAGGTATTCAAGGGTATGCGCATGGGCGGCCAAATGGGAGGTGACAGAGTTACTACTCAGAACCTTCAGGTGTTAAAGGTAATTCCAGAGCAGAACCTCCTCGTAGTAAAGGGTTCTTTCGCTGGATGCAAAGGTTCAACTGTTTTAATTGAGAAATAATGGAAGTTAGCGTATTAGATATCAAAGGTCAGGAGACCGGCCGCAAGGTAGCTCTTAATGATGCTGTTTTCGGTATTGAGCCTAACGATCACGTTCTCTATCTCGACGTAAAGCAGTATCTCGCTAACCAGCGTCAGGGTACAGCTAAGTCTAAGGAGAGAAGCGAGATGAGCGGTTCTACTCGTAAGCTTGGTCGTCAGAAGGGCGGCGGCGGTGCTCGTCGTGGTGATATTAACTCACCTGTACTCGTAGGTGGTGGTCGCGTATTTGGTCCTAAGCCACGTGATTATCGCTTCAAGCTCAACAAAAAAGTAAAGATTCTTGCTCGTAAGTCAGCATTGTCTTACAAGGCACAGGAGAATGGCATCGTAATGCTCGAAGATTTCACTTTCGAGGCTCCAAAGACTAAAGAATTCTTAAGTGTTCTTAAGAATCTTAAAATTGAGGACAAAAAGGTGCTCTTCGTTTTGCCAGAATCAAATAAAAACGTATATTTGTCTGCTCGTAACTTGCAGCGTGCTGAAGTTATCCTCGCATCTAACGTAAATTCGTACAAAGTTTTGAACGCTGATGTTGTAGTGATTACTGAAAAGTCGCTCGAGACTATCGACCAAATCTTAACTAAGTAAAAAGGAGATATTAGAATATGGCATTTATTATCAAACCATTGGTTACTGAGAAGATGACCAAGATTACAGACAAGCAGCCTAACCGCTATGGCTTCGTTGTTCGTCCTGAGGCTAATAAGCTCGAGATTAAGAAGGAAGTTGAGAGTCTGTACAATGTTACAGTAGTTGATGTGAACACTATTCGCTACGCTGGCAAGCGCTCTGCACGTTACACAAAGGCAGGTCTTGTTAAGGGTCAGAAGAATGCGTTCAAGAAGGCAATCGTTACTCTGAAAGAGGGCGAAACAATTGATTTTTACAGCAATATTTAAAATAAAAAATGGCAGTACGTAAATTAAAACCGGTTACTCCGGGTCAAAGACACAAAGTTATTGGCACGTTCGAGGATATTACTGCATCCGTGCCAGAGAAGTCTCTCGTTTACGGTAAGCGTTCTACCGGCGGTCGAAACAACACCGGTAAGATGACCGTTCGCTACATCGGTGGCGGTCACAAGCAGAAGTATCGTTTAATCGACTTCAAACGTGAGAAAGATGGTGTTCCAGCAGTTGTAAAGACAATCGAGTACGATCCAAACCGTTCGGCTCGTATCGCATTGCTCTACTACGCTGATGGTGAAAAACGTTACATTATTGCTCCTAACGGACTTGAGGTAGGTGCTACCTTGATGTCAGGCGCAGAGGCTGCTCCTGAGATTGGTAATGCTCTTCCTCTCGCAAACATCCCAGTAGGTACTGTGATCCACAACATCGAGTTGCGTCCAGGCCAGGGTGCTTTGTTGGTTCGTTCGGCTGGTAATTTTGCTCAGTTGACTTCTCGTGAGGGCAGTTATTGTGTAATTAAGCTCCCTTCTGGCGAGACTCGCCAGATTTTGAGTGCTTGTAAGGCTACTGTTGGTAGTGTAGGTAACTCAGACCACGCACTTGAGCAGTCTGGTAAGGCTGGTCGCTCACGCTGGTTGGGTCGTCGTCCACACAACCGTGGTGTTGTTATGAACCCTGTTGATCACCCAATGGGTGGTGGTGAAGGTCGCCAGAGTGGTGGTCACCCACGTTCACGTAAGGGCTTGTACGCTAAGGGTCTCAAGACTCGCGCACCTAAGAAGCTTTCTAACAAGTATATTATTGAAAGAGCTAACAAAAAATAAAGAGTAAATTATGAGTCGTTCACTTAAGAAAGGTCCATACATCAACGTATCTCTCGAGAAGAAGATTCTCGCTATGAACGAGAGTGGCAAGAAGAATGTTGTTAAGACATGGGCTAGAGCTTCAATGATATCTCCTGATTTCGTAGGACATACTGTTGCAGTTCATAACGGTAACAAATTTATCCCTGTTTATGTTACAGAGAACATGGTAGGCCACAAGCTTGGAGAGTTCGCTCCAACACGTCGCTTCGGTGGTCACTCTGGTAACAGAAAGTAAGCGAGGGTTAAACCATTTAAAAATTTAAGTAAATAATGGGAGCAAGAAAACATATTGCGGCTGAGAAATTGAAAGAAGCCCGTAAAAACTTGTACTTCGCTAAGTTGGTAGGCGTTCCTTCTTCTCCACGTAAGATGCGCTACGTAGTAGACATGATTCGTGGTATGGAGGTTAACCGTGCCCTCGGAGTACTCCGCTTCTCTAAGAAGCAGGCATCTGCTGACGTTGAGAAACTTCTTCGTTCAGCTATCGCTAACTGGGAAGCTAAGAATAATCGCAAGGCTGAAGACGGTGAGCTTTATATTAGCAAGGTCTTCGTTGACGAAGGCGTTACAATGAAACGTATGAGACCTGCACCACAGGGTCGTGGTTATAGAATCCGTAAGCGTTCTAACCATGTTACTCTCTTTGTAGATGCAAAAACTAATGACGAAAAATAATTAAGTAGAATGGGACAGAAAGTTAATCCGATTAGTAACCGACTTGGTGTTATCCGTGGTTGGGATTCAAATTGGTTCGGTGGTAAGAACTTCGGTGACAACCTCGTAGAGGATCAGAAAATCCGTAAGTATCTTAACGAGCGCCTTGCTAAGGCAAGTGTTTCTCGTATCGTTATCGAACGTACATTGAAGCTTGTTACCATTACTATTTGCACAGCCCGTCCAGGTATTGTCATTGGTAAAGGTGGTCAGGATGTAGATAAGTTGAAGGAAGAGTTGAAGAAGCTTTACAAGAAAGACATTCAGATCAACATCTTCGAGGTTAAGAAGCCTGAGCTTGATGCTACCATCGTAGGTAAGAACATCGCTAGCCAGATCGAGCACATGATTGCTTATCGCCGCGCTATCAAGATGGCAGTTGCCAACACAATGCGTGCTGGTGCTGAGGGTATCAAGGTACAGATTACAGGTCGTCTGAACGGTGCCGAAATGGCACGTAAGGAAATGTACAAGGAGGGTCGTACTCCTCTTCACACATTCCGCGCAGACATCGACTACTGCCAGTGCGAGGCACTTACCAAGGTAGGTTTGCTTGGCATCAAGGTATGGATTTGCCGTGGTGAGGTTTATGGTAAGGCAGACCTTACTCCAAACTTCTCACAGGACAACAAGGGCAACAACCGTGGTAACGGCCGCTCTAACAACCGTGGTGGTAATCGTAAAAGAAACAATAACCGTTAAATTTTAGAAAGCTATCATGTTACAGCCAAAAAGAGTAAAATATAGAAGACCTCAAGATGGTCGTGGCAACAAAGGCAACGCCCACAGAGGTACACAATTGGCATTCGGTTCTTTCGGCATCAAGACTCTTGAGTCAAAGTGGATCGATAGCCGTCAGATCGAGGCAGCTCGTGTGGCATTGAACCGCTACATGAACCGTCAGGGTCAGGTCTGGATTCGCATCTTCCCTGATAAGCCAATCACTCGTAAACCAGCCGATGTCCGAATGGGTAAAGGTAAGGGTGATCCAGCAGGATGGGTTGCACCTGTTACACCAGGTCGTATTCTCTTCGAAGTAGAGGGTGTAAGTTTCGACATTGCAAAGGAGGGTCTCCGTCTTGCAGCACAGAAACTTCCTGTTAAGACTAAGTTTATTGTTAGACGTGATTACGATAAAAACGCTTAATTATGAAGATTGCAGAAATTAAAAATATCGAGACCAAGGAATTGGTCGAGAAGTTGGAGGCAGCTGTTGACGCTTTGAACAAGAAGAAGATCAACCACAATGTTACTCCACTTGAGAATCCATCAGAGATTAAGGCAGCTCGTCGTGATATCGCACGTATGAAAACTGAACTTCGTCAGAGAGAACTTAACAAATAATAATGGTCCAGATGGAAACAAGAAATTTAAGAAAAGTAAGACAGGGTGTTGTTATCAGCAACAAGATGGATAAAACCATTGTTATTGCAGCTAAGTTCAAGGAGATGCACCCTATTTATGGTAAGTTTGTCCAGAAGACAAAGAAGTACCATGCACATGACGAGAACAATGAGGCTAACGTAGGTGATACTGTTATGATCATGGAGACTCGTCCTCTGTCTAAGACAAAGAGATGGAGATTAGTACAAATCGTAGAAAAAGCTAAGTAATTATGATACAGACTGAATCAAGACTTACAGTATGTGATAACAGCGGCGCTCGCGAGGCTCTCTGCATTCGAGTTCTCGGTGGAACTGGCCGTCGTTACGCTAGCGTTGGTGACGTGATCGTCGTTGCTGTCAAGAACGTCATCCCATCAAGTGATTTGAAGAAGGGTGCAGTATCAAAGGCTTTGATTGTTCGCACAAAGAAGGAGATTCGTCGTGCAGACGGTTCATATATCCGTTTCGACGATAACGCTTGTGTATTGCTCAACAATGCAGGTGAGCTTCGTGGTAGCCGTATCTTCGGCCCTGTAGCTCGTGAGCTTCGTGCAGTTAATATGAAAGTCGTTTCTTTGGCACCTGAGGTTCTTTAATGTTTTAAAATTAAGAAGTAATGAGTAAGTTACATATTAAGAAAAACGATACCGTTATCGTTATTGCCGGTGCTGACAAGGGCAAGACAGGTAAGGTGCTCAAGGTTCTCGTCGACGAGAACCGTGCCATCGTCGAGGGTGTGCACATGGTTTCTAAGAGCACTAAGCCATCTGCTCAGAATCCTCAGGGTGGCATCGTTAAGCAAGAGGCTCCTATTCATATCTCAAATTTGAGTTTGATTGATCCTAAGAGTGGCAAGGCTACTCGTGTTGCTATCAAGCATGAGGGTAAAAACGTTGTTCGCATCGCTAAAAAGTCAGGGGAGGAAATCAAGTAATGGATACAGCACAGTTAAAGAAAGTATATAAGGAGACAATCGCTCCTGCTCTTCAGAAGCAGTTCAACTACTCTTCTGCAATGGAGATTCCAGTATTGAAGAAGATTGTCATCAACCAGGGTCTCGGTGACGCTACACAGGACAAGAAGATTGTCGATGTAGCTATCAATGAGATTACTGCTATCACCGGTCAGAAGGCTGTTGCTACATATTCTAAGAAGGATATCGCAAACTTCAAGCTTCGTAAGAAGATGCCTATCGGTGTTATGGTAACATTGCGTCGTGAGCGTATGTACGAGTTCTTGGAGAAGCTCGTTCGTGTTTCTCTTCCTCGTATCCGCGACTTCAAGGGTATTGAGAGCAAGTTTGATGGCCGTGGTAACTACACATTGGGTATCACAGAGCAGATCATCTTCCCAGAGATCAACATCGATGAAATCGATCGCATCCAGGGTATGAACATCACCTTCGTTACATCTGCCAAGACAGACGAGGAAGGTTTCGCTCTCCTGAAGGCATTTGGTCTTCCATTCAAGAACGCAAATAAAGATTAAGAGATATGGCAAAAGAATCAATGAAAGCTCGCGAGGTTAAGCGTGCAAAGCTTGTAGCTCGTTACGCTGAAAAGCGCGCAGCACTGAAAAAGATTATTGCAACTTCTAATGATCCAGCCGAAGCATACGAGGCAGCTCGTAAGCTTCAGGCTATCCCTAAGAATGCAAACCCTATCCGTCTTCACAACCGTTGCAAGATCACTGGTCGTCCAAAGGGATATATCCGCCAGTTCGGTCTTTCTCGTATCCAGTTCCGTGAGATGGCTTCTGCAGGTTTGATTCCAGGCGTTAAGAAGGCTAGCTGGTAATCCTAACAGGCAAGAAATTATTTTATTATTTAATATTGTCGGGGTAGTCCCGATTAATTAAACATTTATATTTTATGACAGATCCAATAGCAGATTATCTGACAAGACTCAGAAACGCAATCATGGCTCATCACCGTGTGGTAGAAGTTCCTGCGTCTAACTTGAAGAAGGAAATCACTAAGATCCTCTTCGAGAAAGGTTACATCCTCAACTACAAGTTTGTAGAGGATGGTCCTCAGGGCTCAATCAAGGTTGCCTTGAAGTACAACCCAACTACAAAGCAAAACGCTATCAAGTGTTTGAAGCGCGTGTCTACTCCAGGTTTGCGTAAGTACACTGGTTACAAGAACATGCCAAGAGTTATTAACGGATTAGGTATTGCAATCTTATCTACATCCAAAGGTGTAATGACAGACAAAGAGGCTTCTGATCTCAAGATCGGTGGCGAGGTTCTTTGCTATATTTATTAATTGGAGGATTTAACATGTCTAGAATAGGAAAATTGCCTATTAGTATCCCTGCAGGCATTACTGTAAATTACGATGAGAATACTCACGTTGCTACCGTAAAGGGCCCTAAGGGTGAACTTTCTCAGTGGATTGACCCATCTATCAAGTTTATCAACGCAGATGGTCAGATTAGCTTTGAGATTGATGAGAATAGTCCTGTTAATGTTAAGCAGAAGCAGGCTTTCCATGGTTTGTATCGCTCACTCGTCAACAACATGGTTGTTGGTGTAAGCGAGGGCTATACAAAGGTATTGGAGTTGGTTGGTGTAGGTTATCGTGTTTCTAACCAGGGTAACCTTATCGAGTTCGCTCTCGGTTACACTCACCCTATTTTCATTCAGTTGCCTAAGGAGATTAAGGTTGAGACTAAGTCTGAAAGAAACCAGAACCCAATCTTGACATTGGAGTCTTGCGACAAGCAGTTGCTCGGACTCGTTTGTGCAAAAATTCGTTCTTTCCGCAAGCCTGAGCCTTATAAGGGTAAGGGTATTCTCTTCAAGGGTGAAGTTATTCGCAGAAAGTCTGGTAAGAGTGCTTCAGCTAAGTAATTTTAATTATTTACGATTATGACAACAAAGAAAGTAGAAAGACGAATTAAGATAAAGTTCCGCATTCGCAAGAGTGTTAACGGAACAGCTGAGCGTCCACGTCTTAGTGTTTTCCGCTCTAACAAGCAGATTTACGCTCAGGTTATTAATGATTTGACAGGCACTACACTTGCATCTGCTTCTTCACTCGGTTTGGAGAAGATGCCTAAGCAGGAGCAGGCAACTAAGGTTGGCGAGCTCATCGCTGAGAAGGCTAAGGCTGCTGGCATTGAGGCAGTAGTTTTCGACCGTAACGGTTATCTCTACCACGGTCGTGTAAAGCAGTTGGCTGATGGTGCACGTAATGGTGGTCTTAAATTTTAAACGATTATGGCAATGAATAAAGTAAAAGTTAATAGTGAAGTAGAACTCAAAGATCGCTTGGTTGCTATCAACCGTGTAACTAAGGTTACCAAGGGTGGTCGTACTTTCACATTCGCTGCTATCGTCGTTGTTGGTGACGGTAATGGCGTAATCGGCTACGGTCTTGGTAAGGCAGGTGAGGTTACAGCTGCTATCGCTAAGGGTACAGAGGCTGCTAAGAAGAACTTGGTTAAGGTTCCAGTTTTGAAGGGTACTGTTCCTCATGAGGTAGAAGTATCTTTCGGTGGTGCTAAGGTTCTTATCAAGCCAGCTGCTGCCGGTACTGGTTTGAAGGCTGGTGGTGCTATGCGTGCCGTACTTGAGAGTGTTGGTATTAAGGACGTGATAGCTAAGTCAAAGGGTTCTTCTAATGCTCACAACCTCGTTAAGGCAACTATCGCAGCTCTTGCTGAGATGCGTGACGCATACACAGTAGCAGGTGAGCGTGGTATCAGTATGGATAAAGTATTTAACGGTTAATTAGGAAAATTCGATTATGGCAACAATTAAAATCAAGCAGATTAAGAGTAAAATCGGTGCTCCAGTAGATCAGAAGCGTACGCTCGCTTGTCTTGGTCTCCACAAGATTTCTCAGGTTGTTGAGGTAGAGGATACTCCTAGCAACCGTGGTATGATCCGTAAGGTTCATCACCTCGTAAGTGTAGTTGATTAATTAATCTTTTTAAATTAGGAACGATTATGAAATTAAATAATTTGAAACCTGCTGCAGGTTCTACCCATTCACGTCGTCGTATTGGTCGTGGTCCAGGTTCTGGTCTCGGTGGTACTTCTACACGTGGTCACAAGGGTGCCAAGGCTCGTTCTGGTTATAAGAGAAAGATTGGTTTCGAAGGTGGTCAGATGCCATTGCAGCGTCGTGTTCCAAAGTCTGGTTTCAAGAACATTAACCATAAGGAGTACTTCGCAGTAAACCTTTCAACTCTTCAGGCTCTTGCTGAAGCAAAGAACCTTACAAAGATCGGTATTGAGGAACTTAAGGCTGCTGGTCTTACCAATGGTAAGGAGCTTGTTAAGGTTCTCGGTAACGGTGAACTCAAAGCAAAATTGGAAGTTGAAGCTAATGCTTTCTCAAAGACTGCCGAAGAAGCAATCAAGGCAGTAGGTGGTAACGCAACTATAATCTAAGTAAATGAAAAAGTTTATTGAGACACTAAAGAACTGTTGGAAGATTGAGGATTTGCGCCAGCGACTCCTCATCACTCTTCTGTTTACGGCTATTTACCGTTTTGGCTCGTTTGTGGTGCTTCCTGGCATCAATCCGAGCATGTTGGAAAAACTTCAGTCGCAGACCTCAGGCGGTCTTATGTCGCTTTTGGACATGTTCTCTGGTGGTGCATTTTCCAATGCATCTATTTTTGCACTCGGAATTATGCCTTATATCTCAGCTTCAATTGTTATGCAGCTTCTTGCTGTCGCTGTGCCTTACTTCCAGAAGATGCAGCGTGAAGGCGAGAGTGGTCGTAAGAAAATACAATGGTATACTAGAGTCCTGACTGTCGCCATCTTGGTCTTTCAGGCTCCTAGTTACCTCTTGAATCTTAAGATGCAAGCCGCCAATGCGCTGGCAACAGGCATTAGCTGGACTGTGTTTATGATTCCAGCCACTATCATCCTTGCAGCAGGTAGTATGTTTATCCTTTGGCTAGGTGAGCGTATTACTGATAAGGGAGTTGGTAACGGTATCTCTTTGATTATTATGATTGGTATCATCGCTCGTTTGCCTCAAGCATTCGTACAGGAGGTAACTTCTCGTTTGCAGGCAATCTCTGGTGGTGGTTTGATTATGTTCATCGTTGAGATTCTCATTCTTTATGCTGTTGTCTGCGCTTCCATTCTTTTGGTGCAGGGCACACGTAAGATTCCTGTTCAGTACGCTAAGCGTCTTGTTGGTAACAAGCAGTATGGTGGTGCACGTCAGTACATTCCTCTGAAGCTTTTTGCCGCTAACGTGATGCCTATCATCTTTGCACAGGCTTTGATGTTCATTCCATTGGCGATAGTTCGCTATCAGTCTGAGAACGCTAGCAGCGTAGTTCAGCAGTTGATGGATAACCGCAGTTTGCTTTACAATGTGGTTTATGTGATCTTGGTTATTGCATTCACCTATTTCTATACTGCGATTACATTGAATCCTACTCAGATGGCTGAGGATATGAAACGCAACAATGGTTTCATCCCAGGCGTTAAGCCAGGAAAGGATACAGCTGAGTACATTGATACCGTAATGTCTCGTATTACTTTACCAGGTTCATTATTTATTGCATTTATTGCGATTATGCCTGCACTAGCAGGGCTTCTCGATGTACAGCAAGCATTCTCTCAATTCTTTGGAGGTACTTCTCTTTTGATTTTGGTAGGTGTTGTGATTGATACATTACAGCAAATCGAGAGTCATTTGCTTATGCGCCACTATGATGGCCTTTTGAACTCAGGTCATACACGTCAAGGTGGTGTTGCTGCATATTAATCTTTTTCTTTTGAAATGACGATATTTCTGAAGACAGAAGGTGAAATTACCAATTTGCTAGATAGACATTATGTCTTTCAGCAATTGGTTCATATATAAATGAGACGACTCTCCATTTGGATTGGATCGACTTTCCATTTGGAGAGCCTTTACAGCTCATACATGTGCATCTATTTTATGATAGCTTATGCTATTTCCTATAATAGTTGTTCGAAAAGGTAAAACTTCAATTTTATCTTCATTCGTAGAAGTTGAACATTTAGAAGACAAAATTTTAAATTATGGCAAAACAAGCCGCTATTGAGCAAGATGGAACTATTGTAGAGGCATTATCCAATGCGATGTTCCGAGTAGAGTTGGAGAATGGCGTAGACATCACCGCCCATATCTCTGGTAAGATGAGAATGCATTACATCAAGATTTTGCCTGGTGACAAGGTGAAGGTGGAAATGAGTCCATACGACCTTACAAAGGGTAGAATTGTTTTTAGATATAAATAATTATCACATATAAGGTTATGAAGACAAGAGCATCTTTAAAGAAGCGTTCAGCTGACTGCAAGATCGTACGTCGTAAAGGTCGTCTGTTCGTTATCAACAAGAAGAACCCTAAGATGAAACTTCGTCAGGGTTAATGTTAAAGTATTGTAAAAGTGCCGTTATTTCAAAAAATAGTTGTACTTTTGCACCGCTTTTAACGAAAGGTATTAATTTATTAATTATTTTTTAATTAACAATGGCAATAAGAATTGTTGGAGTAGATTTGCCCCAGAATAAGCGTGGCGAAATCGCATTGACCTATATCTATGGTATCGGTCGAAGTAGTTCAGCAAAGATATTGGATAAGGCAGGTGTAAGCCGTGACTTGAAAGTCAGCGAGTGGTCTGACGATCAGGCAGCCAAGATCCGTGAAATTATCGGCGCTGAGTTCAAAGTAGAAGGTGATCTCCGTTCTGAGATCCAAATGAACATTAAGCGACTGATGGATATTGGTTGCTATCGTGGAGTTAGACATCGTAATGGTCTTCCTGTTCGCGGACAGAGCACTAAGAACAATGCTCGTACTCGCAAGGGTAAGAAGAAGACTGTTGCTAATAAGAAGAAGGCTACTAAGTAATTCTGAAGGAGGAAATTAATTATGGCAAAGCAAAAAGCAACATCTAAGAAGAGAAATGTACGTGTTGACGCTATTGGTCAGCTTCACGTTCATAGCTCATTCAATAACATTATTGTATCTCTTGCTAACAACGAGGGTCAGATTATTTCTTGGTCTTCAGCTGGTAAGATGGGTTTCCGTGGTTCTAAGAAGAACACTCCTTATGCAGCTCAGATGGCAGCAGAGGATTGTGCAAAGGTAGCTTTCGACCTTGGTCTTCGCAAGGTTAAGGCATACGTTAAGGGTCCAGGTAATGGTCGTGAGTCTGCTATCCGTGCTATCCACGGCGCAGGTATCGAGGTTACTGAGATTGTAGACGTTACACCATTACCACACAATGGTTGCCGTCCTCCTAAGCGTCGTCGTGTATAATTCGCTTCGCTTATAACAATAGATACAAACATTTATAGCATTTATATAATATTATGGCTAGATATATAGGTCCGAAATCTAAAATTGCGCGTCGTTTTGGTGAGCCAATCTTCGGCGCAGACAAAGTTTTGTCCAAGAGAAACTTCCCTCCTGGACAGCATGGCAACAACCGTCGCAGAAAGATGTCTGAGTATGGTGTCATGTTGGCAGAGAAGCAGAAGGCTAAGTACACTTACGGTGTATTAGAGCGTCAGTTCCGTAATATGTTTGATAAGGCTGCTAAGGCTGATGGTATTACCGGTGAGGTTCTTCTCCAGAACCTTGAGTGCCGTCTCGACAACGTCGTATTCCGCTTGGGTATCGCTCCTACACGTGCAGCTGCACGTCAGTTGGTAGGTCACAAGCACATCGTTGTAGATGGTAAGGTAGTTAATATCCCATCATTCGCAGTTAAGCCAGGTATGGTTGTTGGTGTTCGTGAGAAGTCTAAGTCTCTCGAAGTAATCGAGGCAGCCCTTGCAGGTTTCAATCATAGCAAGTACCCATGGATCGAGTGGGACGATAATTCAAAGAGTGGTAAGTTCTTGCACAAGCCAGAGCGTGCCGACATTCCAGAGAATATTAAGGAGCAGTTAATCGTTGAGTTGTACTCTAAATAAATCATTACATTAATGGCGATATTAGCATTTCAAAAACCTGATAAAGTAGTAATGCTGGAGGCTGATAACAAGTTCGGAAAGTTTGAGTTCCGTCCTCTTGAGCCTGGCTTTGGTGTTACCATTGGTAACGCCTTGCGCCGCATTCTCCTTTCATCTTTGGAGGGTTATGCTATCAATACCATCCGTATAGCTGGTGTTGAGCATGAGTTCTCTTCAGTTCCTGGTGTAAAGGAAGATGTTACCAACATTATCTTGAATCTCAAGCAAGTTCGATTCAAGCAAGTAGTAGAAGAATTCGAGAATGAGAAAGTTAGTATCACCGTTGAGAATTCCACTGAATTCAAAGCAGGTGATATCGGCAAGTATCTGACTGGATTTGAAGTGTTAAACCCTGATTTGGTGATTTGTCATTTAGATGCCAAAGCTTCGATGCAGATTGATTTGACAGTTAATAAGGGACGTGGTTATGTTCCTGCTGATGAGAATCGTCAATTCTGCACAGACGTTAACGTTCTCCCAATCGATTCCATCTACACCCCTATCCGTAATGTAAAGTACGCTGTAGAACCATATCGTGTCGAGCAAAAGACCGACTATGATAAGCTCGTGCTTGAAGTTACTACCGATGGTTCCATTAGTCCTAAGGATGCGCTTAAGGAGGCCGCAAAGATCCTTATCTATCACTTCATGCTCTTCTCCGACGAGAAGATTACTCTTGAGACACAGGATCAGGAGAGCAATCAGGAGTTTGATGAGGAGGTACTTCACATGCGCCAGTTGCTCAAGACTCGTCTCGTAGACATGAATCTTAGTGTTCGTGCGCTCAACTGTTTGAAGGCAGCTGATGTAGAGACTCTTGGTGACTTGGTTCAGTTTAACAAGACTGACCTCTTGAAGTTCCGCAACTTTGGTAAGAAATCGCTCTCAGAGCTTGATGATTTGCTCGAGAGTCTGAATCTGTCTTTTGGAACTGATATTTCAAAGTATAAATTAGACAAGGATGCCTAAGGCTCCTAGTCCAAAAAGAACAAAACAAAAATGAGACATAATAAGAAATTCAACCATTTAGGTCGTACTGCTTCTCATCGTAATGCGATGTTGGCTAACATGGCTACATCACTTATCTTGAGCGAGCACAAAAGAATCACTACGACCCTCGCAAAGGCTAAGGCTCTTAAGAAGTATGTTGAGCCATTGATCACTCGTTCTAAGAACGATACCACTACTTCACGTCGTGTTGTATTCCGTTATCTTCAGAACAAGTATGCTGTCAAGGCTCTCTTCGGTGAGGTAGCAGAGAAGGTAGCTAACCGTCCAGGTGGTTACACTCGTGTCATCAAGCTCGGTACTCGTCAGGGTGACGCAGCTGAGATTGCTTTCATCGAGCTCGTAGACTTTGATGAGAACATGGCTAAGACTCAGAAGGCTGCTGCCAAGAAGACTCGTCGTAGTCGTAAGGCAACTAAGGCTGAAGAGGCTCCTGTAGCTGAGGCACAGGCAGAGGCTCCTGCAACAGAGGAGGCTCCAAAGGCTGAGTAAGTTACAAAGAAATCTCATATCATAGAGCGTTCTTGCTTTCGAGCAAGGACGCTTTTTTCGTTTATAGGGTTTTTCCTAACATTCTTTAGGGATTTTGTCTTTGGGTATGTCAACTAAAAGTTGTACTTTTGCAGCAGAATTTTAATATGATACGAAGATGAAAAAGATATTTGTATTAGCTTTGTGCTCTACTTTGTTGTTGAGCAGTTGTGGCACCTACACAGGTAGTGGTGCTTACGCAGGTGGTTCCATAGGTTCTATATTAGGCTCAGCCATCGGAGGATTGTCGGGTGGTCCAAGAGGTTCGGATATGGGAACTATCATCGGAATGGCTGGCGGTGCTGCCGTTGGAGCAGTGATTGGCAGTCAGGCAGACCAAGCTGCTGCTCAAAAGCAAGGCACCTATCAGCGAGAAAGAGCTCGTAGGGGACAGACCAATCAGTCTGGCTCTTATGGTACACGTTCTCATGAAGGTGCATATCATGGATATGATCAATCTGACGTGTTTGATTCATCCAATAGTGCTGATGATAGAATCTATGATTTCGATGGCAAGGATTATACAGGCGATTACAGTGCTCAGCAACCTACCACATCTATGCCTAGCGCTACGATAGAGGAATTGGGGGCTAACTATTCTTATTCCCCTCATTTGGAAATATTGAACGCTCGCTTCGTGGATGATAACCAGGATAATGTGTTGAGTCGAAATGAGACCTGTAAGTTGATATTCGAGATAAAGAATACGGGTTCTCAAGCTATCTATGATGTGGTACCTACTGTTGTTGAGACCACTGGCAACAAGCACATCTTCATTTCCCCAAGTGTACATGTGGAGATGATAGCTCCTGGTAGTGCCATTCGTTATACGGCGATGGTGAAGGCAGACAATCGCTTGAAAGAAGGGACGGCACGTTTCTGTGTCTCTGTGATACAAGGAGGCAAGTCTATTTCGAAGGTCAATCAGTTTGATATACCTACCAAGGGTAAAATGTAGGTTACGATAAATAAGTAAGAGGTAAGGCATTTGTGGATGAGCCTTGCCTCTTTTTTTCTGTTTTGTGGGTCGATGCATGGATTCTCTTTTTTTCAAAAACAGTGTTAAAAAAAACAAACCTATATAAAAATTTGTTTATTTCAATAAAATGACTTACTTTTGCATATGAAGAGCGGCTTGTCGTATGGTAAGTGAGGGAGGGTACCCTCAGTAGTAATCGTTCTGTCAGGGAGTTGCGGAGTCCAGTGCCGACTGTAGTCAGAGGTGCGCCAATATTCCTTTGCTCGCTTGTCTTATCCAAAGGTCTATCATGTTCTTGGAACGTAGATTTTTCGATTAGTAGACGAGGAGGAAGGAAAAGTACACCCTTTACTCATCGCCTGTTTCTTCCGCCACCATTCAAAATGTAAGCATCACCCCATGGAAGAGAACAAGCAATATAAGAAATATTGGTATGCCGTCCGCATATTATACAATAGGGTGGAGTCGTGCGTAGAGCTGATCAACTCTATCAATCAGAGTCCGCAAAAAATCTTGTCTATGGTCATCGAACTTCCCAAAGATTGGAACGATGACGATTGGCAGGCTGTGGAGTGCTATCCGCATCCCGACCGTGTGTCTTATCGCAATCATGGCAAGCGCATCACCAAGTTTGTGCCTCTCATCCCCTCCTTGCTTTTCATTCATACCACTGCCGCTCAAATCCAGTTGCTGGCACAGTTCTTTGGTTCCAAGATGCATCTTTATACCCATCTCGGTACAAGGGAACTGAAACGAGTGAAGCCTGAAGCCGAAGCCTCCCAGACTGAGGAAGAAACTTCGACTTCAGAAACCACATGGGAGCAGGAAGTCATCCTACCCGTCAAGATACCAGCCCATCAGATAGATATTCTCAAGTTAATACTCTCCAAGGGTGCCGATGCCGTTGAGTCTATTCCGACAGAGAAGTTGACCTGGGGCAAGGGGACCAAGGTGAGGGTCATCGATGGCGAGTTTAAGGGCTGGGAGGGCGAGATACGTCGCATCAAGTGCAAGAGCCGCTTGGTTGTCAGCATCTACGATGTCAATAACAAGGCGGTTGCTGCCTTCAGCGTTACCACCTACATCCCATTCAAGTACTTGGAGGAGATTACGGAGTAACATCCTCTATCCACCCGAAGATAGCATGTGCGTCGAAGCATGGACATTCCTTGGGCGTAGTGCCTGGCAAGTCACGGTGCCCCACAATCTTCGCCTTCGGAAACAGCTTGTGTAGTCGAGTGAGCACATTGTTGATTCTTTCAGCCTGCTCAGGTGTCAGCGTGTTGCAAGGTTTGCCTTGCTCGTCTAATCCACCCTCGTAGCAGATGCCGATGGAGCAACGGTTGTAAGGTCTCGCATGAGCACCCACTTCGAGCAAGAACCGATGCTGCGTCATCGTTCCATCCTTGCGGATATAGAAGTGATAGCCGATGTCATAGAATCCACGAGCCTTATGGTCACGGCGTAGCTGTTCCACAGGATAGTCCTGATTGCGTCGGGTGGCGGAACAATGCAATACCAAGAATCTGATGGAGTCGGCATCCACCATCTGTTTGCCGTTCTCCACTCTGGCGAGGAGTGCACGCTCATTGCGTACCAGCTCCTCGCCAATAGTCAAAGGAAATGAATCTTTTGTCATAAAGATAATTCAACATTTAACATTAAACATTAAAGCACATTGGCACAAGAGCTAACGCCCAGTGCAGTAAGCGCTGCAATCAAAGCTTGAACGATAGCGTTCAAAATTGAAACCCAAGAAATCTTCTTGGAACTAGATACAGGATTTTCGTTCATAATCAAAAAATGAATTTAAAATGTGAAACATTTGTTTGAAGAGCTGACCACACCCTGCGTGCCACAGGATGCGGTCATGTCGAGCTTTTACTCAAGACCTCCGGCATCAGTGTCTGAGCCTCCAGTGCTTGGCGTATCGCCATTATCACCTGAAGGAGTCTGATTGCCAGCATCCGATGTTGTATTGTCCTCGTCTCCAAATTTCACAAGTGTCACCTTGTCTGGAATCAAGGAGTAGATGCGGTTGCCGTTTAGCATAGTGAATGAAGGACGGAATGCAGGCACGATGGTCTTTATCAGTTTTGCGTTTGCTTTCTTCTCGTCGCTCACGGCTTTGCCATTTAAAAAGCGGAGGTAAAGTTTGCCAAAACCAAGCAACTCGATGTCGTAACCCTTCTTCAGGTTCTCCTTCACGTAGTAAGCATAGCGGTCGAGCACAGCCTTTACGTCGGCAGGAGTGGCAGTGGACTCGGTGGAAATCTGCTTAGCCACCTCCTCGGTTGTCAGTGTTCCATAACTATGGGGGCGAACAGTATAAACGGTTTCACCCTTGTGGTCCCCCATGTTGATAACCTTCTTTGCAATTTTGTAACTTTTACTCATAATTGTATCAGTTTTTAATGTTTATAAAATAATTTGTTGTCATTGTTTGACGATGCAAAGGTACTGCTTTGCGCAAGCCTCTTGTCCGTTTAGGTAACGTTCTAGTCTAAAGTGGGCGAAAGTGTCTCTTTCGATCCATTTCTTGTCAGACATCTATGGAGAACTTCTCACAGAGAAACTTCACGGCGGCGGGAGGCAAGAGTCTCGACTTGCGGGTAACCCCCATGTCATCCAACTCCGTTTGGTAACAGTTCATCCATCTTCTCAATGTTTTGGACGAAACACCAGCATAGGCAGCCAACTCAAACTTGTACATTGCTTTCATGTCTTATACCTTAATTATATATGTTATACCTATCAGATATAGCTTTTGATGCATCGGTAGCTTTCTGAATTCGGTGCAAAGATATTGTAAAAAGAAGGCATATCAAAAGGCGTTCACAAGCGTTTACTGCATGTTTATTTTTATTTACTAACCATTTAATAGGTGATATAACTGATGGAAAATAAAGCAACAATTACATTCAATATTAGTGGTGGAAATAATCAGATTCTACCCAATGCGACCGAAGTCGTGCAAAACTTTTATGGAAGCGACTTTGTGGGGGATGGTTTTGAAGTGGAAAGAGATAAAAAATGTCCTTTGTCATCTGCAGAGGTACAAAAATTGCATGTATATATAAAAGACGAGTCTATATTGGCAGACTATGTATCCCGATTGCAACAGTGTCAGTCAGCCAATGAGATAGGCTTGGTGGTGGTTGATATGATTCTTGACGAATATGTTACGGTAGACCAAGATTTGGCAGCAAAGGCTGTGTTTATAGAAGTATTGAAGGGTTTGTCTCCGCATTTGGAAAAGGGTGGGACAATCAATAATATACGTCAACGTATACAAGATGCTTGGTCTAAAAGACCTAATAAGAAAAATAAATGAGAAAAATATGATGTTAGACGAGGTAAAAACTATAGGCGTGAGTGGTGGGAGTAACCAATTCTTGCCCAATGCATCCACTGCTGTACAGAATGTTTATGTAGGCGATGATGCAGTGGCGCAAGCTCTTAATGCCCAAATTACGCCTGTTGCGAAAAGTTCTGTAGACGCTCGCTTGTTAACGATGAATAGCTTTAGCTTTTCATTGCCAGAGAGCCCTGTGCATGAAATTATTCGCAAAACAGAAATCGCTTTTGCGGAAAAGCGCTTGAGGGAGCATAATATCCTTTGTCTGACAGGCGAGGGTGGCGTAGGCTTGTCCACTTTGCTGGCGCAGTTCGCACGTACTCATTCAGACAATTGCGTCAGTTATTTCTATGATGGTTTCGAGAGGATACTCATCAATTATTTGAGTTCAGACAATATACATCGTATTTTTGTGAATAGGCAATCACAGGCAGCATTGAATCTGCAATGTGACTATGGATATACGGCATGTCGGGATGTTGAAGAAAAATATATGTCCAACATCTTTCAGTTTGCCTTGACCAAGTCTACCTCTCATGAGATGGAAAACAATGAACTATGGGATAATGAGATAGAGGCACTATTGGCTGTTGGTAAATTCGAGCAGGCTCTAGTCTTGGCGCAAAACATATATTTGCTAGAGGAACGGCTCAAGGCTTTTCTTTTGATAGCCCGAAAGAAGAAAGAGATGAAAGCTTCCGATTATGATGTTGTTAACGAAAATATCCATCAACTCATTAAGATCATAGATTTTGAGAATATTCCGAACAAGGGAATAGAGCTAGCTAAATTGTTGATGCCTTTTGACTATGAGGCAGCTGTAAAAATCATTGATGACATATCCAAGAAATACAATACGTCTTTCAATAGCGACCATATCTATACTTTGCTTTCTCTTTCGACCAATGAGGATATGGATGGCGACATGAGCGGCAATTTCGATTTGGTTAGTTCAAAGATTCAAGATGATACGATGCGCTCCTTTGCCAAGGCTGCCAAGAGCCTTTTCGCAAATGATAGTGTAGAGTATGTATTACGTGAACTGGACAAGTTGCCGAAAGACTCACAGAAGTTGCATCTACTTATGTTCTGGTTGCCTGAGCACAAGGATGCCAAAAATGTAGGTAAGGCGGTTCTTGTTGCTCTAAAGCTAATCATGGCAGAGGCCAATGTAGAAATGCCAAAGGCGAAGGTGCTGAATTCTTTTTGCAAGTCTATTAGACACATGGATGAAGACAGCGCTCGGAAGGCCATGGTATATCTGGAATCCATGAGAGAAAGCATCAAGTTCCCTACTTTCGATTATGTGGATTTGGAACTCACCATCATAGGGGCTATCAAGGGTGTTTTACCACAGTATAGCCTGAAACTCCTGGAAGATTTATATCTCTACATCGATGAATTGCAAGATGCCTCCGTAAGATTAGCTTGTTTGTCTAAGTTGCTGGGCAGGTTTGAAGAGTTAGGTGACAAGCAGATGCTGGAGACCGAGATGCTGTCTACAGTCGATTTGTCTTATAGTATTCGTAAGGAGTTTAAGGACTTGTTGGGGCAAACTGCTTATCATAACAAAGTGGTGGAAGGTCCGATAAAGGCATTGGTGTGCAATTATAGGAGCTTGGTGGATGAGATGATAGCCGAGATGAACACTTCTGTCAATAAGAGCCGAGCTTATTCTTATGCGGCAAGGCAGTATCTGAAGCATGAAGATGAGGAATGTGTTAAGCTGCAAGTGTTTTTCAAATTCCTGTCAAAGACTCAATGTGTTTACGACAGACTGCGACCTCTAGAGACCTTGGCTACCAAATTGCTTTATACGGAGAAAATTGCAGACGAGAAGCATTTGGAGGCAGTCAAGAATAATTTCTCTTATTACAGAGAGATAGAGAATCCGGCCAACAGGGCGGTTTCCCTTATGTGTATCTACATTTGGGTGAAGAAAAACTTTGAAGACTATGAATTTGCCGGCACTGTAAGGAGTTTGATGTTGGAGAGTTGGAACTCCATAGATATTTTGGCAAGCAAAATAGGTGCAGGATTCTTCATGTCGAAGCATCTGTCAAAGGTGTCTTTGGAGGAAGCTTGTGAAATGATAGAGCAATGCGAAAGTCTTAAGGGGAGATCTATGTTGGCTTCATCTTCCAGCATAGAGGCTTATAGGCAGAGCCTCGACCTGTATGCAATTTCTCTTTGCTATCTTATTCGTGCGAATCTATGTGATTCAGTCTGCTTGAAGACTTTTGCGTCAGATATAAAGAACATAGTTTCCCCTTGTGAGGAAATCGGATTGTGGGGAAATATAGCTCTAGAATATTACATGCAAAATGACGAGCAGATGTTTCGCATGATATGCAATCAGCATTTTCCTGCTAGTTATGAAAGTTTTTCTGTTCAAGTGCAGAAAAGTGTCATCTACCAAAACTCTCCTGCTCTTTTCCTTTGGTCGCAAGAGGCTTTCTTCAAATTGCTGACCAAATATGACGATGAGATTTTTGTCAATGAATGTATTCGGCGTACAGCCCAGTTTGTGATATGTAAAAATATATTCTTGATGTCATCCGACCTAGAGTATAAGGACTATAAACTGTCCTATATTGATTACACGAGGCTGTTGACCCTTTTGGAGCATTCTACCGACGAATATACTTTCTATCATGTGGTGAATATCATTGGCAAGAGTTTGAAGGTGACGAATGTGGATGATCCGTTGAGCATCGAACAGAAGGAACTGGTCATCGGAGATGCGCAACGAATCGTGGAGCAAAAACTGCCAACCTTGTCTGGTATCAGACATGATGGATACAAATTGATTTGTTTGGCAGCTTTAGACCATGCGAGGAAGGCATATACCTCTAAAGATAAAGGAATATGGATAGATAAAATCTCCTCAATAAAGAATAAGGCAGATGAGGCTTTCTTGTATTTTTCAATAGCTCCTTTTTTCTCAAAACAGAGTGATATGAAGGAGTTTTTTGAGAAAGGCATATCTTTGTCCGAGTCGATATCTTCCATTTATGACAAGGAAAAGCGATTGGACATGAGTATTAGCGAGTGTATGGAAAACAAACTGAGCTCCTTGGTGCCAGAGATAGCTAACAGTGCCATGCAAAGTCTGCGTATCAATGGCAGCCTGCAAGACCACAAGGACTTGGTGGATATGGTTTATCAGCATAAGCCCGAATTGGCAGAACAGTTGGTGAAGAGTCTGGACCAAGATCCCGCTCGCCTTTGCTATAAGAACAAGCTTCTGCAACATATACATTCCATGAAAAAGATTTCTAAGGCAACCAAAAAGTTGGATGCGATATCTTCTCTGAACAAAGAGGAGCAGATTCGCTTTTTCAATAAGCAGTTGGAGCAGCTACTTTTAGGAAAAGGACAAGTCCTTTCAGTCAAGAAAGTGTTCTCCTTGGCTATTCAGCACATATTCCAAACCTGTGTCAGCGAATCTAAGGCTGCTATCATCTATTTGATGGAAACAGTTTATAAGAAACAAGTGCTGTCCTCCAATCAGGTGGAACTTATGCTGAACATTCATCAGACCATTCGTTCTAATTTCAAGATAGCTTTGTCTCTTGGCGCCAGAACAAAGGAACGACTTATGCAGATAGACAAGATTATCTGTGAGAATCCTGTGCCGGTGGCTAAGGCTGCCAACTGTATAGAGTCGCTAACGCAATGGTATCAGCGATTGTCCTACAACGCTTTGTATATATTGGATGTGCTGCTTAAACCTGATGATTTGGAGTATATTAAACTCCTGTCCAATATTAATAGTGACTTGAAAATCTGCATTCTAGCCAACAAGAGTGTTTATCAGCCAGACGACTATAAGGACAAATGGAAGGAGATAAGCTCTGGAGTCATGGAACCAATACACATTTCTTTGTTATCTTATAAAGATGGAGGGAAAGAAATTCCTTTGAAGAATAGCTGTTGGATTTGTAATGATGTCGATGAAGATTTGTATGAAGGTAGGGCGCTTGGTTCGGTTAAGGATACTCCAAAGGAAATGACTCTTTCTGAAATACAAGATAATGTCATGTTGTATAATAAATATGTTTATATGGGTGCGAGAAGGTTGGAAGGTAAAGACATCCAGATTGAAACTTTCACATTGGAATAAGTAAAACTTTTGACATAATTCTCCCAAAAAGTCTCTGTAACATGTGAATTTTCAAGAAAAAGATTTGTCTTGGGGAATATTTGAATAATGGCTATAGATAGGTAATGTTTTGAAAAACAATGTGTTATGTGGTTTACGTTCAATATGGGAAATATAACAAATTCTATAGTCGTACGACTTTGAGTCTTGTTGTTGTACGACTATAGCGCTGAAGTTGTACAACTTCAGTTAGTATACTTGTACGGCAATAATATTATAGTCGTACGTTTATTGACTTCAAGCGTTAGTTTCTGCTCATTTTTATGCTAATTAAAGGTGATTCTATTGCCTGAAAGAAGTCTATTTGGAAAGTTCCTCTATCATGAGTTTGTGGTAAAAAAATATTATAGACGAGATGCTTTTTAACACCTAAGTTAAAACAAAGAATATAATCAATACAAATATCAATGGCAGGCTCATTGTCGAGCCACGCCTCTTTACACAATAGATTTATTTATGGAAAATAGAAAAGTAGCCCTCATTACGGGCATAACAGGTCAGGACGGATCGTACTTGGCAGAATTGTTGTTGGAAAAAGGTTATGATGTACACGG
>CAVKXW010000006.1:0-45267 GCA_963660215.1 Bacteroidaceae bacterium | reverse complement strand
TCCGCTGCTCTCTTTTGCAATGTCGGCGGCAGCGGCCATGCGAGCTACGGCGACGCTTCTGCCGCTGGCGGTGTGCGTCCCGCTTTCTCTATTAAATCTTAATCAAAAATCTGCACCCCCTTGTGGGGTGCAGTAGGAGGTATCAAGTATGTCTGTATTAAAGAGCAAACGTAAAGCGTCCCAGTTTGAGGTATTTCACCACCTGTATAAACTACGGAGGGAGATCACAGATCTTCTTCTGCGAGATTTTGGGTACAGTTACGAAAAGGGAGATAAGCGTCTTGCAAAGATGTTCGGCGGTAGGAATTATGCCGAACTGACGGAAACGGAGCAGGAGCGTTATGATCGTCTGAAACAGAAGTATGCGTCCTTTGATGACTGGTTCGTTTATGACGAAAGACAGGTCATCGTGGACTGTCTGCGTGAGATCACGAAAGAGGTTTTCATTGCAAACAGTATCTATCCCACCTGCTATGAGGAATTGGTACAGCGTAGGCTTCATCAAGACGAAGCTATTGGTCAGTGTTACCGCTTGGCGCAGGAGTTGCAGTATGCGATTGAAACGCTTCCCGTTGACGTGAACGCCTATCTACGGTTTGGTGAAATGATACAGGCAGAAATCAACCTGATTAAGGGTTGGAGGAAAGCAGACAACAAATTCAAAGGGGCAATCTCTAATTCCGCTGCTAACTTTTGCAATGTCAACAACAACGGCAATGCGAACAACAACAACGCTTCTAACGCTAACGGTGTGCGTCCCGATTTCAATTCCGCAGTTTAATAGCCATTTGAGCGGTCTGCGGGTAGAGAAAGGAGAGATTGTCCTTCCAATATGGTAAATGCTAAACACGATACCGCTTCTTACGAGAACTGCGGTTGTCCACGTGAAATATTTGATGGAAATTTGCTCTATGAAAGCTTTCTACGGGCTAAACAAGGTAGTGATTGGAAGCCGCAGGTACAGAAATTTGAAATGAATTATCTGATTGAACTGGCTGGCTTACAGAAGGAACTTGAAAGTGGTGATTACAAATTTCAGTCCAGTGTTGAATTTACTCTGCATGAAAGAGGGAAAGAACGGCGTATCACTGGTGAGCAGGTACGGGACAGGGTATCAAAACACGCATTGTGTGATGAAATACTGACACCCGCTGTAAGAAAGTATCTGATCTATGACAATGGTGCAAGTGTCAGGGGCAGAGGGATAGACTTCACCCGGAAGCGCTTACTGGTACACTTGCGGAAGTATTACCAGAAACACCGTAGTAATGACGGCTATATCCTGCTGATCGACTTCTCAAAGTATTACGATAACATACGGCATGACCGTCTGATGGAACAATTTGAGAAGTACATAACAGATGAATGTGCGTTAGATTTTCTGCGGAAGATCATTGACCGTTCAAAAGTGGATGTATCGTACATGAGTGACGAAGAATACGCCGGGTGTATGGACAGAGTGTTTAACTCGCTGGAATATCAGAAAGTGGACAAGTCCCTGCTGACTGGTGAGAAGTATATGTGCAAACACCTGAACATTGGAGATCAGGTAGCGCAGGTAGCTGGGATTATCTACCCAATACCGATTGACAATTACGTCAAGATTGTAAAGGGTGTGAAGTTCTACGGGCGGTACATGGATGACAGTTATGCTATCCATGAGAGTAAAGAGTTCCTTGAGGAATTACTTCAAGGGATAATCGCTATTGCAAAGGACTTGGGTATTACAGTAAATACCCGTAAGACCCGGATTTGTAAACTTTCAAGTATGTGGCGCTTTCTACAAGTGCAGTATTCGCTTACCGAAACAGGGCGAGTTATCCAGAAGATCAACCCTAAGAGGTTGACTACTATGAGAAGGAAAATGAAGAAACTTGTCCACAAACTATCTGAAAAGGAATTTGACGATTTGTTCAAGTCTTGGTTTCAGAACCACTACCGCATAATGAGTAAACGTCAGAGAGAAAACATGAACTCTCTGTACGAACAGTTAAAGAAGGAGGGTTACAGCAATGTACACAATCACGCTACATGACGGCACGAAGCTGGAAAATCTGGAACTGAACGGCAACAATTTTATTGCCGAAGGGGTCATTGAGGACTCCGTGTTTGAAAATAATCTGGCTACGGTTGCTATCAACGATGGTGCTACCACGCAGTCTTACACGGATATGTTCCTTGTGTGCAACCGTGTGGAAAATGGACGATCTTGGATTGTTCTGGCTGAAAAGTCTGAGCAGCAGAAAGCGGAGGAAGCCAGAGATCGCACGATTGAGGAACTCCGTCAGGCAATGGCTGTTTTGCTGACTGGAAAGGAGGTGTAAACCATGAGTGATATTATGCAAGCCGCTCTTGAAATGCGGAAAGCCCTGCAAATGTTTGTGGGGACGCTGGATGTAGAAACTCAGCTTGATAAAGTGCTGGCAATTCCCTCTGTATTCCCTGCTTACGAAGTGGGCAGAGCGTACACTACAAAGGAAGTGTTCAGTTATGGGGTTAATTCTGTTGGTGATCCTCAACTTTATCAGGTGCTGCAAGACCATACCAGCGCAGAGCAGTGGACACCCGACACTGCAACCAGTCTTTATAAAAAGATTGGTGTAACCGAAGGTGGCTACCCTGAATGGGTTCAGCCGCTTGGAGCAACGGACGCTTATAATAAGGGTGATATTGTAAGCTACAACGGCAAGCTGTATCGTTCCACTGTTGACGGTAATGTTTGGAGTCCAGACGCTTACCCTGCGGCATGGGAGGAATATACAGCGTAACACAAAGGTAAAGGAGAAATCACAATGCAGGTTGACATCCCTATTCTCATTTCTTTCTTGTCTTTGTGCATTGCTGCCGTGGTTGGTATCGTTGGTATCAAGCGGAACAAAACCAGTGATGACAAGAAGGAAGCGTCTGAAATGACCACCCTCATTGTAAAGTTGGAGAATATCAATAATGGCGTAAATGAGATTAAGTCTGATATGCGGAACATGAGAAACGATATTCAGGACTTGAGGGATAGACTGATTATTGTGGAACAGTCCACAAAGTCTGCACATCACAGACTGGACGGTCTGGACGGGAAACATGAGCTTTCCCAGTAACAAGCGAACATACCGGGGCAAAGGTTCCCGGTTAGTCCAATGGGGCTATGAGTGCTGAACGCACTTGTAGCCCCTTTTCTAATTTTTAAGGAGGTAACGATTATGAACATCAACTGGAAGGTACGTATTAAGAACAAGAATTTCTGGCTGTCCCTTATCCCCGCCATTCTGCTTCTTGTGCAGGTGGTAGCCGCCGTGTTCGGCTTTACGCTGAACCTTGGCGAACTGGGCGATAAGCTGCTTGCTGTGGTCAATGCGCTGTTTGCCGTTCTGACCATTCTGGGCGTTGTGACTGACCCCACTACCGCTGGTGTGTCTGACTCCGCACAGGCAATGACTTACGAAGTACCGAAGAAGGAGGACTAAGATCATGGCGTATACTAATAGCCCGCTTGTGGCATATACGAAACTCAGCCCCAATCATTCCGGGCAGAGAACCCACGCTATTGACCGCATTACCCCACACTGTGTTGTGGGGCAGTGCAGCGTGGAAACTCTGGGCAACATTTTCTATCCTACTTCCCGTCAAGCGTCCTGCCAGTATGGTATTGGCGTAGATGGTAGAGTGGGTATGTACGTGGAGGAAAAGAACCGCTCTTGGTGTTCGTCCTCCAATGCCAACGATCAAAGAGCCATTACCATTGAGTGCGCCAGTGACACCACTCACCCGTATGCGTTCAAGGATGTTGTCTACGAAAAGCTGATTGAACTCTGCGTGGACATTTGTAAGCGCAACGGTAAGAGTAAGCTGTTGTGGCTGGGGGATAAGACGAAAACGCTTAATTACTCCCCTAAGTCTGATGAAATGGTGCTGACTGTGCATAGATGGTTTGCGAACAAAAGCTGTCCCGGCGATTGGCTGTATAACCGTCTGGGTGATCTTGCCAAACAGGTAACGGACAAGCTGGGTGGTACTACTGTTACCCCGGCAACCCCGGAAACGTCTACGGACGGCAACGATAAGGTGATTTGGGATTACCTTAAAGGCAAGGGTCTGAATGACTATGCTGTGGCTGGTATCATGGGCAATCTGTACGCTGAGTCTGGTTTCAAGTCTACCAATTTGCAGAACACCTATGAAAAGAAGCTGGGCTATACGGACACTACCTATACCGCCGCCGTGGATAATGGTACTTACACTAACTTTGTGAAGGACTCTGCGGGTTATGGTCTGGCACAGTGGACGTATTGGAGTCGTAAGCAAGCACTTCTGGCACACGCTCAGTCTGTGGGTAAATCCATCGGTGATCTCACCATGCAGCTTGATTTCATGTGGGAGGAAATGCAGGGCTACAAGTCCATGATGACTACCCTTGCCGGGGCTACGTCCATTCTGGAAGCGTCTAACGCTGTACTGACTCAGTATGAGCGTCCTGCCGATCAGGGGGAAACTGTACAGAAGAAACGTGCAGACTACGGGCAGACCTACTACGACAAGTACGCTCAGAAAGCGACTGCTACGGATGGTCTGTACCGTGTACAGGTTGGCGCTTTCTCCAAACTGGACAATGCCAACAGACAGCTTGCAGCGGTTCAGGCAAAGGGGTTTGACGCACTGATTAAGCAGATCGAAAATCTCTACAAGGTACAGATCGGTGCTTATAGTGTGAAAGCTAACGCAGAAGCACAACTGACCCGTGTGAAAGCTGCCGGGTTTACGGACGCTTATATCACTACGGAGAGTGGCGGTACTGTGGTAGCCACTACTCCGCAGGAGGAAAAGCCTGCCTACATCACTTACACTGTCAAAAAGGGTGATACCCTCTGGGACATTGCAAAGAAGTATCTGGGCAATGGCAGCCGTTGGAAGGAAATCTACAATCTGAGCGGGTTGACCAGTCAGACGATCTACGCAGGGCAGAAACTCAAAATCCCTGATTAAGACCTGTCCCAACGCTTAAAATGGTGGACGGTGGTGTGATACATCACCGTTCCCTCAATAATCGGATTTGACTTCATAACTGGTGTTTTGGAGTCTAAATCCGACTGCGTACCGCCTTTAGGTAGGCGGTACGTTTTTTGTTGCAAAGAGGTAAGATTGTAGGCAATAGTCACCTTGAAACCGCCGTCAGGTTCGTCCCATACAGTGACGGAGTTCACGAACAGATCAATGAGTATCTTCCTGAAATCATCGTCATTTATATCTCCGTCTTTGAATTTATTCAGCCAGTAGATAACCTCTGCCTTTTCCAGAAGCAGCGTACCCTTTTCCTCATTCTTGAGTTCACCTTCCAGCAACTTCTTTTCTTTCTCCAACTCAACCATACGCTTTACCAGAGTTTCAGGAGCAGCCCCAGTTTCAATCGCTTTGGTGATGTTCTCAAGTGACAGTTTGGTTTCGTGCAGTCTGCCACGCAGGGCAGGAATATTGGTGGTTGCTTCTACATCCTTGCTATTAGTTTGAACGGCAATGGTGGCAATCTTCTCAATGTTCTCTGGGGTGAGCAAGGAGAGAGCGTCTTGAACAACCACATCTTCAATACGATCTTTCCTCATATTCCTCTTGGAACAATCTGCCTTTAGACTTTTCTTTCCGTAACATTCATAATAGGTATACCCGTTGGTATTGCAGCTTGCGTTCATGCTATAACCACAGTGACCGCAGAATAGCTTACCAGAGAGCAGGTATACTCTTTTAGCTTTATAGGTTCCTGAGTGCTTGGTGTTTGATTTCATGCGTCTTTGCACCTTATCAAAAGTTTCTTTGTCAATGATCGGAGGTATTACATCCTCTGCCTGATAGTCATTGAATTTGTACGTTCCTATATATTTCTCATTATGAAGGATTTTGCTGAAAGAACTCTTGCCAAACTTTGCGCCCTTGGAAGTCTTATACCCTTTGGCATTAAACAGACGGCAAATCTCAGCCACGGTATGACCTTCTGCATACATGGTGAACGCTTCTCGGACAATGTGAGCAGTATCTTCATCTATTACCAGTTTCTTTCCCTCTGTCTTGTAGCCCAGAGGAATATGACCACCAGTGGAGTTGTGCTTGTAGGCAGACTCACGCAAGCCACGGTGAATTTTCTGGGAAAGTTCCGCACTGTAAAACTCAGCCATACCCTCAAGCACGGACTCAAGGATGATACCTTCCGGGTCATTGCTGATATTCTCTGTGGCTGAGATAAGCTGTACGCCGTTCTTCCTCAGGCGGTATTTGTAGGTGGCGCTGTCATAGCGGGAGCGGGCAAACCTGTCCAACTTATAGACAATTACTGCGTCAAAGGTATGTTTCTCACTGTCCTTAATCATCTTGAGAAATGAAGTGCGCTTCTCAATATCCTTACTGGCAGAGGTAGCCCGGTCTGCGTATATATCTACAATTCTAAATCCGTGACGTTCGCAGAACTCACGGCATACTCTGGTTTGTCCTTCAATGGATTGTTCTGTCTGGTTGCTGCTGGAATACCGCACATACAGGCAGACATTTTTTATATCTTCATACATGGTTCTTCCTCCATTCAGTAAAGTCAATTATCCTGCACAATCTGCTGCGTCTTTTTCAACGGACGTGTCATAGGCGTTCAAACAGACTTGAATAATCTTAGCCTTACCTTCCTCATTGGATTGGCGGTAGGCGTTAAGTAAAACTTGTTCCATCTTGTCTTGAGCCGGGCGTATTCCCGTTAGAAAGTATTCGACTGGCATTTCAAAATACAAAGCTACCTTGTATAGAATATCCGCTTTGGGCATACTTTTTCCCCATTTTGAAATAGTCCCGTTCCCAAACCCGCAGGCTACTTCAATGCTCTTAATATCAACATTCCGCTCCTTTGCGAGAACCTTCACATAGTCATAGACCGTCATAAGCTACCTCCTGAAAATTTTGTTAGAAAGTTTTCGATTAGCCTATTGACAATTAGAAAGTTTTCGATTATACTTAGTCATGTCAACAGGAGTTGTTTACAAGATTAGGGTACAAGAAACCCGCCTGTCAAAGGCGTAAATTTTGCCCCGGCAGGTTTCCAATGCAATATGGACTCGACACCTATATTATAAGCATTGGAGTTGCGTTTGTCAACTATTGTTGATACGATTTCAAAATAGAAGGGAGGTAATGACCGTGGAAGAACTCAACAAAATCCGTGAACGCTTGAAGAACAACCGTCTATCGTTTACTTGGCTGATCTTCCAGTTGGACAACAAGGGTATCAAGACGGACAAGACCGAAGTGAGTTCAATCTTTGCCGGGACTCGCAAGGGAGCAAAAGCAGACTCTATCGTTCAGGAAGCAAAAAACATTCTGGACACCTATGAAAGCGGTAGAGTGTTCGTCCACGATGACTAATGCTGGAAAGTCTGCTGCAAGACAACCCGTTCTGTGACATTCTGGTGAGGAAGGTTCGGGAATACTTCAAGGTTGAGGAACACCGAAAAGACTTTGAGGAATGGTACAGGAAGGAGTACGGCAAAGAGTACGAATGGAGGGACGCACATGACAAGCAATCGGAAGCTGGGAACCAGCTTTGAAGAAGAAATGTGTGAACTTCTGGCAGACAACGGCTGGTGGTCGCACAACTTAGCCCAGAACCAGACTGGACAACCTGCGGACGTGATAGCGGCTAAGAACAATATTACCGTCTTGATCGACTGCAAGGTGTGTCAGAACAACCGTTTTCCTCTGTCCCGGATTGAGGGTAATCAGGAAGGTGCAATGACCTTGTGGGAAGCCTGTGGGAATGAGCATGGCTACTTTGCTATGAAGCTGGCTGATGACAGCATTTACATGGTAAGTTTTGATGATCTCTGTCTGCGGGAACTCTACGGAGAAGGAACGATCAAGGAAAGTGAATTTCCAATGTACCGTACCTTTGAGGAATGGTTGAAATTCATGGAGGACAACGGATGTTAGTAGAAGTAGGAAGTTATCTGAAAATTACTGACCCGTCCTCTGAAATTATGGACTGGTGCAAGAAAAATCTGGAACTGGCGAACCCAGACTACCAAAAGAAAGTGCGTATGCACTTATGGACGGGGAACACGCCCCGGCAACTGTTCCTGTACAGCGTAAATGGTGATGACCTCATTCTTCCCTTTGGGTGCTTGAGAAACCTTATGCCACTGATACAGGACGCAGAGGTAGCAACAACATTCGCCCCACAAGAGTATGTGGAGTTCGGCGGGAATGTTCCGCTGTATGACTATCAGGAGATTGCCGTGAACAAGATGATCGTCAATCACTATGGTATCTTACAGTCCCCCGCTGGTTCTGGTAAGACACAGATGGGTATTGCCATTGCCTGCAAGGACAGGCTGAAAACCCTGTGGCTGACCCACACAAAAGACCTGCTAACCCAGAGCAAGACCAGAGCGGAACGGTACATTGACCCTTCTCTGCTTGGCACGATTACGGAGGGCAAGGTGAATATCGGTAAGACAATGACCTTTGCTACAATCCAGACCATGTGCAAAGTGGACTTAGACCAGTATAGGGATGAATGGGACTGCATTATTGTAGATGAATGTCACCGTGTAAGCGGTACGCCTACGGCAATCACCCAGTTCTCTAAGGTGCTGAACAGCCTGCGGGCAAGGCACAAATATGGTCTATCGGCTACGGTTCACAGAGCAGACGGACTTATCAAGGCTACATATGCCATGCTTGGTGAAGTGGTATACACAGTCCCGGACGAAGCGGTCAAGTCCAGAGTGATGACCGTCATGGTCAAGCCAAAGGGTACAGGAGTCAACCTGAACCCATGTTTCCTGAATACGGACGGCACGGTGAACTACGCAAGGATGATTTCTTACCTGACAGAGCATGAGCAGCGGAACAGACTTATTCTGGACGATCTCACGGGCAACCGTGAACACTACAACCTGATCTTATCGGAGAGGGTTGACCACTTGAAGTATCTCTACGCTCAGTTGCCCCCGGCACTGAAAAGGCAGGCGGCGGTCATTGACGGAAAGATGACCACGAAAGCCCTGAAAGCGGAGCGGGAACAGGCAATAGAGGACATGAGAACCGGGGATAAGCGTTACCTGTTCGCAACGTATTCTCTGGCAAAAGAAGGTCTGGATATACCCAGACTGGACAGGCTTTACCTAACCACCCCTCAGAAGGATTACGCAGTGATCGTACAGAGCGTGGGACGGGTGGCAAGAACCTTTGAGGGCAAGCAGCAGCCCCTTGTCTATGACTATGTGGACTCAATCAAGTCCCTGCTAAAGTCTTACAAGAAACGCTGTGCAAGCTACCGCAAATGCGGTTGCATAATCAATGAATAATTATGAATTTAAGGAGGACTTAACAATGAAGTTGTTCAGAACGATTAAAACCGCCGCTGAGAACGGTTACAAGGTGGGTGACGTGATTGGTTTCACCCTTAATGGCGGTGAGGAAGTGGAAGCCCTTGCTGTAAAGCAGGATGATGACGGTATGATCTTCTACTTTGTGGACGCATTGAAGAAGGAGTACCGCATGAACCGTACTGACAGTAACCGTGGCGGCTATAAATCCTGCGAACTGAGAAAGAAGCTGAACGGTGAAATCCTTGACCGTTTCCCGGCTGAAATCCGTGAGAAGATGGTTGCTTTTGATAACGGTGACTTCCTGCGTTTGGCTACGGAGCGTGAAATGTTCGGTGAGAACATCTACGGTGAGCAGGAAGATGACAGTGTTCAGCAGTGGGAGCCGATGAAAGATCGCCGTAACCGTATCGGTTTTCAGGGCAACAAGACTGGTATCTGGGAATGGTGCTGGTTGCAGAACAAGACTGAGGACTACGCTGCTTACTTTTGCGGTGTCGACTCCTACGGCTATGCGTACTCCTACTACGCTTCTTACGCTGGCGGTGTGCGTCCCGCTTTCAAAATCACTATCTAAAATCACGCCACTTTATGTGGCGTGGAATGAGAATTTTATAGTTGGCTTAAATTTTTTCACGCAAACTCTCCAATGCTTTGTTTGCGGAAGTAAAGTGATTTAGCAAAGGAGGTATAAATGCTGAAAGTATTATCACTGTTCAGCGGGATAGGAGCCTTTGAAAAGGCACTGGAAAATCTAAAAATCGCATACACGCTGGTAGGTTACTGTGAGATTGATAAGTTCGCAAGCAAGGCGTACTCACTTCTCCATAATGTGCCTGAGAGCATGAACTACGGCGATATAACGAAGATAGATGAAACCCAGTTGCCGAAAGACATTGACCTTCTGACCTACGGCTTTCCCTGTCAGGACATATCTATCGCAGGGGCGAAGAAAGGACTAATGGACGAAGAAGGGAAGAAAACACGAAGCGGTTTGTTCTTTGACGCACTCCGCATTATCGAAGCTGCAAAGCCGAAAATAGCGGTTGCTGAAAATGTAAAAAACTTGACCAGTAAAAGTATGAAGCCTGTATTTGACACGGTTTTAACCAGTATTCAAGAAGCTGGCTACAACAATTACTGGCAGGTTATGAATTGTGTGGATTATGAAATTCCGCAAAACAGAGAACGAGTTTTGATCGTGTCTATTCGTAAGGATGTAGATGACGGGAGGTTTACCTTCCCCGCCCCGGTTCCGCTGCTGATGTGCATGAATGATTTTCTGGACGAGAAAGTACCTGAACAGTTTTATTTGTCAGAGGAAAAGACCCGGAAGGTCATTGAACACAATAACGCTCATGCTGGGCAGATATGTGACAGGGGGGGATTTGCAACACCCTTTGTTCACGGGACTACAAAGACCCTAAAGTGGTGATCTGCTATATGGAGATAAAACAGATTGCGGATTTGAACCACTACGGAAATGACCAGATGAACCGTATTTATTCGCCTGATGGTCTATGCCCTACCTTGAAAACTGTATCAGGGGGGGGACGAGAAGTGAAGATTTACGATGGCGAACATTATAGAAATCTGACTCCGAAAGAGTATTTCCGTCTTATGGGTTTTACGGATGAAGATGTGGAACTGCTGGAACTCAACGGCATTTCCAAAACACAACTGTATAAGATGGCTGGTAACTCTATCCCGGTCAAAATGCTGGAACACCTGTTTTCAGCGCTGTACCCGAAGAAACGACTAACAGCACTTATATCAGACTCTTTAAGAATTTTGGAGGAAGGAGGTAAAACCGATGATTAAAGGCACATTCATATTCGACTGTGAGGTATTCGCCCATGACTGGTTGTTTGTGTTCAAGGAAGTGGAAACCGGGCAGTACACGATCATTCACAATGACAATGACGCTGTGATTGCTTTTATGGAACAAGACCCGTTCCTTGGTGGGTTCAACTGCAAACATTACGATAACCACATTCTCAAGGCGGTAATGATTGGAGCAGACCCGGAAACGGTAAAGCAGGTCAACGATCTCATTATTGTGGAAGAACTGGACGGCTGGGACATTCCCCTGCTGCGTGACTATCGGGTGTACTTTCACAGTTTCGATCTGATGGATGACTGTCAGGATGGGCTTTCCCTGAAAGGGATTGAAGGTCATTTGGGTATTCCCATTGAGGAAACCGAAGTAGACTTCAACATTGACCGCAGACTGACAGAAGAAGAATTGCAACAAACCATTAAATACTGTAAGTACGATGTGGATGCTACTGAAATTCTTTATCACCTGCGTCAGAACTACTTACAGAACAAGGCTACTCTGGGGCGTGTCCGGGGGCTGGATGAACGCAACGCTATCTACATGACCAATGCGAAGCTGACTTCCGTGTATTTGCAAGCACAAAAGCCCTCTAAGCCGTGGACGGATGAACGAAACTACCAGTACCCCGATAAGTTACGACGTGAGTTCATTCCGCAAGAGGTATTCGACTTCTTTGATCGACTGCATGACCCGAATATCCCGGACGTTGATCTGTTCGGCGGCTATGACGAGGACGGAAAGAAAATCAAGGGAGCAAGCCTTGAACTGATGATCGGTGACTGCATTGTTACCTTGGCATATGGAGGTATTCACGGTGCTATTCCTACATACACGGAAGAAGCTACGGAAAACCGCTCAATCCGTAACAAGGACGTTGCGAGTTACTATCCGCACCTGATGACACTGCCCCTGTCCGAAGGGCAGGAATATGGTTTTTGCAGCAGGAATATTCCTTCCCCTGCGGTATTCGCCCAGACTCTTGAGAACAGAGTTAAGGCAAAGAAAGCTGGGGACAAGGATACCGCAAATGCACTCAAGCTGGTATTGAACACCACCTACGGAACCATGCTCAACGGTAGAAACGGGGTTGCCTACAATGACCTGTATGACCCCTTGATGGGGCGTTCCGTGTGCATTACCGGGCAGTTACTTCTACTGGAACTGTCAATGCACTTGGTCAGTGAGTGTCCCACCTTGAAGATCATTCAGCTTAATACGGATGGTATCATGGTGAGTTTTGACAATTCTGATGAAGCAAAGTGGCAGGAGATCACGCAGGAGTGGCAGGACAGAACCGGGTTTGAACTGGAAGAAGATTTCATCCAGAAGATCGTCCAGAAGGACGTGAACAACTACGTGGAAGTTCCCGTGGGTGACGGCAAGCCGAAAGTGAAGGGCGGGCAGTTGGTGAGAGGTATCTTGACCAACGGCAACATGGACTTCACGAAGATGGGACTGCCCGTATGGGACAACATGAGTGGTGGAGCGTTCAATATCAACAATAATGCTGTGGTAGTGGCAAGAGCAATCAAGCAGTTCTTTGTTGACGGGACTCCCCCAGAAGAAACCATCAATGCCTGTGACAACATTCTGGACTTCCAGATGATTGCAAAGGTTGGCGGTAAGTACACGGGCTGCTACTGGATGGACGGAGATACGAAAGTGACTGTTCAAAAGGTAAACCGGGTATATGCCACGGCTGACCGAAGCAAAGGAACACTGTACAAGACCCACGCTGTCACGGGTAATGACCAGAAGGTAGCCAGTATGCCGAAGCACTGTGTCATTGACAATAACAATCAGCTTACAGTTGAGGTTATTGATCGGAACTGGTACTTGAAACTGGCAAAAAAGTACATCAATGATTTCTTGGGCGTGAAGCCGCCCCGGAAAAATACCCGAAGGATTAACTCTCTCAAGAAGAAATCCTTGGCTATGTTCGATTAAGGAGGATAATACAATGAAATTCGCTGAATGTGAAGCCGCCCTGAAAGGGGGCAAGAAGATCAAACTGTCTACGTGGAAGAACGCCTACTGGTACATGAAGGACGGCGTGATTATGAACCACTTTGAGGAAGGGCAGGAAGTACCCACGATTTTGCTGTTTCCCCGTGATCTGCTGATGGTCATGGATGACCGCTGGGAGATCGTGGAAGAAAAGGTCACGAAGCTGTTTATCTCTCAGCCGATGAAGGGTAAGAGTGACGCAGAAATTCTTGCCGTTCGTGAGCAGGCTATTAAGTCCGCAAAGAAACTGATTGGCGGTGAGATTGAAGTAATCGACTCTTTCTTCCAGAACGCCCCGGCTGACGCTAAACCCCTGTGGTATCTGAGCAAAAGTCTGGAATTGCTGTCTACTGCGGATGTTGCCTATTTTGCGGAAGGTTGGGATGAAGCCCGTGGTTGCAAGATCGAACATGAATGTGCAGTAGAGTACGGCATTGACCGTATTGAAATGTAAGGAGGGCAAGAGCAATGGCTAATATCTATGAAACGATGAACGTTCGTCAGAAGCTGGCGAAAGCACGTCTGTATTTCCTGAACCAGAAGGTCACAAAGTCAGGTAAGAATATGCACCTTGAGTTCAAATATTTTGAATTGGAGGACATTGTACCGCCTGCAATTCGTATCTTTGCCCGTGTGGGTCTGACCACCAACATTGAGTTTACGGACACCACGGCTACCATGAATGTGTTCAACACTGACAACCCGGAAGAAGCGCCTATCGCTTTCAGTGTTCCGTACCGTGAGGTAAAGCCGATTGTGAGCAACGCAGGCAAGGAAGTCACCAACCCTATGCAGGCTCTTGGTTCTTCCATTACCTACCTGCGCCGTTACCTGTGGATGACGGTTCTGGATATTACGGAACCTGATGAAATTGACGCTGCGCTGGGTACGGATGACACCACGGAGGATGACAACGAGTTTGCGGAGGAAGCCGCTGCTGCCGCTCCTGTAAAGAAGGAGAAGAAGGGCAAGAAAGCCCCGGCTACCGTGGCAGAGCGTGAGGAAGCGAAGAAGGAACTGACCAGTGCTGACGGTGCTGCCAGTGAGAAGCAGGTTGCCGAACTCAAAACCCTCTGCAAGGAACTGATGGACAAGGACGAAGATCAGGAAGAATTTGTTCAGCAGATTGCCATGAAAACCGATGGTTTCACCAACATTACTGCTTCTGCTTGCACCGCCCTGTGTGGCAATCTCAAGGAGATTATCAGCCAGTACGGGGAGGAATAAGGCATGGCAGACAACGTAAACCATCCTTCTCATTATGAAACCGGGCGGTTTGAGTGCATTGACGTGATGGTAGAAACTCAAGGCGTGGAAGCCACGCAAAACTTCTGTGTGTGCAACGCCCTCAAGTACCTTTACCGTCACAAGCGGAAGAACGGCGTGGAGGACATTAAGAAAGCCCGCTGGTATCTGGACAAATATATTGAATTGGAGGAACAGAAACAATGAGAAAACTGAGAAGAAGTATCGCAAGACACAATATGCTCAGAGCGGGCTATACCCGCCTGAACCACAAAGACGCTGACGGCAAGAGTAAGTTTGCAAAGCTGTGGCGCAATTACGTGTAAGGAGGTAGCCCGCTATGAAGTGGAATGATAACGGCACGATCTCCATTACACCGCCTGCCCGTCCTAAAAAGTGTACGGGTACAAGGTTCGCCGCCATTATGGGGCTGAACGCATGGACTACCCCGTTTAATGCGTGGTGTGCAATCACCCGAACCTATGAGGAACCCTTTGAGGACACGATCTATACCATTGCTGGTAAGACCATTGAGCCGAAGCAGGCTGAGTACATGAAGGAGAAATATTTCTGGAAGAAGCTGATTACTCCTACCGATGTGTACGGAGCGGATTACTTCAAGAAAACTTGGGGTGATTTCTTCAAGGACGAACCTATTTTCGGCGGTATGTGGGACTATCTGTTTGTGGACAAGGACGGCAAGCCTACTACCGTGATGGAAATGAAAACCACCAAACGTGCAGAGGACTGGCTTGATGATGTGCCTGAGTATTACGCTTTACAGGCTGCGTTGTACGCCTATCTGCTGGGTGTTGATGATGTGATTATGGTCTGCACCATTCTGGGTGACAAGGACTACGAAGCCCCGGACAAGTTTATAGTAACACCTGAGAATACCTTTGAGCGTTCCTTCAAGGTATCGGAGAGATACCCCAATATGAAGAAAACGATCAAGAAGGTTGAAAAGTGGTGGAAAGACCATGTGGAGGGCGGCGTTTCTCCGAAATATGACGAGAAGAAGGACGCTGACATTCTCAAGGTTCTCCGTGCCAACTCACTGTCCCCGGATAGTGATCTTGACGCTATGATCGCAGAAGCGGAGCAGTTGCAGGATAAATTGGACAAGGTTGCTGCGGAAACCGCTGACGATGAAAAGCGCTTGAAAACACTGAAAGACCTTATCAAGGAAGCCTGCGTTGGACAGTTCCGGGATGGTGACAAGCAGGTCATTGTCAAGGGTTCTAAGTATGAGTGGGTAACTGCCCGTAGCGTGTCGATGAAGATTGACGAAGCTGCTATGAAAAAAGACGGTGTGCTGGATAAATACAAGACGAAGGAAACCGTCACGTATCGTCTGACACCGAAGGAAAAGAAGGAGTAAAGCACCATGTATGTAAACCCGGTCTTGTTCGGAGTCCTTGCGACTCTGTTCATAGAACAGTCTATCACCCTTGCGGTGATCTGGACGAAAAGCAGACGCAACAGTCTGAGAACCACAAAATCTAAAGGAGGAAAATACAATGGCTAAGATTGGATTGAGCGAGGGTTTTTCCCTCATTCCGAAGGGAACCCACGTTTTCAAGATCACGGGGGTCAACTACAAAGAGGACTTTGGCAAGATGGAAATTACCATGCAGCTTGCCAACGGACAGAAGCACGTGGAACGCTTCTCTCTCCTGAATAAGGACGGTGAACCCAATCAGGGCGGCTTGAACGCTTTCAGTTACTTTGCAAAGGTAGCGCTGGGGGATTTCAACCTGACTGAGATTGACCATGAAGATTTGGTTGGCTGCTTCATTCGTTGTGAAGTTGACCACGAAGAAGTTGAGAGCAACCGTACACCCGGCAAAATACTCAAGTTCGTCCGTCTGGGGGACAAAGAGCCTGCGGATGGCTTTGATGAAGAACCTGCCACTCCTGCACCTGCCCCGGCAAAGAAGGAAAAGACTGCTGAGAAGCCCGCTACTGCTACAAAGACTGGCGGCAAGAAGCCTTTTGACCTGAACAGTATTCTGGGATAACCCAGTAAATAAGCTGCGGAGAGGGATGGATATACGCCTGAACTCTCCAATGCTTATATTGCAACTAATCATTTTACAGAATTGAGGTGTAAACGTGAAAGTAAATTCTAAGAAAAACAGAATTGCCTTGTTCACTTCACTCATGCTGGAAGCCTTTAGTGCAGAAGAATGTGAGAAAATCACGGATAAGCTGGAAGAATTACATTTCTTTGACGCACCTGCTTCCACCAAATACCACGGGAACTATGTGGGCGGGCTGTTCGATCATTCATACGAAGTGACCACTGCCCTTCTCAAATTGTCAAAACAACTCAACCTGCACTGGGAACGTAAGGAAAGCCCCTATATTGTGGGAATGTTCCATGATCTGTGCAAGTGTGACCAGTATAGGCAGTGTGCCGATGGCACGTTTGAATACCGCAAGAACCTTCCTCTTATTGGGCATGGTGACAAGTCTGTCATTATTGCTCAGACCATTATGGGACTGACGGAGGAAGAAATCCTTTGTATTCGCTGGCACATGGGAGCTTATGACGAGAAGGACGTTTGGAACAATCTGGGCGCTGCCATTGAAGTGTACCCGAATGTTCTTTATACCCACACCGCTGACATGATCGCTTCCAGAGTCAGGGGTACATAAGGAGGAAATCAACATGATCGAAATTGTAGCCGCATTTATGATCGGCTTTATTATGGGTGTTGCTGCGTTGATAGCGGTTGCCCTGCATTACGGTAAGGAGGACAAGAATAATGAACGGTAAAGAATATCAGCAGCTTGCCATGAGAACCAATGACGGCAACGCTACCTATCGCCTGTCTACGATGGTGGATAATTACGTACAAGACCCAGAAGTGGATATGGGCGGTATCCTGAATGGCTGTCTGGGACTGTCTGGTGAGGTTGGAGAGTTCAACGATATGGTGAAGAAGTGGATTTTCCATGAAAAGCCGCTTGACGCTGAACACGCTCAAAAGGAGATCGGTGACGTGCTGTGGTACGTGGCTATGATTTGTCATTCGTTCGGCTGGAATATGGACGCAATCATGCAGCAGAACATTGACAAACTGAAAGCCCGCTACCCGGAAGGATTTGACCCGGAAAAATCCAATCACCGTGCGGCGGGTGATGTGTGATGAATTATCACAACATTACCCATGACGATATGAGCAACGGGGACGGATTACGGGTAGTTCTCTGGGTTGCAGGGTGTAATCACCACTGTAAGGACTGCCAGAACCCTGTCACGTGGAATTTTGCTGATGGCTTACCGTTCAGCTTGAAGGAAAAAGAAGAAATCTACACTGAGTTACGCAAGGATTACATTGCAGGAATTACCTTTTCAGGCGGTGATCCTCTCCACCCGGCAAACCGGGCAGAAGTAGCGGACTTGATGACAGAGATCAAAAAGAACTTTCCCGATAAAACGATCTGGGTCTACACCGGGTATACATGGCAAGAGGTTAAAGATGACCCCATGATGTACCATATGATGAAGTTCGTGGACGTACTGGTAGACGGGAGGTTCGTGACGGAACTGAAAGATGTGACCTATCCTTGGGCAGGAAGTACCAATCAGAAGGTCATTGATGTACAACGAACACTCAAGGAAGGGAGGATTATTCCCCATGAAAGTCATTAAGAAAGATGGCACACTGGAAGAATTTGACGGTCAGAAAATCGTCAATGCAGTTACGAAGTCCGCTTCCCGTGTGATGGTAACACTGGATAATACCCAGTTCCATGACATTGTTGCGGCGGTTGTCCGCATTATCAGGGAAAAAGGGCTTGACGAAATCCCTGTCAGTGAAATGCACAATATTATGGAACAGGTGCTTGAGGACTTCAACCCGAAGGTGGCTAAATCCTACAAGGATTACCGCAACTACAAAAAGGACTTTGTTCACCTGATGGATGAAGTCTACATTAAGAGCCAGTCTATCCGTTTTATAGGAGATAAGGAGAACGCAAACACGGACTCTGCGCTGGTAGCAACCAAACGCTGCCTAATCTTTAACGAACTGAACAAGCGTCTGTACCGCAGGTTCTTTATGACGAAGGACGAGTTGCAGGCTTGTAAAGAGGGCTACATTTACATTCACGATCAGTCCGCAAGACTGGACACCATCAACTGCTGTCTGTGTGATGTAGGTTCGATCATGCAGGGTGGTTTTGAAATGGGCAACGTCTGGTACAATGAACCGAAGTCCCTTGACACGGCGTTTGACGTGCTGGGTGACATTATTCTGGCAACTGCTTCTCAGCAGTACGGCGGGTTCACTGTCCCAGAGGTAGACAAAATCCTTGCCCCTTATGCGGTCAAGTCCTATGACAAGTACCGTGAGGAATATATGGATATGGCGTTTCGCCTGATGGCTGACCATGCGACTGCTGAACAGTTGAGTCGGGAATATGCGCTGAATAAGGTTCAGCGTGATTTTGAACAGGGTTTTCAGGGTATCGAAATGAAGCTGAACACCGTGGGCAGTTCCCGTGGTGACTACCCGTTTATCACGATGACCTTTGGACTGGCTACTGACACCTTTGGGAAGATGGCAAGCAAGACTTTTCTGAGAGTTCACCAGAACGGACAGGGCAAGCCGGGTAATAAGAAGCCTGTGCTGTTCCCGAAGCTGGTATTCCTCTATGACGAGAACCTTCATGGTGAAGGCTGTGTGAACGAGGATGTATTTGAAGCAGGTATTCAGTGCAGTGCAAAGACCATGTACCCGGATTGGCTGTCCCTGACAGGTGACGGCTATGTGGCTGAAATGTACAAGAAGTATGGCAGAGTGGTTTCTCCTATGGGTTGCCGTGCGTTCCTCTCTCCGTGGTTTGAGCGTGGCGGTGCTACCCCAGCTGACGCTGATGACAAGCCTGTATTCGTGGGGCGCTTCAATGTGGGTGCTGTAAGTCTGCACCTGCCTATGATCTTGGCAAAAGCCAGACAGGAAAACAAGGACTTCTATGAGGTGCTTGACTTCTATCTGGAAATGATTAGGGGTATTCACAAGCGTACTTATGACTATGTAGGCGAAATGAGAGCCAGTGTAAACCCCATTGCTTTCTGTGAGGGCGGTTTCTACGGTGGACACCTGAACCCGCATGACAAGATCAAGCCGCTGCTGAAACCCATGACCGCTTCCTTTGGTATTACTGCCCTCAATGAGTTGCAGGAACTTTACAACGGAAAATCCATTGCAGAGGATGGGCAGTTTGCTCTTGAGGTCATGGAACATATTAACCAGAAGGTCAATCAGTACAAGAAGGAAGATGGCTGGTTGTATGCAATCTACGGAACCCCGGCTGAAAGTCTGTGTGGTTTGCAGGTTGAACAGTTCCGAAAGAAATACGGGATTATCGAAAACGTTTCTGATCGTCCTTATGTGAGCAATTCTTTCCACTGCCATGTTACAGAGAACATCACGCCCATTCAGAAGCAGGACTTGGAAGGACGTTTCTGGGATTTGCTGAACGGCGGGAAAATCCAGTATGTAAGATACCCTATCGGCTACAACATTGACGCTGTAAGGACTCTGGTTCGCAGAGCCATGAGGAAGGGGTTTTATGAGGGTGTGAACCTATCTCTTGCCTACTGTGATGACTGCGGACACCAGCAGCTTGAAATGGACGTTTGCCCGGTGTGCGGAAGCACCAATCTCACGAAGATTGACCGCATGAACGGTTATCTTTCTTACAGCAGAGTGCATGGAGATACCCGGCTGAACGCTGCAAAGATGGCTGAAATTGCGGAAAGAAAATCCATGTGATATGAACTGGGACTATGCAGAGAATTAAGGAGGAAGCAGCTAAAATGATACTGGAATACACTGTATCTAAGGAAAAAGGCAGTAGTCAGTATTATGTGTGCCGTGTGGGAGAGGAAAAGACCCCTCTGACCCGCCGATACACTACGAAAAAGAAAGCCCTGCACAAAGCCGCAGAAATGCAGGGTATTGACTATAAGAATTATATGCGTATTCGCAGAAGGGATGGTGTGACCTGTGATTAAGATTGAAGAAACTGTGACCTATGGCTGGGAAGCAGCTATCCGGGGTATGAGAAACCCTAAGAACTCTTGGGACAAGTCCGATAGTGTATGGTGTTTTGGTCGGGATGATGACCCGCCTTGCCAGAATTGCCCCTGTTATGAGGATGAAGATGATGGCTGTACTACCTATTGTAACAATCCTGATGATCTTCCCGCCTTTGTGGTTGGTGACAACGATATAGCACTGATGAAAACGCTGGGAGCAGCAGGAACCGATCATGGGAAATATCTGCGGATGATTACCGTGACCGCAGATGTGACCGCCCCGCTGTACTGGTGGAAGGAATACGACACCTATAAGGTGGGAACTGTGGCTAATTCCTGTTCCACCATGCACAAGATCGCCGCAAAAGAGTTCACTTTTGACGATTTTAGCATTGAACAGATTGTCAAAGGCACTACGAACTGTGACCCGATGTACTACGCCGTATTTGAAGGTGTGCTGATGGCACTGAATGAAGCCCGCCACTGCTTCCTTGATACAAAGGATAAAACCTACTGGTGGCAGATGATACAGCTTTTGCCTACCAGCTACAACCAGAAACGTACCGTCCAGCTTAACTATGCGGTACTCAAAAACATCTATCATGCCCGCCGAAACCACAAGCTGACGGAATGGCATACGTTCTGTGCATGGATTGAAAGCCTGCCGTATAGCGAATTGATTACAGGATAAGGAGGTATAACCATGAAACATATCGTCTGCTTTAGCGGTGGTCATTCTTCTGCACTGGCAGCTATTGAAACGGTGAGGAAATACGGGAGAGAGAATGTTGTACTGTTAAACCACGACATTTCTCCCCATGTGGAACATGAAGATATTAAGCGTTTCAAACAGGAAGTTGCAGATTATCTTCATATCCCTATCACCTATGCAAATATGCCCGGTTGGGAGAGTAATCCTCCCTTGTCCGTTGCAGTCAAGAATAAGGCATTTAAGGCTTATAATAGACCCGCCTTTTGCACGTCCCGTCTGAAAACTGAGCCGTTTCATAAATGGCTTTCGGAGAATGGTGAACCGGGTGATGAAGTGATTTACGGATTTGACCCGGAAGAAACCAACCGAATGTACAGACGGCAGGATGTTATGCGGGCTATGGGGTATAAGGCTGTTTTCCCTCTTGCCGATTGGGAAAGAACGATATTCTCAACAGAGGAAATTGGGATTAAACGCCCAGTAACCTACCAGACATACAAGCACGCAAATTGCATTGGTTGTCTGAAAGCTGGAAAGCAGCATTGGTACTGTGTATTTTGCTTTCGTCCTGATATTTGGGAAGAAGCAAAAGAAGCAGAAGAAATTATTGGGTACAGTATCATCAAAGGTGTTTACCTGAAAGACCTTGAACCGAAGTTTTCTGAAATGAGGGACAATCTGAAAATCGTTCCGACTGATAAGACAAATAGTGCAAGGTTCTGGGCTGATGTAAGAAAGGCAATGCCAGAGGAAGAAACTGACCTTCCGTGCGATTGTGCCTTTTAAGTAAACAACTAAAGGAGGTTCGTGGGTATGGACTATTCCAAAATACCAGAAGAACTAAAACAACTTAATCAGTGGGTCTGTGCTTGGGACACGTCCAAAATCCCGATGAAATCCTTTGAGCGGAAAGCCGCTTCCTCTACCGCTCCTGATACTTGGGGAAGTTTCGATCAGGCACAGGCGGCGGTAGAGAACGGTGTATATGACCACGTGGGTTTTGTGTTTGCAGATACTGGACTGGTTGGGATTGATATTGACGTAGGATTTGAGGATGGTCTAATGACTCCGATCTGTGCGGACATTATGAAAGCCTGCCACTCCTATACCGAAAAATCCAAAAGCGGACGTGGCGTACATATTCTGCTGCGTGGCAATCTTCCCTTCTCAGGCAGAAACAACCTGAAAGGGGTAGAGATTTACAAGGCAAGACGGTTCTTTATTATGACCGGGAGGGTACTGATCTTCCCTGAAATTGTAGAGAACCAGAAAGCCATTGACTATGTGGTGGAGAAATACTTCCCAGAGGTAGAGCGGACAGGAAATCAGACTCAGATGGTGAGAAGAATATATCAGCCTGTATTCCGCAAGCCCGAAGGGACAAAGGTATTTATTCGCCCAGACTACCCGGAAATTATTTCAGGTGGCAGAAATCTATCGCTGACTTCTCTTGCGGGCGCTATGCACAATACAGGATATACGAAGCAGCAGATTTACAGGGAACTGCAAATTGTCAATGAGCAGGCTTGCAAGCCCCCGCTCCATGATCGGGAACTGCAAACGATCTGTGATAGTGTAACCAGATACAGGAGGTAAACTTATGAGTTGCAGAGGATTTGAACCCGTGTGCAGTAATGACGAAGCACGGGAATATTTCAAAAGTAAAAACCTCTCTTATGACAGCATAAACGAAGGGGATATTCTGGTACTGGTTATGCTGTTGCAGAAAGAGATCAAGAAGTCTGTAAAGGCTGGGGAAACATCCGTGTCCACAATCTATTTGAGTAGCAAAGTGGATATGAAGAAAAAAAGCAACGGGGCAATTATTTGTTGCTATCTGTATGTGAACTCTCACTATTTTACCAGAAGGGAAGCAATCTCCTTCAACCGGGATGGGTTCATAGGATTTGCAGGGTGGGCAGATCAGGGAAACACCAATCCGCTGTTACGGGCTTTTCTGCAATGGTGTGACTATCTTGCCGAACAGAGGGAGGATTGAGCTATGGCACGGACACTGTACATGAATGATGGTTCTACGGAATACGTCTTTGCCGGGATGACCGAAGAAGATGTATTGAGAAAAATTATCTATGAACGCCTTGGGCGTGACTGCGAAGAACTGTTCACGGAAATCCTTGAGGAAATCAAAGGAGAACACGTGAGCGGGGATGACTATGAGAAGATCGCTGACGGTTACAGAAACAGTCTGGTGAATGTGATGAATGACCTTGAGGAAGCATTGCAGAAGCCCCGGCTGAACCGTAAGCGTATTGAAGAAATCTACAATGAAATGAGAAGGGAGGTGTAATAATGGCTGATGAATTGTTTCAACTATCCAATGGGCGCTATGTAACGTCCGTGGAGATCAGTGAAAAGCTGTACTACATCAAAGATCACCACCCGGAAACCCAGTATCAGGACAACTCTACGGGCTACTCTTGGGATGAAGCTGGTATGGCTGACCTGTTCAGTGAGTGCTATAACAAGGACACCCGCTTCTGCCCGGAAGCAAAGTCTTGGTACACCTATGACGGTGGTAAGTGGACAAAGGATGTTGGCTCTCTGCTGGTATCTGCGAAAATTAAAGAGTTTGTCCGTCTGATGGCGCTGTACTGTGGTGAGATCACAGATGATGACAAGCGGAAGGAGTACATGAGTTTTGTCAGTAAGATGGGTGACAGGCGTTTCCGTGATCGGCTGATGAAGGACGCTGCGGACTCTATGAAGATCGCCGCTGCCATGTTCGACACTCACCCTTATCTGGTAAACTGCCAGAACGGTACTTACGATCTGGAAACCATGGCGTTCCGGGAACATAAGTGGGATGACTTCTTGACCATGCAGACCAACTTTGAATATAGCTTGCAGGATGTACGCTGTGAGCGCTGGGAGCAGTTTATAGCAGAAGTCACCCAGAACGACAAGGACAAGGCTGACTACCTGCAAAGGGCTTTGGGGTACTCCATTCTTGGCACTGGCAAGGAAGAATGTATGTTTATCTTGCATGGCAAGACCACCAGAAACGGAAAGTCTACCCTCCTTGACGCTATTCAGCACTTGCTTGGTGACTACTCTACGGTTGCCCCGGTAGAACTGATCTGTAAGGCAGACCGTCAGAGAAACGCAGAAGCAGCGAACCCCGTACTTGCCAGACTCAAGGGCAAGCGTATGGTTACAATGTCTGAGTCTGATACATCGGGCAAGCTGGACGAAGCTACCATCAAACAGTACACAGGTGGTGAGGACATTACTGCCCGTGAACTGTATCAGGAAGCTATCACGTTCAAGCCGCAGTTTACTATGTGGCTGTCCTGTAATGATCTGCCCGCCGTCAAGGATAAATCCCTGTTTGCTTCTGATCGTGTCCGTGTGATTGAGTTCAACCGTCACTTCACGGACGCAGAACAGGATAAAGGCTTGAAGGATTTCTTTGAGAGTCAGGACGCTATGAAGGGTATCTTCACTTGGCTGGTGGCAGGCTATTTCAAGTACCGCCGTTTCGGTTTGCGTATGTCAGAGCCGATGAAAGCAGTGGTAAAGCAGTATGAGAAGGACAACGATCTTGTATTGCAGTTCCTTGAAGAAAAGTGTGAGCAGAACGATGATGTAAGCACACGGGCAAAGAACCTCTATGATACCTACAAAATCTGGTGCAAGAGTAACGGCTACTATGTATGCAGCATGAAGAAGTTCAACGCAGAAGTAACCGCGCACCCTGAATGGTATGCAGAAAAGGGTGTGAGCAGTGGCGTGGCTGTGTTCCGTGGTTTGGGCTTGAAGCAAGCTGAGTAGTAGGGTAAGTAGGGTTACTTGTAGAAACTTTTTCAAAATTTGACTACAACTCAGTAGGGTTAGTAGGGTATTTTCAAATTTTGCTATAAGTTCTCTTAGTATGCGTGTATATAGAGAAAGTTATAGGAAAAAACGATTTTACCCTACTTACCCTACTGGAAACACAGAAAGGAGCAGAAAGCAATGGAAAGCTATATTGAAAGATGGGCAAGGGAGCAACGTGAAGCGAAACGCAGTGAAGCGGAACAAAAGGAAAAGGAAACTTCCCAGAAGAAGCAGAAAGCCCAGAAGGGACAGAAGGAGGTAAAGCAGGATGGCAAGAACAGTAGGGGCGAAGGACACGAAGCCCAGACAGAAAGCGGCGGCAGGGAGTAAGCCGTCTGACAAGTCCCCTATCATTCAAGATCATAACCCGCCGTTAGAGGTTGGGTATAACACACGGCGTATCATGTTTATGCAAGCTATTCTTCCGACTGAGCCGTTAGATCATAACGATGTGGCAGAAATGGAAAGACGCTTTGAGCATTATTTGAAGCTATGTGCAGAATGGGATATGAAGATAGGCAATCAGGCGGCGTATGCTGCTATTGGTATTGATAAGGGTACTGCATGGGAATGGGAAAACCGTAATTTGGGGAACCCTGCCCGTACCGACTTTATCAAAAAAGTGCGTCAATTTTGTGCAATGTACCGAGAAGGTTTGATGGAGGACGGCAAGGTCAACCCCGTCACGGGTATTTTTTGGCAAAAGAACTATGACGGCATGAAAGATCAGCAGGAGGTTGTCTTGACTCCGAACGCAAGCCCGCTTGGAGAGCAGAAAGACGCAGAAGCGCTTAAACAGAAGTATCTTGACGCAACCTATGGCGTGACAGAACTTCCAGAAAGCGCAGAAGGGACAGAAAGCGAAGTTCTTGAAATTTCTCAGAAGGTCGCAGAAAGCCCCGCTGACTGATCGGAGATCAACCAAACCAACGAAACAACCCCGGCAAGGCTTGGCGGCTTTGCTGGGGTTTTCTGCGTTCTCTGATGGCCTGCGGTCATCCTCTGCCCCTCTGGGCTTGCCTGTTGCCCTCTGGCGGGGTTTCTGCCCGTCTGCGTGTTCCTTGCCCCTGCGGGCGCTCTGGGGCTTCTGAGGGCATAGCAAAGCCCCGGCAGGCTGTAAACCTGTCCGGGGCTGTCTGGCGTTAAAATAACCGTGTGCGGGGTCTGGCGTGTTTCCAGTAGGTCAAGAGGGCTTGCAAGTCCTTCGGGGTCTGCATGGGGATGTTATACAGGGTTAAGCCCTCCGGGGTCATGTAGTAGCCTTGACCATACCGGGGAAGCAATTCACACCCGCCCACGCCTAAAATATTACGGCTGTCTTGCTTGCTGCGTGTCCTGAGTCCTACCCGGCTATCAAAGTTTACTTTAATCGGGGTAGGAATGACAGCGGAAAGAGGGCATTGCGTGGCGGCTATAATATGCACGTTTGCCGCCCGTCCGATCTGTGCAAGGCGTTGTATAAGCGGCTGCACCTGTCGGCGGCTGGTGGTCATTAGGTCGGCTAATTCGTCTATGATGACATATACCGCCCCGCCTGTATATTTCTTTTCGTGGCGGGCTTGCATAGCCTTGTAGCGGCGTTCTGTGATGGTCATAGCCAGTTCTAACGCCTGCACCATGTCCCCCGGTTCGCTGGCATATTTCAGTGTATGGGGAAGCTGTGCATAGTCGATCAATTCAACCCGTTTCGGGTCAATCAAGATCAGTTCCACGGCGGCAGGACTGTTATATAATGCCGTGTAAAGTATGCCGTTTATAACTACACTTTTACCGCTGCCCGTTGCGCCTGCTATGAGCAAATGCGGCTGTTTGAGCATATCCGCATATAGGCTATAATATTGCCCCTGCGGGGTTGTCCATTCTCTTTTCAATATTTTATACCTCCTAAAGAAATAGCCCCGTTTCCGGGGCTGTGGGTTAAAACTGCGGGGCTTCCGGGTCGGTTTCTCTCCATCCTATCGGCTTATAGCCTACACCCTGCAAAAATGCAGCGTATACCATGTTAAGCACTTCCACCCGTTGCCGTGCCGTCCCTTTAATCCTGCTAAAGTCTATGCAGGTCTTAAAGCGTTCTTTTTCGTCATCGGTCAGGCGCTGCCATGTCCAGCTATTTACAATAACCGTATTGAAATAGTTATATACGGCGTTTTCATGCTCTGTCACTTTGCAGGACTTCCCACCCATACAAACAAATTCCCGATCTTTCCTGGCGTGTTCGCACTGAGAAACGCAGTTTTTACAATTATCGTATTTCATGCGTAAACCTCCATTCTATTTTCTGGACTGTTCCAGACTCCCGGCATAATGCCGGGGCGCTTGCGGCTTAACTGGCTATTTATACCCGCCGCAACGGGTCAAAACACTATGAACAGATTTGTACAGCGTCCAATAATGGCGTACAATGTACCCGTTTCGGGGTCTTGCACTAATCCACCATTCAAACCATACACACCCACGCTATAACCCACTTTTTCAAGCCTGTTCAATGTCTGGGCGTATTCGCTGGGTTTGTTGGTGTAATCCTCCGCAACTCCTAACCGTACAAGCTGGCGTAATTCCTTTTGCGTGTATTTTCTCATTGTCTGCCCCTCCTTCCTTATTCCGTCACTATGGAGCGATACAAGCGGGCTACACGGTTGCAAGCCTGAAATAGCGCTCTTGCCTGAGTATCTAACCATTCTTCCCGGCTGTTCGGTCTGCGTTCGCCGTTGCGGGTTTTCTTGAGTTCGGACGGGGTGCAAAGGCGTTCGGCAATGTCCCCGTTATAGATCAGGGAAGAACCGCCCCAGCTATAAGCGTTCCAATCCTGCGCCCCGTTCAACATCCAATCCCGGCATTCTTTCCCGGCTTCCGGGTTGCGTCCTTCATACTCTGCCCGTTCTTCCAGTTCTTCCACCAGTTCCACGGCGTAAAGGGTTACGTCCTTATCCCATGCGCTGCGATCTTTGCGGGCTTCCAGTTCTGCAACCATCTTTTCAAATACTGTCATTGTCTTTTCCTCCTGCCCTTCTGGGCTGTTTGTGCAACCTGCCCGGCTGCTTAATTTCTTGAGTGGTTCAGCATTGAAAACCGATATTTTAGGGCTTCTCCGCTACTCAGATTTATCTGAGCTGTTGAGTATAGTATATCAGATATTTCTGAGTTGTCAAGAGGTTTTTCAGATATTTCTGAGATTTTTTTCAAAGCGTGAGCCGATCAGCAGCAGGGAGCAACCGCCCCGGACGGCGGGCGGCTGCACCGGGGGCGGGGGATTTGCACCCCCTCCGGGCAGGGCGGGTGAGTGTCGAAAGTTCCGCAAAAATAAAAAAAAGTTTGGTTCATCCTGTTCCAGTCCAGTAGGGTTAGTAGGGTAAATTTAAAAATTCGCATAACTTTTCTTAGTAGGGCTTCTTCTAAGAGAACTTATAGGAAAAATCGAAAATACCCTACTTGCCCTACTCAAAAATTCACAAGAACAAAAAAGACCTCAGATATATCTTGACATTCAGATATAACTGTGGTAGCATAGAGTCAAACAGGAGGTAGCCTATGAAAACAATGGACGCTTATAAGGAGATTATGAAAATCCGTGACCTCAGACCAACGGACATTTGTGACCAGTTGGGTATCAAGAGTAATGTGCTGAGTGAACGGTTCAAACAGAAGAATGTCAGCGTAACGAAGTTAAATGAAATGCTTGCTATCGCTGGATATAAAATCGTACTGGTTCCTCAAGATACGGAAGTACCAGAAGGAGCCTTTGAGGTAGAGTAGGAGGTATGGATATGTTGACGCTCATACGGATAATTGTAGGAATAGGGTATGTGATCTTCTGGGGAATGTCTGTGATGATTGCCCTCTTTTTCTTGCTGTGTATGAACGTATTCACCATTCCTCTTTTCTTGGTACTGTATCTGCCGTGCAAACTGTTCAAATTCAATACGCCTAAAGCACGGCTGTATGGTCTGATGATATATCCTTCATGGAGTCAGGAAAAGTGCTTCACATTTATGGGAACGCTGGAAAAGCTGGCTGAGAGAAGTAAGAGAAAATCTGAGGAAAAGATACGAAGAACACGGGTGTTTTTCCATCCGTGGGAAGGTCGGTTTTTCTATTAAGCGAATATCTTTGCTGTGAAAAGTCATGGCAAAGTCCAATGGGACTGCCTATTACGGGCAGTCCTTATTTTTATGCAAGGAGGTAGACTATGAATTATTTGAAGCTGAAAAATAGCATTGAAAAAGCTATTCATACTCGTCCGCTTGAGATTGAACCGTACAATGATCTTTTTGATCTCTGCCGGGAGTATGAGAAGATAGATTTTGCAGTAGCCCACGAATGGAACCATACACTAAGAACGCAGGCGGCGTTAGCCCTGAGGTCTGCGGTAGGACAGTGTAAATTTGAAACTGCGGAGCGGTTTAATGATTTTCTGTTCCGTTCCCTGTTGTTCTCTGCACCACATTACTTTGATGATTATTTGCAAGCGGTAGAGTGGGGCAAGCCGCTGGACAAGAAGTTCTATCAGCCCCGCCGCCACTACCTTAAGCGGTATGTAGACGCTTATCAGGAAATCTTGGAAGGGAAACTGGATTTTCTCTCCATTTCCATGCCGAAACGTGCAGGTAAGTCCCAGTTGGGTATCAACTTTACCAATATGCTTTCTGGTAAGTTTCCTGATCGTTCTACGTTGATGGAGGGTACAGGTGATGACCTTGTAAAGTCCTTCTATCTGGGCTGTCTGGAATATCTGCAAACGCCCAGTGAATACCACTTTTATGACATTTTCCCGGAAAGCAAGCTGGTACAGACCAATGCCGACACGAAGATCATTAACCTGCTGCACAAGTCCCGTTTCCCTACGGTTATGTGCCGTTCTATTGACGCAAGACAGGTAGGTCTATCCGAAGCAACCAACCTTCTGTATCTGGATGACTGTGTGGAAGGACGTGAAGAAGCGAAGAACAGACAGCGGCTTGACGATAAGTGGGAGGTCATTTCTGGTGATATTATCGGACGTGCGATTGAGGGTACGCCCATCGTGATCTGCGGTACACGGTATTCTCTGTATGACCCTATCGGACACTTACAGGAAGAAATGCAAAAGCAGGGTAAGCGGTGTAAAATCATTGAAACTCCTGCTCTTGACCCGGTGACGGATGAAAGTAACTTTGAGTACATGAGAGAAGGCAAGAAGATTTTTACTACCCAGTATTTCCGTGACCAGAGAGATATGCTTTCTGCGGAGCAGTTTGAGTCTGAGTTTCAGCAGCAGCCGTTTGAAGCAAAGGGTCTTTTGTTCCCTGAGAGCAGCTTGAACCGCTTCTTTGAACTCCCTGTTGACCGTGACCCGGACAGTATTATTGCCGTCTGCGACACTGCGGACTCTGGTGCAGACTACTGTGCAATGCCTATCGCTGCGGTGTATGACGATGAAGTCTATATCATTGACGTGGTATTTGATGACTCTCCCCCGGAGATCACAAAACCTGAGTGTGCAAAGGCGCTGATGGACAACAAGGTAGTGGCTGGAACATTTGAAAGTAATAACGCAGGTACTTATTTCGCCCGTGACGTTCAGCAGATTTTGATAGAGAAGAAGTATGTGTGCAATATCCGTACAAAGAGGACGATCAGTAACAAGCAGACCCGTATTGAATTTGCGTCTGACAATATCCTCAAACACTTCTACTTCAAAGACCCTTCCCTCTATGTACGGAACAGTCAGTATGCGGAATTTATGAAGCAGGTCATTACCTACACCCGGTCTGGTAAAGTGCCACATGATGACGCTCCTGACTCTCTTTCTTTACTGGAAAATGAACTCCGTGGGCTTGTGGGAGCAAAAGTTGAGATTTTTAAGCGTCCCGTCTAAAATATTTACAAATTCTCCAATGCTATCATTCAGATATATCTTGACAAAAGCATTGAATGTTTGTATAATAATAGCAAGGAATACTGTGCGTAAAGGAGGTGCGTGGGCGTGTTACTGCATGGTAGACGAATGATTAAGACCGATCAGACGGAAGTGACCATTGACAACGTGGTAACTGTCCTGCGTAAGGCATTGCCTACGCACTGGAAAAACCGCAGTGAAATTCAGTACCTATGGCACTACTATAAGGGCAGACAGCCCGTGCTGAACAGAGAGAAGCAAGTCAGACCTGAAATCTGCAATCACATTGTAGAGAACAGGGCAAACGAGATTGTTTCGTTCAAGTCCGGGTATCTGATGGGCGAACCGCTGCAATACGTTTCCCGTGGCAATGCGGATAATATTGCAGACGCTATCAATCAGCTTAACGAATTTGTATTTGCAGAGGAAAAGCCTGCAAAGGACAAAGAGTTGGCTGACTGGTTCCATATCTGCGGAACATCTTTCAGGATGGTGCTTCCTGATGAAGAAGGAGAGGAAGATGACTCCCCGTTTGAGATTTACACGCTTGACCCCCGAAACACTTTTGTAGTGTACAATAACGGGCTTGGCAATAAGCCTGTTCTGGGTGTGAAGTACGTGGTAGATGAAAACGGAGTGGTTCATTACTCCTGCTACTCCCGTTACGAATACTTTGAGATTGTGGAGTCTAAGGTAATTGACCACCAGTATCATATTCTGGGAGATATACCGATCATCGAATATCCACTTAATCTTGCCCGTATCGGTGCGTTTGAGTTGGTTGTTCCCCTGTTGGACGCTATCAACCTGACAGATAGTAACCGTCTGGACGGCGTGGAGCAGTTTATTCAGGCACTTATGCTGTTTCATAATGTGGACATTTCCTCTGATGACTTCAAGCAGTTGCGTGAAGAAGGAGCAATCAAGTTTAAGGACATTGACCCGCAATTAAAAGCGGAAGTATCTTACTTGATTAACTCTCTCAATCAGGGGGAAACCCAGACGCTTGTAGACCATATGTACCAGACGGTATTGACTATCTGTGGTATGCCGAACCGCAACGGCGGTTCCTCCACAAGTGATACCGGGTCTGCGGTTATCATGCGTGATGGCTGGTCTGCTGCCGAAGCAAGGGCAAAGGACAGCGAATTGATGTTCAAGAAATCGGAGCGGCGGTTCTTGAAACTGGTTCTGACTATCTGCCGCACTCTGGTTGAAATGGATTTGAAGGTGTGTAACATCGAAATCCGCTTTACCAGACGAAATTATGAAAATATCCTGCAAAAGGCGCAGGTGCTTGATTTGATGTTGAAAAACACAAAAATTCATCCTCGCCTTGCATTTGAACACTGCGGTTTGTTTGTGGACTCTGATCTTGCTTATGCGTTAAGTGCTGAGTATGTGGAGGAACAGGAGAAGAAAGCGCAGGAGTTGATGGATAAGCAAAATCAGGTGAAGGGAGAGGATACCGATGACCCCGGTAATAACGAAGGAAATGGTGGAGCAGATGGAAACCCTGCTGAAACACGGGAGCAGAGTGGAACTTCTGATTGAACAGGGCAAAGTAGCCATTGTTGAGATCAAGCGAAAACTGAAAATGAAAGAAACCGATAAGGTTTAATCAGAACAAGGGTTCTGATATGTCCAATGGGACTGTGAGTGGTAACACGCTCATAGTCCCATTTCCTTTTGAGGAAAAGCCAATGGATGAAGTAATTTCCAGTTATCTTACCGCACTTGACGAACTCAACGTGCTTACCACCACAAGCTACCGTATGGCAGGCGGTGATCTTGCCGCACGGCTGAACCAGATCACCGATGACATTCTCTCTTTCCTGATTAACGGCTATACCCTTGGCATACAAGCCGCTGCATCCATGCTGAGAACGGAACTGGACGTAAATGTGAAGCAGATGGAACAGGCAATCTATTTGGTGATTGAGGGCAAAACATTTGCTGATCGAATTGCCGATCATGTAGCCGACAATGATTTGTCTGGGCTGATTGCATTGGTAGAGTCTGAATATCACAGAGTCTACAACGCCGCTGTTCAGGATGGTGCTACGGACTATGTGAACAATGGCGGGTTTGGCGTAACTAAGAACTGGTACACGGTGAAGGACAATAAAGTCCGGGAAACTCACAAGTACCTTGAGGGTCAGTCTGTTCCGTTGGAAGAAGAATTTTACACGTATGACGGAGATCATGCACCCTACCCCGGACGTTTTACGAGAGCAGAGAACAATGTGAATTGTCGTTGTATCGTAAAGCTGACAACTGATGAATAGCGGGACAACCCGCTTGACATGGTGAGGGAACACCTACAAAACGCAAACTCAAGACAAGAGGATAAAACGGAAAACAGAGTGGAGTGAACCACCGATTAAACGCAAGGAGGACTTTGATATGAGTTATTTGAGTGATTTGCTGGGTAAAGCCTACAAGGAAGGTATGACCGAAGATGAAATTTCCGCTGCGCTGGAAACGGTTGGCACTGGAAATGACGCAGAGGTTAATCGACTGAAAGCCGCACTGTCTAAGGCGAACTCCGAAGCTGCTGATTATAAGAAGCAGTTGCGGACTAAGCAGACGGATGATGAAGCTGCCGCCGCTGCCCAGAAGGAAGAACATGACAATCTGGTACAGGAAAATGCTGACCTGAAACGGTCTATCGCACTTTCCGAACGTAAGGCAAAACTTCTGGCTATGGGCTACGATGAAAGCCTTGCTACTGAAACCGCTACCGCTATGGTGGATGGTGACATGGATAAGGTGCTGGCAAACCAGAACAAATATCTGGAAGTCCAGAGGAAAGCAATTCAGGCTGACATGATGAAGAAAACTCCTCGTCCTGCGGCGGGTTCTGAAACTGGCGGCGTGGATTACGCTAAGAAGATCGCAGAAGCGCAGGCAAGCGGCAATATGTCCGCTGCCGCATACTATACCCGTCTGAAAGCGCAGGATGAAGCCGCTAACCAGACGAAAGAATAATTTTTGGAGGTAAAAGAAAATGGCTGACGTATTTGCAACCAGTTTTGGCGTACTGAACTATTCTGGTATGCTGTTTAACAAGGGTAACGTGCGTACCCCGCTTTCTTCCATTATCGGTAGTAAGGCGAAAACCACGAACCACGTTGAGTTTGTTACAGGTCAGGAATACACTGCGGGCGGTGAAGGTTCTCAGCCTGCAATCAGTGAAACCGCTTCTCTGACTGCCCCTGACGCTACTGTTGTGACCCGTGAGCAGAAAACCAATGTGACCCAGATTTTTCAGGAGTCTGTTGGTATTTCTTATGCGAAGCAGAGCAATATGGGTACTCTGTCTGGTATCAACATTGAGAACCAGCAGGCAAATCCCATGAGCGAACTGGATTTTCAGGTGGCGGCAAAAATCCAGAAGATCAACCGTGACATTGAGTACACCTTCATCAACGGCGTGTACAACAAGGCTACCAGTGACGCAACTATCAATAAGACCCGTGGACTTGTCACGGCAATCACTACCAACACGATTGCCATGAAGTCTAAGCCCCTCGGTCTGTGGGATATTGCTGATATGGTGAAGAAGATTTACGGTGCGAACGCTCCTACTGACGGTCTGTGCCTGTGGTGTGACGCTATCACCCTGTTCCAGATCAATGCGGACGCTGTTCAGAATGGTCTGACTGTGGTTCCTGCCGCACGTGAGATCAACGGTATTGCACTGTCCAGTGTGGTCACTCCTATTGGTGTGGTTTACCTGTATCTGGGTGAGTGCCTGCCTGCGGGAACTGCGCTGCTTCTGAACCTTGATGTTCTGGCTCCTGTCTATCAGCCTGTTCCGGGCAAGGGCAATTTCTTCCTTGAGCCGCTTGCAAAGACTGGCGCTGGTGAGAAGTATCAGCTTTTCGGTCAGATCGGTCTTGACCATGGTCCCGAATGGTATCACGGCAAGTTCACGGGTATCAGCACTGACTTTGAGAAGCCTGCTTACAGCCGTAGTGTTTATGTGGCGAACGCCGCTGACTTCAAAGACACTACTACCACTGGCTGATAATGGCGAGAAGGAGGGTGGACAACATGACTGATGAAACAAAGCTGACCATGCTGAAAAGTATGACAGGTGAAACGGATGCTGATGTGCTGTCCACCTATCTGACGCTTGCTAAAGGCGTGGTGATCTCTAAAGCCTATCCGTATGGTACGGGGACAGAGGAAGTCCCTGCCCCCTACCATACTACTCACGTTGAAATCGCTGCTTATATGCTGAACAAGCGTGGTGCAGAGGGAGAAACCGCACATAGCGAAAACGGCGTGTCCCGCTCCTATGAGGACGGCGGTATTCCACCTACGCTGTTGCGAAGAATTGTCCCGATGGCGGGGGTGATTGGATGAAGCTGATGAAACGAAATCTGACTCCCGTTTACTATTGCCTGTATTCTGATCGGCAACCGATTATGGATGATGACGGCTATGAAACAGGTGAGTACGGCGTAGGCTACGGAGAAGCTGTGAAATTGATGTGCAGTGTGTCCCCGGCTACGGGGTATGCACAGGCTGAAATGTTTGGCAGTTTGGAGTCCTATGACAAAGTTCTTATTACTGATGATATGACGTGTCCCATTGATGAAAACACGGTGCTGTTTATTGACAAAGAGCCTGAGTTTGAGGGTGGGAAACCGAAGTTTGACTACAAGGTACGCCGTGTGGCAAAGTCTTTGAACGCTATATCCTATGCAGTAAGCAAGGTGAAGGTATCGTGAAGAAACGAGTTATTAAAGTACGGCTTAATGAACAGAGCATTGGTCAGGCGATTAAGGAACTCAATGATTACAAGAAGTGGCTGATAGATAAGACGAAAGAATTTCTGAAAGCCCTTGCGGATGAAGGAGTTGAGATCGCTTCTGCAAAGTTCGGTCAGGTAGTCTATGACGGCACGAACGATGTTACCTGTCAGATGGAAGATAGGGGCGAAAACAAGGTTGCGGTCATGGCGATTGGCAGTGCGACTCTATTCATTGAGTTCGGTACGGGCATAAGATACCCGGACAATCACCCGGAAGCTGCTGAAAACGGCATGGTTCGTGGAGCATATGGGTATAAGTTGGGACGGCTTGAAAAGGGTTGGCGGTATACAGGAGAACCCGGAAGCAATGGTGAGGTTATCACAGAGGGAAAACACGCCGGGGAAATTCACACTTACGGCAATCCTGCCAACATGAGTATGTACCTGACAGTAAGAGAATTGCAGGATAAGTTTGAGGAAATCGCAAGGAGGGTGTACGTATGATCGACTGCGAAAATGAGGTTTATACCCGCATTGCAAAAATCTTGCGTGAGAAGTTTCCCGGTATCAATATTGCCGGGGAATATGTACAAGCCCCTTCTGAGTTTCCACACGTAAGTATCACGCAAAGTGATAATTCCGTTGTATCGGAGAGAATGACCGGGAGTGCTGAAATGGCACAGGTCATGTTTGAAATCAATGTTTACTCCAATAAGGCAGAGGGTAAGAAAACAGAGTGCAAGGCTATTATGAAGATCATTGATGATGTGCTGTTTTCCATGAACTTCAAAAGGCAGGCACTGACCCCAGTTCCAAACTTGGAGGACGCAACTATATATCGGTTGGTTGCCCGATACAGGGCAGTGACCGATGGAACATATTTTTACAGGAGGTAATGAACTATGGCTACCAGTACGTATATGACTTTTCTTATGCACAAGAAAACGAGCGAAAATACTGCTACCTATGAAAAGCTGATCGACATTACTGAGTTCCCCGATCTTGGTACTGACCCGGAAATGCTGGAAACCACCACGCTTTCTGATCGTATGCAGACCTTCATTATGGGTATTCAGGGCAACGAAGCTATGACTTTCAACACCAACTATGACCACACTGGTTATAAAGCGCTGAAAGCCCTCAAGAACAAGACCGAAGGTTACGCCGTTTGGTTTGGCGGTACTGAAAACGATGACGGTACTGTTACTCCTACGGGTACGGAAGGTAAGTTCAGCTTTGACGGACAGCTTTCCGTTCGTGTTACTGGCGGCGGCGTGAACGAGGTTCGTGGTATGTCTATCACGATTGCCCCGTCCACCGTCATCACTGAGGAATAAGCACAGGAACAATTTCAAGAATTGGAGGAAATGAGCAATGGCAAAGCAGATTATCTTTACTTACGATGGTAAGGACTACACTCTGGAATATACCAGACGCACGATTAAGCAGATGGAGGATGAAGGGTTTGTCGCAAGAATGATTGATGACCGTCCTATGACCCTTCTGCCTGCCCTGTTTGCGGGTGCTTTTAAGGCACATCACAGATTTGTGAAGCAGGACGTGATTGATGATATTTACGCCCATATGCCGAACAAGGACAAGCTGATTGAAAAGCTGGCTGAGATGTACAATGAGCCGATCATGTCCCTCATGGAGGAACCTGAGGACACCGCAAAAAACGTGGACTGGATGGCAAGCTGGTAACGAACTTGCCGTCTGAAACAGGTGGGGACGGCGGCACAAGCCGTCCGTCCTCACTTTTTCGTTACGGAGATAAGTTTGAGGAATTATGTGGCTACTATATGAGCCTTGGTATGTCCTATCACGACTACTGGGATGGGGCTGCTGACATGGTGAAGTATTACAGAGAAGCGGAGGAAATAAACCGTGAGCGCCGTAACTCTGATTTGTGGCTACAAGCCGCCTACGTTTATGAAGCCATACTGGACGCTTCCCCTGTACTTAATCCGTTGATGAAGAAGCATAAGCCGTTCCCGTTCCGTTCTGAGCCGATACCTGTTACTCACACTGGAAACAAGCAGGCTGACGAACGGCATAAGAAGAAACGGTTGGAAAGCGGCAAGGAAGCTATGCGGGCTATGATGGCGGCAATCAATGAGCGGTTTAAGAAAAATAAGGAAGGAGGGAAAGTGAACAATGGCGATTGAACTTGAAGGTTTGGAATTTCAAATTGAAGCGCAGGCTGACGAAGGTGTAAAGCATATAGATACCTTGGCTGAGAGCCTTGGCAAGATTAAGAAAGCTGTCAAGGGTGGCTTGGGGCTTGGTTCTTCCGTGAAGCAGCTTGAAAAGCTAAATACGGCACTGTCTGGGTTTCATTCTGAAAAACTGGAAAGTCTGAGTAAGGCACTGGGTACGCTCAGTGGCGCAAAAGCTACTATCCCGGCTACGCTGCCGAAGCGGATTACCGAATTGGGAACGTCCTTGCAGAGTTTGAATGACGCTGATATTGACAGGCTGGAACGTGTGAGTAACGTACTGCACGGCATGGGCGATTTGAGCAATGTCAAAATTCCTAAAGTGAATGTTCCCACTACGGGCGTTGCGCCTACCATGACTACACCGGGCAATTCTGCTACGGACGCTGTGGACAGTGGTGTGGAGCAGGCTACCAGTAGCGTACAGCAGACCACGGCGGCGATAGATCAGGCGGCAAGAAAAACTAACTTTTTGAAATCCATTCTCAGCGGTATCGGCGGTGCGTTCTCTAAGGGATTTACCCTTGGAACGGGTGCATTGCACAAACTGGGCAATGCTTTGACAAAGGTTAGAACGGCTGCGGCAAAAGCAAAGACCGCTATGTCTAAACTCAAGAATATGCTGGGTTCTGCGTTGGCGGCAAAAGTGAAGCAGACAACTTCTGGTCTTGGGCAAATGTTCAGTAGCTTAAAGCGCATTGCCATGTACCGTCTTATCCGTGCTTTCCTGAGTGCGCTGACTAAGGCACTTCAAGAGGGTATCAACAATCTCTATCAATATAGTAATGCACTGGGCGGTACTTTTGCACAGAGCATGGACAGGCTGGCTTCCAGTAGCCAGTACCTCAAGAACAGTCTGGGCGCTATGGCTGCGCCGATCATCAACGCACTTGCCCCGGCGATTGATTTTGTCATTGACAAGATCGTGACCCTGTTAAACTACATCAATATGCTGTTCGCACGTCTGTCTGGCGCTTCCGTGTTCACGGCGGCAAAGAAACAGGCGAAGTCCTACGGTGACTCTCTGGCTGGCGCTGGCGGGTCTGCTGCGAAAGCGGCAAAGGAAATCCGTGACGCTACTACTGGTATTGACGAACTCAATATTATCATGGAGAAGGACAACTCTGGCGGCGGTGGCGGTGGAGCAGGTACAGACTACGGTTCCATGTTTGAGGAACTTCCCATTGATAACAGTATCAGTGAATTTGCTGATAAGCTGAAAGCAGCGTTTGAAGCCGCTGACTGGAAGGGGCTTGGCACTATCCTTGGTGACAAGGTAAATGAACTGATCGACTCTGTGAACTGGGAAGGTGTAGGAAGTAAAATCGGCTACTGGCTGAACGCTGCGGTACAGACTGCATACTACTTCCTTGATACGGTCAACTTCACTGGTATTGGTACGCATTTGGCTGAACTGATAAATGGTGGGTTTGAGCAGGTAGATTTTACCTACGTTGGGCGCATTGTAGTTAAATGGTTCACACTAATTCCTGATATGGTGATCGGTTTCCTAACGGAACTGGATTGGGGCTTGGTTGCTAAGAGCATTTCTGATGTCTTTATCGGAGCGTTCAACGAAGCTACGGACTGGCTGAACAAATATGATTGGGGCGAACTTGGTACTATTCTCTGGCAGAAGATCAAGGACACGATCTCCAACATTGACTGGGGCGGTCTGGCAAAGAGTATCTTCACATTCCTTGGAACGGCTATCCGTTCTGCCGCTCAGTTCCTTGGCGGTTTCTTTGGAAGCATTGCGGAGGATATTCAGAATTGGTGGAATGAGGATATTAAGGGCGCTGACTGGAAAGAAACCGCAGGCAACCTACTGAAAGCCATTGGTAAGGGCTTTAAGAATATCGGAACGTGGGTGTGGGACAACATCATCAATCCGTTTGGTCAAGCCTTGCTTGGTGAGAAGTGGGACGATGTGAAGGAAGTTGGCAGTAACCTGATCGGTAAGATCAAAGAGGGCTGGGACAGTGTATGCACACTGGCTAAGAATGTCGGTGAGTTCTTTGTTAACGTGAAGAACAACGCTGCAAGCTGGTGGAGCAGTGTCAAGTCTTGGTGGTCTGGTAAAGTCGGGGCTGTAAAAGAGTTCACTACCAATGTTACGAACAACGTATCTACATGGTGGTCTAACGTTAAGACATGGTGGACTGGCAAGGTCGGAGCCGTTCAGAACTTTACAACCAATGTGGCTAATCAGGCTACTACTTGGTGGAACAACACTAAGACGTGGTGGTCTGGTAAGGTTGGAGCGGTGAAAGAATTTACCACTACCGTTACTAATCAGGCGGCTACATGGTGGTCTAATGTTAAGACGTGGTGGAGCGGTAAAGTCGGAGCAGTACAACAGTTTACTACTTCTGTCAAAAACGAAGCGTCTACATGGTGGAGCAACGTTAAGACGTGGTGGAGCGGTAAGGTGGGCGCTGTTCAGCAGTTCACAACCAGTGTTGCAAATCAGGCAAGCACATGGTGGAACAATGTGAAAAGCTGGTGGTCTGGCAAGGTCGGAGCCGTTCAGCAGTTCACTACTTCCGTAAGGAATGACGCTTCTACATGGTGGTCTAACGTTAAGACATGGTGGACTGGCAAGGTCGGCAACCTGTCTGTGGGCGTATCTATCATAAACGCTGCAAGTACATGGTGGAATAACGTTAAGACGTGGTGGAGTAACGCAGTGGGTACACTGTGGACTACGCTGAACATCAAACTTCCGCACGTTGAAGTCAACTGGGGTACTGTTACGGCGTTTGGTAAAAGTTTCAGCTATCCGAAGGGGTTTAGCCTGAAATGGTACGCAAAGGGCGGTATTCTGGACGGCGCACAGATTTTCGGTATGATGGGAAATAACTTCCTCGGCGGCGGTGAAGCTGGACGGGAAGCTGTTCTTCCGTTGGAAAATCATACAGAGTGGATGGACACTCTTGCCGACAAGGTGCGAAGTGGATTGCCTGAGGATGACCATGACGGTATCAGTTACGAAGGGTTCAGACGTGCGCTGGCAGATTTCTATGAGGAATATGTACAAAGCACTATGTCTCAGATGGCAAACGATATGAACCGTCAGGCGAATAAGAAGGAACAGACTACGGTACAGATCGGCAACAAGACCGTTACGGACGCTGTGGTGACTCAGCAGAACGCAAACGGCTACCGATTTACCACGTAAAGGAGGGGATGGAAAATGGCATACTTGGCAATCAACGGGTACGAACTTCCGTCCCCTAAACGTGGTGTAGAGCCTATCGTCACTACGATTGTTGACGCTGGGCGTGACGCAAACGGTACTGTGGTAGGACAGCGTGTAGGACGTGACCAGTATAAGATCAACAATCTTGAATGGGCGTGGCTGACCGCAGAGCAGTGGAGTACGATACTTAAACTGCTGTCCAACTTTTTTGTGTACGTTACATTTCCTGACCCGGTAACAAATGAATTTATCACGATCAAAATGTACTGCGGTGATCGAACCGCTGAACCGTATTATGTGGATGACAGCGGCAAGCCTACACATTATCGGAACTGCCGGGTCAACCTGATTGACGTTGGTGAATAGGAGGTGGACTGAGTGCAAAAGGTTTCTACGGCATACCGGGAGAGCATGAAGTCCTCTCTCCGTGAACGTTCCTACATCATGCTTTCCTTTGGTCTAATCAATCAGGAAGCACAGGCAAAAGCTAAGATCGGTGATGGTGCGTTTACCCGGTTCACCAAAACGGATAACATTTTCGGCAAACGGACGGACACCACAACCTATGCAACTTTAGAGGAAAACTTCACGAAGGTAGATGGTTCTATGTTCTTTCTGCCCCGTGGTACGGCTGTGGGCGGGTATTACGATACGGGACTGACCAGTGAAAACCTGATTTCCGAAGGAAATTTCTCTCTGGTTATCAACCTGAATATTGCGGCAACGGACTTTAAGGGTATCACAATTAACTTTGGAGAAAATTACCCGGTAGATTTTGACATTGCCAACGATCACGGGCAGGTTGTAGAGTTCCGTGATAACACACAGTCTGAGGTAAGCACGGAGGAAGTGTTTGAAAATACAACCTCTCTGACGCTCACCTTCTATAAGATGAAAAATCTGAAAAGCAGGCTGCGTATCTACTCTATTATGTTTGGCTATGGTTTGGTCTACTACAATGACTCTGTGATGGATTCCATGCTGGATAGTTATGTGTCCCCTATCGGTGCGGATATTCCGCAGATCGACTTTACGGTGACACTGAAAAACTACGACAAATACTTCAATGTAGATAATCCACGTTCCGCTATCAATTTCTTGGAAACAGGACAGGAAATGGATGTGTTCTACGGGTATCAGTTGCCTAACGGTGGTGGAGTGGAATGGATTAAGGGAAACCACCTGATTTGTTCCGAATGGGAGTCTGATGACTACTCTGCAACTATCCGCTGTCAGGATGTATTCAGAAGTATGGACACGGAGTATTATCACGGAGCCTATAACGCCGCAGGTACGAGCTACTTCAATTTGGCGGTGGAGATTTTGCAGATTGCAGGTATCAGCGACTATTACCTTGACCCCAGACTGAAAAACCTGTACACAAAAAACCCTCTGCCCAGAGTCAAGTGCAAAGAAGCCTTGCAGATTATAGCCAACGCCTGCCGTTGTGTTCTCACCCAATCCCGTGACGGTGTGGTACAGATCAAGTCCAACTTTGCACCCGAAGCAAGCATTTCTTCTAACGGAGAAACCCCGTATTCTAAGGTATCTGCGGTTCTGACCAACGATAGCAAGGATGAATACGCAACATTGGCAACGGGTTATAACGTGGTAGACGGTGGAATGTTCTTTCTACCCCGAAGTTTAGAAAGAGGACTGAACACAGGCTTTGTGTCCAGTGCCATTTCCGGGGCAGATGGGACGTTCACTACGAACCCTGTATTGACGGTAACGCAGGAAGCAATCTGTATGTACTACGGCGTGAAGCTGGTGTTCGGCAATGCCCTTCCTTCCGGGATGGTGATACGAACCTATAATACTGGCAATCTGGTAGAGGAATACACGGTTGACGATGAAATCACAAAGGAAATGGTTATTATCCATACTTTTGATGATTTTGACACAATGAAGGTAGAGTTTACTGGAACGGCTGAACCGTATAACCGTATTGTGCTGAACAGCTTTGCGTTTGGTGATGTAACCAACTTCACCATGACAAAGGGCGATATGACTTCCTCTCCGAAAGCTATTAAGCAGGAGGTTGTTAAAGAGGTCATTGTACCCTGTTACAGCTACCAGACGGGCAACCCAGAAGAAAGTCTTATCAGTGAGGAAGTCACGGTTGTTGCTGGGGAAGAAATGACATTCTTCCTTGGTGCAGCGTCCTACGGGTATAGGACTACACTGGACGAAGCTGCAAGCGACAAGGTAAGTATCACTGCAAGCGGCAACTACTATGTGACCGTGAAATTCACCGTGGCGGGTACATATCAGTTTGAGGTATGGGGCTACCGATACAAGGTGATTGAGCGGTATGCCACTGTAAAACTGCATGAGCGTGGCAAGACGGTCAAGTGGGAAAATCCCCTGATCTCTGATATGACGATGGCGAGTGACCTTGCTGAGTGGATTGCTGACTATTATTCTGCTGGTATTGAGTATGAGTACAATACCAGAGGAAACCCGGAAATTGATGTGAACGATATTGTCTATCAGGAAAACGAGTTCCGGGACAACATGAAAGTGACGATCTACCGGGCAACCCTGAATTTCAGTCAGGCTTTTTCTGGTAAGATCACTGCCCGGAGATTGGAGGGATAACGATGTGGCAGACACCTAAAACGGACTGGCATGGTGCTGTGGACGCAAACGGTGTGTATAGTGGTGACAGGTTTAATGCCACTGATTTTAACCGTATCAAGAATAATCTGGATTGTCTGAGAGATTTGGCAATCACGCTGTATGACGAGTTCAGTATCGTTTCTCTTGGTACGGACAAGACGGCGAAGGATTACTTCTATGCTGATGAAATCAATCAGCTTGAAGCAAATCTGAACACGATTAACCAACATACACTGAAACAGTCCTACGGTACTGCGCCCACATATGTTGAAAACGGAAACACAATGGACTTTACGGAACTGAACCGTCTGGAAGGAGCAATCCTTGACCTTTACGACAAGATCACGAACCAGAGTAGGGGCAGACGAATGTTCCAGTGGAATTTTGGGATTAAAGGAGGTTTCTAACAATGGCATGGACAGATTTGCCCACTAATTACAAGGACGCAGTGTGGAATGGCAATCGCAAGTACAGACAGATCAACAATTCTGACGGCACTGTGTCCTTTGAGGACGTAACAGTTTATTCCCAGAAAGATGACTCTTTCTTTGGGGCTGCGGACGCAAACCAGATGAACGCTGCCATGAATGAGTTGGCAGAGAATATGGAAAGCGTGGAGGATAACGCAACGAAAGCTACCAATGCGGCGGCAACTGCCACTGAGAAAGCAACGGCGGCGGCGAACTCTGCGTCTGCGGCTGCTTCTTCTAAGAGTGCGGCGGCTACCTCTGCTACTAACGCTGCGAACTCTGCTACCACCGCTACTGAGAAAGCAACGGCGGCGGGTAATGCTCAGACTGCGGCGGCGAACTCCGCTACTGCCGCTGCTGAGAGTGCAACGGACGCACAGGAAAGTGCAACACTGGTGGCGGCATTGCTTTATAACAACGCTGGCGCACATAACGCTATTTACCGGGGCAAAAACCTTGGTACAAGCGTTACTGCTGCACAGTGGGTGGCAATCGCCGCTGGTACGTTTGAAGATATGTACATCGGTGACTACTGGGTGATTGGCGGTGTGACCTATCGTATCGCTGCCTTTGACTACTATTATAAGACTGGCGATACTTCCTGCGATACTCACCATATAACGCTTGTCCCGGACGGCAATATGTATACGCACGTGATGAATGATACGAACGTCACTACGGGCGCATATGTGGGGTCTAAGATGTACACTACGGGCTTGAGTGCGGCAAAGACTACGATCAATAATGCGTTTGGTTCTGCCCATATTCTGAACCATCGTCAATACCTCAAGAACGCCGTCACGAACGGCTATGAGTCTGCTGGTAGCTGGTATGACAGCACTGTGGAACTGATGACGGAACAGAATGTGTATGGCGGCAAAGTTTTTGCCAACTGTATGCAGGGTACGAACTGGGCGACGCAGTACACGGTTGATAAGAGTCAATATCCTCTGTTCGCACACAGACCTGACATGATCTCTAACAGAGCGTGGTTCTGGCTGCGTGACGTTGCTTCCGCTGCTCTCTTTTGCAATGTCGGCGGCAGCGGCCATGCGAGCTACGGCGACG
>CAVKXW010000005.1:0-48161 GCA_963660215.1 Bacteroidaceae bacterium | reverse complement strand
GATATTTAAATTCTTTTTCATTGTCTTCTATTGAAGTTATATGATGTATTACTTCTGGAGCTTAGCCTGCTTGCTGTTGGCAGCCGCACTAGCGTACTGCTCCAACTCGGCTGTTACCTCCTCGTTCAACTCGTCCTCGAACTTGAGAGGAGTCAACTTCTCCTGCAACCACTCGAACACTGCGAAGAGGGCTGGCACTACGAAGATCTGGCAGAGTGTACCAATCAACATACCACCCACAGCGGCAGCACCCAAAGTCTGGTTACCATTCTTACCTACACCTGATGCGAACATCAATGGCAACAGACCGATGATCATAGCCAAAGAGGTCATCAAGATAGGACGGAGACGAGCACCAGCACCCAAGATAGCAGAGTACTTGATGGCCATACCTGTACGACGACGCTCCAAGGCGAACTGTACAATCAAGATGGCGTTCTTAGCCAACAGACCGATCAACATAATCAACGAAATCTGCATGTAGATGTCGTTGGAGTGACCGAACAGGTTGGTGAAGATAAACGCACCTGCCAAACCGAATGGGATAGACAATACTACTGACAATGGCAAGATGTAACTCTCGTACTGGGCACTCAAAATCAAGTAAACGAATACTATACAGAGTGCAAAAATAAGACCTGTAGAGTTGCTGGACTCAGCCTCTGAACGAGTCAAACCAGAATACTCATAGCCATAGCCATCAGGCAAGGTCTCCTTAGCCACCTCGGCGATAGCCTTCATACCCTCACCAGTAGAGTAACCCGTGTTAGGTGTGACAGACACATCCATAGAGGTAAACAGGTTGAAACGAGAGATGTTGGATGGACCGTACATCTTCTTCAATGTCACGAACTCGCTGATAGGCGACATCGTGCCATCGGCGCAACGTACATAGATATTACTCAAGTCATCTGGACGCATACGGCTCTCAGGACCTGCCTGAATCATGACACGGTAGAGCTTACCGTAGGCATTGAAGTTGGATGCGTAGAGACCACCGAGGTAACCCTGCATCACAGAGAGCACATTGGATGGAGAGATACCAGCCTGCTTGGTCTTGGCAACATCCACATCCACCATATACTGAGGATAGTTAGGGTTGTACTGAGTCTGAGCGGTCTGAATCTCAGGACGCTTGTTCAACTCAGCCAAGAACTTCTTCACATTGTCATAGAACTTGTTCAAGTCACCACCAGTCTTATCCTGCATGGTCATAGTAATACCGTTCTGCACGGAGAAACCAGAGATCATAGGTGGAGCGAACGCAAGCACCTGAGCATCCTTGATGGTAGCAGTCTGCTTGTAAATCATACCCAACACAGAGGTGTACTCCATAGGGTTGACAAACAAAGCCTCGATACCACCACCAGTACAAGCCATCTTGATACGGTGCATGATACCACCTGGACGCTCCTCGAATGGCTTCAACTTGATGATGACAGTACCCTGGTTGGAACCAGCACCACCGATGAAGCTATAACCCATGATGGCGTTACGTGTGGCAACTGCTGGGTTGTTGGCGAGCATCTTGTCCACCTGCTTCACTACCTCTGCGGTACGCTCCTGAGATGTACCAGGGGCTGTAGAGATACAAGCAAACAAAGTACCAGTATCCTCATCAGGCACCAAACCTGTCTTGGTAGTACTCATCAAGAGCACCAAACCTACGATACTAGCGGCAACCAAAGTACCCGCGATGATGCCGTGGCCGATAACCCACTGCACACCCTTCTTATACTTATTAGTAATCTTCTCGAACTGATAGTTGAATCCTGCATGGAAACGATCCACGAAAGACATCTTCTTCTCATCGTGTCCCTCCGTGTGAGGCTTCAAGAGCATTGCACAAAGTGCAGGAGACAAGGTCAACGCATTGACAGCGGAGATGACGATAGACACTGCCATGGTCACACCGAACTCACGGTAGAAGTAACCAGACGTACCACCGATGAATGACACAGGAACGAACACAGCAGACATTACCAACGTAATGGAGATAATAGCACCAGAGATTTCGTTCATGGCATCGATAGATGCGGTAAGCGCACTCTTGTAACCCTGGTCGAGCTTGGCGTGAACCGCCTCCACAACCACGATGGCATCATCGACCACAATGGCGATAGCCAACAAGAGGGCTGACAGTGACAGCAAGTTGATGGAGAATCCAAAGATCCAAAGGAAGAAGAACGCACCAATCAAAGCCACAGGTACGGCAATCATAGGAATCAACGTAGAACGGAAGTCCTGCAAGAAGATGTACACTACGATGAACACCAACACCAAGGTGATGATCAAGGTGAACACTACCTCCTCGATAGATGCGAAGAGGAACTCGGTGATATCCATCAATACTACATTCTTCAACCCTGGAGGATAGTTCTTCTCCAACTCAGCCAACTGCTGCTTTACATCGCTCGCAATCTGGGTAGCGTTGGAACCTGCAATCTGCTGAACCATACCCATCACGGCAGGCTGACCATCGTTGAGCAAGTTTACGTTGTACTGCAAACCACCCAACTCAATCTTGGCTACATCGCCGAGACGGAGGGTCTGACCTGTAGCGTCACTCTTAATCAAGATGTTATCGTACTCTGTAGGAGTCTTCAAACGACCTTTGTAACGGAGTGTATATTCATACTGCATACTAGAGCTCTCACCAAAGCTACCTGGGGCAGCCTCGATGTTCTGCTCAGCCAAAGCATTGGAGATGTCGGAAGGAACGAGTCCGAACTCCTTCATCTTCTCTGGCTTCAACCAGATACGCATAGAGTAGTTACGTGTAGAAGGGCTCTGCACATCACCCACACCATTGATACGCTTCAACTGTGGAATGACATTGATGAGGGCGTAGTTGGTAACGAACTCATCATCGTATCGACCGTCGTCGGTAGTCAAGGCGAACATGATAACGTTGGAACTCTGACGCTTGGTAACGGTGACACCCACCTTGGTAACCTCGGCAGGCAACAAAGCCTGAGCCTGAGACACACGGTTCTGTACGTTGACCGCAGCCATATCAGGGTCGGAACCCTGCTTGAAGTAAACAGTGATGCTGGCGTAACCAGAGTTGGATGCAGAGGAAGTCATGTAGGTCATGTTCTCCACACCATTGATGCTCTCCTCAAGAGGAGCGATGACAGAATTCAATACCGTCTGGGCATCGGCACCCGTATAGGTGGTAGATACCGAGATGGTAGGCGGCGCGATATTAGGATACTGCTCAATAGGCAGTGATATCAAGCCGATGGTACCCAGCAAGACGAAGAAGATGGAAACCACCGTCGAAAGCACTGGGCGCTTTATGAAGTTTGTAAATGACATATTCTTTTTTATAATTAAGAATTAATAATTAAGAATTAATAATGACATCAGCTCGGAACGCTGCATCATTATTCATTATTAATTATACATTATTAATTGTTACTTCTTGCCACTCATCGTGTTAGCAAACTCGTGAGCGTTGTCCTGAGACTTGGAAAGCTCGGCAGCCTCGGCAATCTTCTGGTTGTAACGCTGCACGGTGATAGGCTTGATCTGCTGACCATCGGTCAACTTGGTGATACCCTTCACTACGATGCGGTCGCCAACATGAAGACCATCGGTTACGATATAGTTCTTGCCATCATCCTGTGGATTCACCTTAATCTCAGAGTACTTCACCTTGTTGTCCTTGGTTACGACATAAACAAAAATCTTGTCCTGTACCTGAGAGCAAGCCTCCTGTGGGATAACGATAGCACCAGTCTGGTCGTTAGGGATGACAATCTGACCAGCACCACCACTCTTCAAGAGCTTCTCTGGGTTAGCAAAGTGAGCGATGAGAGATACAGCACCAGTAGAAGAGTCGATGACACCACTCATCTTCACCACCTTACCTGGGTGATTATAGATAGTACCGTCTGCGAGTTGCAACTTCACGGCTGGGAATGCAGCGATAGCAGCCTGCATATTGCCATTGGTCTTGGTCATGTTCAAGATCTGAGTCTCAGATACTGAGAAGAACACTTCCATGGTGCTGATGTTAGAGATGGTAGTCAAAGCCTGACCTGATGCGCTAACCAAAGCACCTTCCTTCAAAGGAAGACTACCTACGACACCTGCAGATGGGCTCTTCACAGTACACCATGCCAACTGCTCCTTGGCAGAAGCCAAAGATGCCTCAGCCTGAGCTACCTGAGCCTGGGCTGTAGCCAAAGAGTTAGCTGCTGTAGAAAGCTCATATTCACCGATAATCTTGCTATCATACAACTTCTTGTTGTTCTGGTAAGTCAACTTGGCTGTGTTCATCTGAGCCTTGGCTGTATTCACAGCGGCTGTACACTGGCGAACGGCAGCCTGATAGGTCTCGCTGTCGATAGAGAACAAAGGCTGACCAGCAGAAACGGTCTGACCCTCGTGAACGTAAACCTTGGTGATAAAACCAGAAACCTTAGGACGAACCTCTACATCCTGAATACCCTTGATAGTAGCAGGGTAAGTGGTCTGGAGAGCTGCATCGGTAGAACCGATAGTGCTAACAGCGAACTCATCGTCGCCGAAGTCAGGCAGACCGCCCTTCTTGCTTCCACCACCACATGATGTCAAAGTTGCAATAGCCATAACAGCTGCAACAAACAAAACGTTTTTAATTTTCATACCTATTTTTATATTATTAATTATATTATATTTCATACCTTATTATATATAGCACTCTCAGGCTTTTCTTTCGCTAGAAACCTCCTTTCTTCCGCCGCCTGCGGAAACTCCGAAAGCCTTTCGAGTTTTAAAACGGTGCAAAATTACTAATAATATGCCAATCAAGGAAATATATACTAAGTATTTTAACAAAAATTATTCTGTATTTAGAGTTTTCTTCTTATTCGTAAAAGAAATGTAACAAAAAAGAGAGGGGGCTTTCCTTAACTAGCAAGACACAAAAAGCCCTCGCAGTAACGTCTGCGAAGGCTTTTTTGTATTTTATGAGATAAGATTCATTTCTTTCGCTTTCTTCATCAAGAGTTCCATGAGCGGCTCACGCTCGTTAGGTACTTTATTGTCGAGCACGGCATCTTTCAGGGTCTGCTTCAATGTCCCTACCTCTCGGCAAGGCTTCAAGTGGAACATCTCCATGATTTCGTTGCCATCGATACATGGCTGGAGGAGTCGCTTGTAGTCACGTTCCTGCAGATCAGCGAGCTTCTCTCGCACCATCTTGAAGTTGTCGAGGAACCGCTGCTTGCGCACTTGGTTCTTGCTTGTGATGTCTGCCTCGCAAAGCGTCATGAGGTCGTTGATGTCATCGCCAGCATCATTCAGCAAGCGGCGCACCGCACTATCTGTCACCTCCTCATCGGCTATCACGATAGGGCGCATGTGTAGCTCCACGAGCTTCTGCACATACTTCATCTTGGCATCCATCGGCAGTTTCATCCTGCGGAAGATGCCAGGTATCATCTTGGCACCTATTATATTGTGGCTATGGAACGTCCAACCGATGTTGTTGTCCCATCGCTTGCTCTTCGGCTTGCCGATGTCGTGGAAGAGCGCAGCCCAACGGAGCCACAGATTGTCGCTATGCTTGCAAACATTCTCCAACACCTCCATCGTATGGTCGTAGTTGTTCTTATGGGCACGACCGTTGCGAGTCTCCACCTTGTCCATCAACACGAGTTCAGGCAAGATGAGATCGAGCAGCCCTGTATCCTTCAGGTAATAAAAGCCACTGCTAGGATGCTTGGAGAGCATAATCTTGTTCATCTCGTCGCAGATGCGCTCGCCACTGATAATCTTCAGTCGCTCGGCATTGCGAGAGAGTGCCTCGTAGGTCTCGTCCTCTATCTGGAAGTTGAGTTGGGTGGCGAAACGCACACAGCGCATCATACGCAAAGGGTCGTCAGAAAAAGTGATGTCAGGGTCTAGCGGTGTGGCAATGATGCCATCCTCCAGGTCATAGACACCATCGAAAGGGTCCACGAGTTCGCCGAAGCGGTCTTTGTTCAAGCAGACCGCCATCGCATTGATAGTAAAGTCACGTCGATTCTGGTCATCCTCCAAGGTTCCATCCTCCACGATAGGCTTGCGACTATCACGCTGATAGCTCTCCTTGCGAGCTCCCACAAACTCTACCTCGGTATCCTTGTACTTCACCTGAGCGGTGCCAAAGTTGCGGAACACGGAGAGATGCGCCTTCTTGCCCAACATCTTCTTGAGCTGCGAAGCCACCTCGATGCCGCTACCCACCACCACGACATCAATGTCGTTGGAAGGGCGTTCGAGGAAGAGGTCTCGCACATATCCACCCACCACATAGCATTCCACAGACAGCGCATCCGCCGCCTCTGAAATCATGTGGAAAATATCTTTATCTAGTATTTGTGCCAGTTCGGCATTGGTCAAATTTCTCATGCTTATTTTTCTTTCGGGGTGCAAAGTTACTGCAAATCGAAGACAATACAAAATAAAAAAAGTTTTTTTAATTTTTTATTGTTGAGATGCAGCGTAACTTATCTAAAGTTACTGTAATTTTAGTGAATAACAAAATAAATATTTGGCTAATTCACAATAAATGCGTAAATTTGCAGCGAATTTCGAAATTATTATGGCAGATTTAGCAAAAACAGAACAGCAGTTTAAGACGGTGATGACCGAGTGCAGGACTTTATTCCAGAAGAAGCTACATGACTATGGAGCTTCCTGGAGGATATTGCGCCCTTCATCGCTGACAGACCAACTCTATATCAAGGCGAAGCGCATCCGCTCGCTTGAAATCAAGAAGGAATCACTAGTGGGCGAAGGCATCCGTCCTGAGTTTGTAGCCCTCATCAACTATGGTATCGTGGGACTCATCCAGCTCGAAAAGGGCTTTGTGGATGAGGTAGACATGACACCCGACGAAGCTATGGCGCTCTACGACCAGCACGCACAGGAGGCCCTGGAGCTGATGCTCAAGAAGAACCACGACTACGACGAGGCTTGGCGCTCGATGAGAGTGAGCAGCTATACCGACTTTATCCTCACCAAAATACAACGTGTGAAGGAGATTGAGGACATCGAGGGAGCTACCCTCGTATCGGAAGGAATCGACGCCAACTATATGGACATCATCAATTATGCCGTGTTCGGGGCTATTAAGCTTTCTGAAAAGTAAAAGACTCTGACAAGGTAAAAGGGCTCTGAAAAGTAAAAGGGTAAAAAAGTAAAAAGGTAAAAAAGCAAGGCAACGTGAAAGTAGGCAATATCATCACGAAAGTAGCGGTCAACGTGGGGCGACTGCTTATGGCTATCACCTTTATATTCTCAGGATTCGTAAAGGCGATAGACCCATTGGGCACGCAATACAAGATAACCGACTATCTGGAGGCTCTGCACATCGAGGAGTTCTTCCCTACCTGGGCTACACTGGGGATGTCGGTATTGCTATCCACCTGCGAGTTTGCCATCGGCATCTTCTTGCTCTTCGCCATCCGCAGAAGACTGGTGAGCAAGATTTCCCTGCTGGTGATGGGCGTGATGACGCTGATAACGCTGTGGATATTCATCGCAGACCCAGTGAAAGACTGCGGATGCTTCGGCGATGCCATCGTACTGAACAATGGGGAGACACTTGGCAAAAACATCATCCTGCTCGCCATCGCCATCTTGCTCTGGAAGAAACCCCTGGAGATGCCTCGACTCATATCGAAGCCTACGCAGTGGATCGTGATTAACTTCACCTTCCTCTACTCCATCATCATGAGTCTGTGGAGCCTGTGGTACCTACCGCAGTTCGACTTCCGCCCTTACCACATCGGAGCCAACATCGCCAAGGGCATGGAGATACCGAAGGGTGCCAAGCAACCGAAGTTTGACACCACCTTCATCCTGGAGAAGAACGGAGAAAGGAAAGAGTTTACGCTCGACAACTATCCCGACTCCACCTGGAAGTTTATCGACAGCAAGACGGTGCAGACGGAAGAAGGCTACGTGCCTCCTATCCACGACTTCAGCATCGAGGACACGAAGACTGGCGAGGACATCACCCAAGAGGTGATACACGACAAGGGATATACCTTCCTCCTGGTTTCGCCCCATCTGGAGCACGCCGACGACAGCAACTTCGGCACCATCGACGAGATATACGAATATGCCAACGACCACGGCTACAAGTTCCTCTGCCTCACGGCGAGCGCAGAGAAAGCCATCAAGCACTGGCAGGACATCACGGGAGCGGAATATCCCTTCTATACCACGGACGAGACCACGCTGAAGACCGTGATACGCAGCAACCCAGGACTGCTCCTCTTGAAGGACGGCACCATCATACAGAAATGGAGCCACAACGACCTGCCCGACTTCAGCGACGAAAAGCCACTGGAGCAATCGGAGCTAGGAAAGATGCCAGAGATAAGCGCAAGCAAGAAGATAGCCACCATCATCGGATGGTTTGTCATCCCCCTGGCATTGCTCACCTTGGCAGACAGACTATGGGCTTGGGGCGCATGGGTAAGAAAGAAAGAGAATTCAAACAAAATATTATCAACTTTTAAAAAGAAAAGAAAAATGAGAAAGAAAATTGTAGCAGGCAACTGGAAAATGAACATGAACCTGCAGGACGGTGTAGCTCTCGCTAAGGAAATCAACGAGGCTTTGGTAGCAGACAAGCCAAACTGTGGCGTTATCATCTGCACTCCTTTCATCCACTTGGCTTCAGTAGCTCAGGTTTTGGATTCTGAGGTAGTAGGTCTCGGTGCTGAGAACTGCGCTGACAAGGCCAAGGGTGCTTACACTGGTGAGGTTTCAGCAGAGATGGTAAAGAGCACAGGTGCTCAGTACGTGATCCTCGGTCACTCAGAGCGTCGTCAGTACTATGGCGAGACAGCAGAGATCTTGAAGGAGAAGGTAGAGTTGGCTTTGGCTAACGGCTTGAAGGTTATCTTCTGCTGCGGCGAGACTCTTGAGGAGCGTGAGGCAGAGAAGCAGAACGAGGTTGTTAAGGCTGAGTTGGAAGGTTCAGTATTCCACTTGAGCGCTGACGCTTGGAAGAACATCATCCTCGCTTACGAGCCAATCTGGGCCATCGGTACAGGTAAGACCGCTACTTCTGACCAGGCTGAGGAGATGTTGGCATACATCCGCTCTATCGTAGCTGAGAAGTATGGCAACGAGGCTGCTGAGGACACAACTATCCTCTACGGTGGTAGCTGCAAGGCTAGCAACGCTCCTGAGCTCTTCGCTAAGCCAAACATCGACGGTGGCTTGATCGGTGGCGCTTCTTTGAAGGCTGCTGACTTCAAGGGTATCATCGACGCTTGGAAGAAGTAATTCGGAAGAATATCATCCGAAGGGATACTCTTCCGCACCAAGGAAGGGCATCCCTTCTCCTATTTTCTTAAACAACCCAATATATACATTATTATATATAATATAGTCATGAAACAATTCGTCATCACACTGTTCATCATTCTCAGTTCGTCATTGGCGTGTCAAGCACAGAAGTACCTGGATCATATCCAGCAGAAGACACCGGGACTGGGCACTGTAACCGTGCACCAAAGCAAGGCTATCGACGAATTGGTGAACGGAAAGGCGACTGCGCCACAAGATAACAAAACGACTACTAAGACTACGCCACAAGACAACAAGACCGTTGAACCTCAGCACAAGAACGAGCTTCAACACAAGACCACTGAGCCTCAGCATAAGACAACGGAGGGTCAGCACAACAACGCTACAGCCAAGCCTGATAGCAATAAGCAAGAAAACGAGACACCTGTAGTGGATATGCGCAAGAAGGTGATGCGCAAGAGCTACAAGGTAACAGGATATAGAGTACAGGCATACGCAGGAGGCAACTCTCGTACCGACCGCCAAAAGGCAGAGCAGACAGGCAACGCCCTGAAGATGAGTTTCCCAGACCAACCTGTCTACGTACACTTCTACTCGCCAAGATGGATTTGCCGTATGGGCAACTTCCGCAACCTGAGCGATGCCCAGAAGATGCTAGCCAAGGTGAAGGCGATGGGATACAAGCAGGCTTGCCTCGTGAAGGGACAGATTACTGTACAATACTAATATAATTAAGAATTAATAATGTATAATTAAGAATGAGGCATACGCCCTCCTTCATATACATTCTTAATTCTTAATTCTTAATTTTTAATTGATAAGGATGAATCCAGAAACAGAATTTCGCGAGGGACTAGACGAACTCGCAGGACACTATAAGGAAGTACTCAAGCTATTGGGCGAAGACCCAGAGCGCGAGGGACTGGAAAAAACACCGATGCGTGTGGCAAAGGCAATGCAGATACTGACTCGTGGCTATACACAAGACCCACACAAGGTACTGACCGATGCCCTCTTCGAGGAGAAATACGACCAGATGGTCATCGTGAAGGACATCGACTTCTTCTCGATGTGCGAGCACCACATGCTGCCTTTCTACGGCAAGGTACACGTGGCGTATATCCCAAACGGCAAGATAACAGGACTGAGCAAGATAGCACGAGTGGTGGACATCTACAGCCATCGCCTGCAAGTACAGGAACGCCTCACCCAGCAAATCAAGGACTGCATCCAAGAGACCTTGAATCCACAAGGCGTGATGGTGGTTATCGAGGCGAAGCACATGTGTATGCAGATGAGAGGTGTGGAGAAACAAGGCTCCATCACCACGACGAGCGATTACAGCGGCGTATTCAAGTCGCTCAACACCCGCCAGGAGTTCATGAGCCTGCTGAGAGGGGAGAGTAAGAGAATCTAATTAACATTTAACACTATAAAGACAATGCTAAAGTTTATATCTTGGAATGTGAATGGCTTGCGTGCAGTCGTAGGCAAGGACTTTGAGAGCCAGTTCAAGGCACTCGATGCAGATTTCTTCTGTCTGCAAGAGACGAAGATGCAGGAAGGTCAGCTCGACCTCAGCTTCGAGGGTTATGAGAGTTACTGGAACTATGCCGAGAAGAAAGGGTATTCGGGCACAGCCATCTATACCAAGCACAAGCCAATGAGCGTAAGCTATGGCATAGGTGTGGAGGAGCACGACCACGAGGGCAGAATCATTACTCTGGAATATGACAACTTCTATCTCGTTACCTGCTATACCCCCAACTCACAGACCGAGCTAAAGCGCCTCGACTATCGCATGACTTGGGAGGATGACTTCCGTAAGTTCTTGAAGGCATTGGATGCCAAGAAGCCTGTGATAATCTGTGGCGACCTCAATGTGGCTCACGAGGAGATAGACATCAAGAACCCGAAGACCAACCGCCGCAACGCAGGCTTCACCGACGAGGAGCGAGAGAAGATGACCATCCTCTTGAACGACGGATTCACCGACAGTTTCCGCTATCTGCATCCAGAGGAAGTAACCTATTCGTGGTGGTCTTACCGATTCAAGGCAAGAGAGAAGAACGCAGGTTGGCGCATCGACTACTTCCTGGTATCAGACAGCATCAAGGAGAAGATAACAGAGGCTAAGATACATACGGAGATTATGGGCAGCGACCACTGCCCTGTGGAGGTTGACCTCGACTTATAAAGATAATACCAACAAAGGCTAGCAGGAAATATTCCAGCTAGCCTTTGTTGTAAATAATAAAAAAAGGATGGGGATCGCTTCCTCACGGAAGCCATCCCCATATTGGTCATATCAACATAAAATTTTAATTTATATAAGAGAGATTTTATTTTTTCACGAAATAATCAATGTCGTCTTTTGCATCTTACATGAACTGCTTGATCTCAGAGAGATTTCTCTTCTCAGAAGTACCGTCGCTGTAAGTTACCATGAAGTAGTCATGAACAGACTTGCCGTTCTTGAACTGTACGACAGCTACGCCACCCTCACGGAGCTGCAATGTGAAGTAGCCCTCACGCTTGCCATTCACGTACTTGCCGTGCCATTTCTCCTTACCATTCTTATAGTAGGTAGTAACCTCGCCATTGAAGATGGTATTGCGGTCGTTACCGAGGTCGATGAAGCTATAGCCACCCTCAGCGCGGAGATTGCCGTTCATATAGAAGTCCTGGAAGACATCCTTCTTATTGATGCCAGTGCCTGTAGTCATCAGCAGTCTGTAATAACTAGCCTGTTCTGCACTAGCCACGTTACTCATATTTTCTGCATAGAAAATAGTGTCAGCTACTACTGTTGCGTTCTCTACGTGCTTGCGACCGAAAGCTGCTACGGTCATTAAAGCCATCAATGAGAATAATATAACTCGTTTCATATTGCTTATTTTTAGATCGTTATTGTTTGTTGTTTATTTCTTTTTCTGATGCAAAGGTAATATGATTTTCGCAAACTGGATAATTCCTTAACGCTATTTTATCAAAAAAAATACCCATGTTTTACTTTTCGATTGAAAGCGCACACAAACTTACAATTTGTTATTTCAGAGCATATTTTTATGCACTTTAAAAGAGCGAGAAGAATAAGTACACCCGTTTTCACGGCCTTCAGTTTACAATTTGTTAGCGACTTGACATATATCAAGAGGATATTTTTACCTAAAAACATACGTTTTCAAGCCCGAAGTCCGAAGTTTTTTAAATGATTTCATAAAGTTTTAGATTGTTTCCTCGGCTATCTGCCTTTTATTTTGTATTTTTGCACTGTCATATAATAAACAAGGTACGCGCATGAAACAAATAACATTATTTTTCCTCGTCCTGATTACCCTCGGGCTCTGCTCATGTAAAGATTCCGAAGACATCATCGGTGACACACCGATTACCGAGAATGGACAAGACCGCGACAGCGACGTCATCACCGGCGATGATTACATATATCACCTGCCCGTCATCTTCCACGTATTCTACCAAGACAGCAAGAACGAAAGTCAGTATATCTCCCACGCCCGACTAAAGAAGATTCTCGCCAATGTGAACGAGCTCTACCAGGGCAATGTATACAACCAGCAGCTCGACACAGTGGCCAGCGAGAATATCCACGTGCAGTTTGAGCTTGCCGAAAAAGACGAGAACGGCAAAAAGCTCAGCACCCCTGGCGTGGAATACATCAAGACCACGGATGCCGAGTTCGACTGCGAGCAATTCATGCAAGACAAGAGTTATGCGAAATATTGCTGGAACCAGAATGACTACATCAACGTGATGGTGTATGCCTTCAAGAAGACAGACGCAGGCAGCACCACGCTAGGCATCAGCCATCTGCCTTACCAAGTGAAAGGCTATCCAGAGATAGACGGCTTGAGCGACGGCAAGAATTATCCACTCAGCAAGCCAAGCAGTTTTCCTTATTGCATATCCATCAACGCACTCTATGTAGACCAGAAATACGAGGGCACGAGATACACCACCGACAAGGAGAGCAAAGGCTACCAGTATAACACTGCCGACCCTAACGCCACACTGGCACACGAGCTGGGGCACTATCTGGGCCTTTTCCATGCCTTCGCCGAGGAAAAGAACGACGATAGCAGCGAACCTGTCGATAACGACGATGACTCAGATTATTGCACCGACACCCCTAGCTACAATCGCGTCGCCTACACCCAATGGCTCAGCGACTACATCAAGGAAGCCCAAGCCATCAAGAAAGACACAACACTGAGCATGCGCATCCTCGCCAAGCGCGACAATAGCCAAAAGCAAGAATGGCTGGCAGACAACCTCATGGACTACAGCATCTGCTTCAGCATGCGATTCACCCTAGAGCAAGTCCAGCGCATCAGGCAAGTTCTATACTATTCGCCTCTGATGCCAGGCCCGAAGAAGGTGCGCCCTGCTTCGGCCGCCACCAGGACATGGGACGAGATGCCCGACGAAGAGGCAGACCTGCCTATCAGATACATCAAGGATACGGTAAGGAAAATAGAGACAGTCGTTGTAAAGAGGTAGTATTCCTGCGACATCAAGAAGTATAAGCATAAGAGAAATAAAAACAGACGATGAAATATACAATCAAGGCTCCAAGCCAAATCAACGCAAGCATCAATCTGCCTGCATCCAAGAGCATCAGCAACCGTGCCCTGGTAATCAATGCCTTGGCAGGCGGAAACATACACCCCAACAACCTGAGCGACTGCGACGACACCAAGGTCATCATAGCCGCCCTGAAGGACATGCCTTACGAGATCAACATCAAGGCGGCAGGCACAGCCATGCGATTCATGACCGCCTATCTCTCGGCCACAGAGGGCGAGCATATCATCACGGGCACCGAACGCATGCAAAACCGCCCTATCGCCGTATTGGTGGATGCCCTGCGATACCTGGGTGCCGACATCCAGTATGAGAAGAAAGAGGGCTATCCCCCACTCCACATCAAGGGCAAGGCGCTGGAAGGCGGACACCTGGAGGTAGTGGGCAACGTGAGCTCGCAATACATCTCCGCCCTGCTCATGATAGGCCCTATACTGAAGAAGGGACTGGAACTGAGACTGACAGGCGAGATAGCCTCTCGACCATACATCGACCTTACGCTTTGGACCATGAAGGAATATGGAGCCGACGCAGAATGGACCGACGTAGATACCATAACCGTGAAGCCGCAACCCTATCAAGCAGTGGCTTACCAGATAGAAAACGACTGGAGCGCATCTTCCTATTGGTATGAGATGATGGCTCTGAACGGCAATCCAGACTCCCTGGTGAAACTGGAGGGACTGATGGACTGTTCGAAGCAGGGCGACTCGGTGGTGAAATACATCTTCAGCCTGCTCGGTGTGAAGAGCGAGTTTGAGAAGAACGATTGCATCTCGCAAGTCAGCCTCAAGGCACACCGTTGCCTCCTGCCACGGTTCGATTATGACTTCTCGGGTTCGCCAGACTTGGCACAGACCATCGTGGTGGCTTGCTGCGCCCTGGGCGTGAAGTTTAGGTTCACGGGACTTGCCAGCTTGAAAATCAAGGAGACCGACCGCATCGAAGCGCTGAAGAAAGAGCTGCGCAAGGTGGGCTATGTGATATACGACGAAAACAACAACACCTTGGTATGGGACGGCACCACCTGCGAGCCTACTTTCGAGCCGATAGACACCTACGAGGACCACCGCATGGCGATGGCATTCGCTCCGCTCGCCTTCAAGGTTCCGCAACTGGACATCAACAACCCTGAGGTGGTGAGCAAGTCGTACCCTCATTTCTGGGAAGACCTAAAGAAGATAGGGTTTGAGATAGAGGAGAGTGAATAGTGAAGAATGATGAGTGAAGAATCAATATGCTATATTTAGTTTTGGCATTGGTGGCACTAGGAATCATATCCGCCATCTTGGGCATCCTCTCCCATAAGAAGGGCGAGGACGAGGAGCCGCTACAAGAGGGCATCTCGTGCAACACCTGCAACGGCGACAACGCCAAATGCGAGCAAGAGTGCATGATGGAGGCTGCCACCAAGGAGATAGAATATTATGATGACGAAGAGCTCGACCGATACAAGGGACGGGCTGCCGACGAATACACCGACGAGGAAGTGGAGGAATTCGCCGACGTGCTCTACACCATGCAGCCCGAGGAGGTGGCGGGATGGAGCAGGAGCCTCATCCTCAGGGGCATCAACCTGCCCAACCAACTGAAGGACGAAGTCATTGGATTTCTAAGTGAAGAGTGAAGAACGAAGAACGAAGAGTGAAGCAAAATGGAAATACTGCAATATACATTTTTTCAGAACGCACTGATAGGAGCTTTCCTGGCCAGCATCCTGTGCGGCTTTGTAGGCACCTACATCGTCACACGCCGTCTGGTGTTCATCAGCGGTGGCATCACCCATGCCTCGTTTGGCGGCATCGGCATTGGCGTGTTTGCGGGCCTCAACCCCATACTTTCCGCCATGGCATTTGCCATACTGAGCGCTTTCGGCGTGCAGTGGATGGCAAGGAAGAAAGATGTCAGAAAGGATTCGGCAATCGCCATGTTCTGGACATTGGGCATGAGCGTGGGCATCATCTGTTGCTTCCTCACGCCAGGCTTCATGCCCGACCTGCCCTCGTTTCTCTTTGGCAGCATCCTCGCCATTGACTGTGCCGACCTCTGGCTCCTGGCCGGTCTCACTCTCTTCGTAGGATTGCTGTTCTGCTTCTTGCTACGCCCGATACAGAGCATCGCCTTCGACAGCACCTTCGCTCGCTCGCAGCACCTGCCCGTCACGGCTATGGAATACCTGATGATGACGCTCATCGCCATGACCATCGTCGCCACCCTCAAGATGGTGGGCATCGTGCTCGCCATCAGCTTGCTCACCATACCACAGATGACCGCCAACCTCTTCACCTACAGCTATAAGAAGATGATTGGCGTGAGCATCCTGATAGGATGGATAGACTGCCTCGCGGGGCTCTATGCCAGCTATCAGCTCAATGTGCCATCGGGCGCCACCATCATCTTCGTGAGCATCATCCTCTTCGCCATCGCTAAGATTGCGAAGAGCTTGAAGTTAGGAGTTTAATGTTTTTTCTGAGATGAAAGGCAAGGCATACCACATCGTTTTCTTCGCCATCGGCATCTTGCCGTTGGTATTGGCAGGATGCTCTACGCAGCGAAACACGGCGCAGAGCAGATGGTGGCATGCCTTCAACGCAAGATACAACACCTATTACAACGGCACGGTGGCTTATATCGACGCATCGCTAGAAAAGGAGGAAGGCAACAAGGACAACTTTGCCGAGCCAATCCCCTACTACACCGTTTCTAACAAGAACTCGCGACAGATAGGCAAGGCAAACTACGACCGAGCCATCGAGAAATGCGAGAAAGCCATCCATCAGCACAGCATCAAGCGCCGCCCCGTATGGAACAAAGACAGACGCAAGACGGCACGCGACCGCGAATGGCTCAGCCGAAAGGAATACAATCCCTTTATCTGGAAGGCATGGATGCTGATGGGCAGGGCGCAGTTTTTCGAGGGCGACTTTCTGTCGGCAGCAGCCACCTTCGCCTACATGAGCCGCCTCTTCGCCACCCAACCAGCCATCTACGACAAGGCGCAGGCGTGGCTTGCCAAGAGTTATATCGAAGCCGGATGGACCTATGACGCCGAAGATGTGATACGCAACATCGAGCGCGGTGACTCCATCCACTGGCGGGCACAGCGAGAATGGGACAACACCTATGCTCTCTTCTATATCCATACCCATCGCTATCCCGAGGCCATCCCTTATCTCAGAAAAGCCATCGGCCACGAGATGAGACGAAAGCAGAAAGCACGCCTGTGGTTTCTGATGGGGCAGATTCATGCCGACCTGGCACAACGCCAAGACACCCCTGCCAGCCTAGAAGCATCGCACACCCTGGAGGCTTATCGGGCTTTCAAGCACGTGATACGCCTCAATCCGCCCTACGAACTGGAGTTCAACGCCCGTATCGCCATGACCGAAGTGATGGCGAAGGGCAATGCCGCCCGCATGGTAAGCAAGCTAAGACGCATGGCTGCCAGCGACAAGAACCAAGCATTCCTAGACCAGGTTTACTATGCCATCGGCAACATACACCTACAGCAGAGGGATACCCTGCAAGCCATCCGTGCCTACGAGAAGGGCGTAGCACTCGCCACACGCAATGGCACAGAAAAGGGCATCTTACTCCTGCGCCTCGGCAATGTATACTGGCAACGCTACCAGTTTGGCAATGCGAAGCGTTGCTATGACGCCGCCCTCGGCCTGCTGGATCAAGACCGCCCAGACTACAAGCCCCTCTCCCATCGCTCGAAGGTGCTAGACGAGCTGGTGCCTTACACCGACGCCATCGCCCTGCAAGACTCGCTGCAAAGCCTAGCCAAGATGAGCGAAGCCGACAGAAACGCTGCCATCGACCGAGTGATAGAAAACCTGAAGAAAAAGGAGAAGGAGGAGAAGCGCAGACAGGCTGAGCTGGAAGCCACAGAACAAAATGAAAAGAACGGGGACTTCGGAGGAAACATGGGCAGGAACGCCAATGGAAGCACTGGCAGAAACGTCGGTGGAAGCATGGGCAGAAACGTCGGTGGAACCCTAGACAGAAACCTAGAAGGAAGCCAGAGCAACACCTGGTATTTCTATTCACCAACCGCGGTAGCACAAGGCAAGCTCCAGTTTCAGAAGCTATGGGGCAAGCGACAGAACATCGACAACTGGCAGCGCAGCAACCAAACGGTGGTTTCCACCGCCCAAGGCGCAGACGAGATGTCGGAAGCCCAGCGCGACTCCCTGCTGCATGAAGTCCAAAAGACCAGCCTCGAAAGGGAGAGAGAGACCGACACGGAACCAGGCAACGACCCTCACCAACGCGCCTATTACCTAGCCCAGATACCGCTGACCGCCGAGCAGATGGCAGAGAGCAATCAGATTCTGGCCGACGGCCTCCTGCATGCTGGCATCATCCTGAAAGACCAGCTCGACAATCTCGACGAGAGCGAGAAGCTGCTTGTGCGCCTGGAGAAGGAACATCCCGACTATCCGCACCTAGACGATGTCTATTACCATCTCTACCTGCTCCACCAGCTCAGGAGGCAACCGCAGACGGCAAGCGTTTACCTAGGCAAGCTGAAGGCAGATTATGCCGACAGCCACTGGACCGCCCTGCTATCATCGCCCTATTACGAGGAGGATGCCAAGATGGGAGTGCAGATGGAAGACTCGCTATATGCCGCCACCTACGACCACTTCAAGGAAGGACGATACCGACAGGTGGAGCAAAACCGCACCATCTCAGACCAGCGCTATCCCGAGGGAGAGAACAGAGACAAGTTCCTCTTCATCGGGGGTATCACACAACTGCACGAGGGCAACATCGAGGCTTGTCTCGCCGACATGAAAACGGTGGTGGAGAAATATCCCAACAGCCGACTGAGCGAGATGGCAGGCATGATTCTGAACGGCGTGAAAGCAGGCAGACAACTGAGAGGAGGAACCTTCGACCTCGCCAAGGTATGGAGCCATCGCGACGAGGTGCTCAACGAAAGCGACGCTTTCCAACCCAAGGTGTTCAGCGAGGAGAGAAACCAGCCTTTCGTCTTCCTGCTGGCCTATGCACCCGACTCCATCAACGAGAACCAACTGCTCTTCGAGGTGGCAAAATATAACTTCACCTCCTATCTAGTGCGCAATTTCGACATCCAGATAGACGAGCAGGGCGGATTGCACCGCATGCAAATCAAGGGATTCCGCAATTACGACGAAGCCCGCCTGTACGCCAACGCCGTGCAGGGGCAGAGCGCCATCACCCGACAGCTAGAGAAGGGGGCACGAGCCATCGTCGTCAGCGAGGCAAACCTCAACCTGCTGGGCACCAGCCTGAGCTACGATGACTACACGCTGTTCTACACCCAGCACCTGGCACCGCTCAAGATAAGCAAGGAGCCCCTGCTGGAAGAGCCAGAGGAAATCATCCAGAAAGAGACTTCGGGCAAAGCAAACGCCCATGAGGAAGAAAACCTCCTGGAGGAAAACGAGACACAAGACATCGACCTCAACGACGAATATTACGAGCTAGAAGGATTCTAGCACTTGCCCACACTCTACAGGGAACAGAAGAAAGTGACTAGGAAAGGCACCGAGAAGTCGACACAGAAGCCATGGTAGATGGAGAGGATGACGTACTTCTCGCCCGAAGCCCTCGTGATGACAGGCAGGGTGGTATCCATCGAGGTGGCTCCCCCTACGCTGATCGGTGCCAGCTTGCCAAAATACTTGGCCAGTAGCGGCGCACACAGCAAGGTGAGAATCTCTCGACAGATATTGGCGAGCAGAGCCATGGTACCCAATTCGGCACCACGATACTCCGTGATAAAAATGCTCGAAAGCGAATAGTAGCCGAAGCCCGAGCCGATGGCGAGGCAATCGGCGAGCTGGCGATGGCTGAGCAGCAGGGAGACCGCCGCACATCCTGCCAAGGTGCCGAGGATGGTCATCACGGGCAGTAGCATCAACCGAGGATTCACCTGCCGGAAACTCCTCAACACCGAGGTGTCGCTCCCTATACTGATGCCCACGCAGAACATCAGGCAGCAAAGGGCACAATAACTGGCATCGCTATCCATGAACGATTGCGGCACCACATCGAGAAGCCCCACGATGATGCCAAGCACGAAGAAGCCCACGATTATCAAGCTGCCCTTCATCGCACGCCCCCTTCCTCCTTGGCTGGCGAAGCCTCCTTTCGGTTTACCATCCTCCACAAGGCCCAAGCGAAGAATATGCTCCCTACACAGCCAGCAAGGGCGAGCAGCACAGCCTCCAGGCCGAGGGTTCGCAAACCATCGACGATACGAGGATTGCCCCCCACCTCGATGCCGAGCAGGAAGAGGAGCACCCATATCAGAGCCGTGATGATGCGGCCGATGGCACCCAGTTTCTTATTGCGGAGCAGATAGCCCGTACCTATTCCGCAAAGCATAATCATTACTATCTTGAGCATTCTTTCTTTTTTATATTTTATATATAATGGAGAAATACGGCAAATATTGTTTTATTTAACTTTTCTTAATAGCCAAAGATACGGCCTATCTCAAAAAATCTTTGTACTTTCGCACCCTGAATAGGAAAATATAGAAAACATAGGATAAAAGACAATGAAAATCAAGATTGACTCATTAGACACCATCCACGAGGCAGCCAAGGAGTTCTTGGCAAACATGGGCAGCGGCAAGGTCTTCGCCTTCTATGGCAAGATGGGCGCCGGAAAGACAACTTTCGTAAAAGCCATCTGCGAGGAGCTGGGTGTGGAGGATGTCATCACCTCTCCTACCTTCGCCCTCGTCAACGAATACACCGCAGGCGACGGTTCGCCTATCTACCACTTCGACTTCTACCGCATCAAGAAGCTCGACGAGGTTTACGACATGGGATACGAAGACTATTTCTATAGCGGCAACCTCTGCTTCCTGGAGTGGCCGGAGCTGATAGAAGACCTACTGCCAGAGGATTGCACCAAGGTGACAATCACCACCGAAGAAGATGGAACGAGAAGCGTGGAGTGGTAAAAAGGGCGACTTACGCCCGAAGCACAAGACATGAGAATTTACCCCCTGAGAATACGTCACGACGTAGCCTTTCCTACGTCACGACGCTGAGGAAATTACGTCCCGACGTAGCAAAGCCTACGTCGGGACGCATTTTTGGAGGGGGCGAGAGCCATCCACCCATAAGCATCGAAAAAGGTCAAAAGGTCAACTGGTCAACCGTCACTTTTAGTTAGTTGCACATATAGACCACTCCCCTTTTAAGCCTTTAGGAAATTCCCTTTATTTTACATTATTATATATAGTATAGTAATTGGGATTAAAGCTATTTATCATAATCCCTTAATAATAATATACTATTCTTTAATAATAAGACCTAATAAGAAGGCTATGTTTTTGCACAACTATCTAAAAGTGACGGTTGACCAGTTGACCTTTTGACCTTTTCACCTCTCCAGGCTCCTATGAAAGGAGAGCCTGGAACTTCTCGGTGAGGGTCGACTTGTTAGCTGCGCCCACGAACTTGTCTACCAACTGACCGCCCTTGAAGAAGAGGATGGTCGGGATGTTGCGCACGCCAAACTCCATGGCGATGTCATCGTTCTCCTCTACGTCGCACTTGCCTACCACCAGCTTGCCGTCGAACTCCTCGGCAAGCTCGGACACGATAGGGGCAATCTGGCGGCAAGGACCGCACCATGTAGCCCACAAATCCACTACCAATGGGAGCTCACCATTCTTGTAGCTCTCAAAATTCTCTGTTGTAATTGTTACTTCCATTTTCTTTGTTTTGTTTTTATATGTTTTGTTAATTAATTGATCTGATAAGACATCTTGGGATGCTGCTCCACAAACTGTATCAGCTCATGGCTCACACCCACCGAGTGCTCCCTCGCCCTCATCGTGATGCGCATGTTGGTCTCCACGTCGTGAATTTGCACGTAGAGCTGCGCCCTGCCCTCGTCGTGCTCCAGGATGGTTTGCAGGTTGTTTACCAACACATCGTCCACCACATCGCTGTCCACCACGATGGTCAGGCGCTCGATGCGCTTCTCCTTCACCGTCTGCAGATACTCGATGGAGCCTATCTGGAAGTCGAGGTAGTTGGAATTGCCATATTTCGACACGCAGCGAGCGGTGATGTAGATGGTGCTGCCCTCCACCAGCATGCCTCGCCACTTGCCCCAGTCTTCGCCGAAGAGCGCCAGCTCGCCAGAGCCCTCGAAATCCTCGATGGTGACGAAGCCGCAAGGCTTGCCCGTCTTGGTGAACTTCGACTTCACCCCCGTGATGATGCCGCCCAGCACCACATCCTCCTTCTTGGCAAGCTCCGGCTTGTTGCCCAGCTCGGAGCAATGGGTGTTGCACATCTGGTTGAGGATGATGCTATAGTCGTCGAGCGGATGGGCGGAGAGATAGATGCCCACGAGCTCTCGCTCCCTGTTCAGACGCTCGATGGAGCTCCATGTATCGCCCTCGGGGATAGGCGGATGGGCTATCTCCACCGCCTCGGCTCCACCAAAGAGCGAGGTGGCTGCCTCTCGCTGCTCCTGCTGGTAGAGCTGGCCATAGCGCACCAGGGTGTCGAGGAAGGTGTCGCCCTTGCCGTTCTTGCCGAAGAACTGCTCGCGACGGATGCCGAAACTGTCGAATCCACCGCTCAGCGCCAAGGTCTCGAATGCCTTGCGGTTCACGTTGGAGAAGTCGACACGCTCGGCGAAGTCGAAGATGTCCTTGTAGGGACCGTTCTTCAGGCGCTCGTTCACGATGGCGTCGGCGGCAGGCGCTCCCATGCCCTTGATGGCGGAGAGGCCGAAGCGTATCTCGCCATGCTCGTTGACACCAAACTCGCGGTAACTCTCGTTCACGTCTGGTCCAAGGGTCTTGATGCCCATCGACTGGCACTCTTCCATCAACTTGGTGATTTCCGTAATCTGTGCGAAGCGTCGGGTCATCAAGGCTGCCATATACTCGGCAGGGTAGTGTGCCTTGAGGTAGGCGGTCTGGTAAGCCACCCATGAGTAGCAGGTGGCGTGCGACTTGTTGAAGGCGTAGGAGGCAAACTTCTCCCAGTCGCCCCAAATCTTCTCCAGCACCGCTGGGTCGTGACCATTCTCCTGACCTTGCTTGATAAACTTAGGCTTCATCGCATCTACGATGGCCTTTTTCTTCTTACCCATCGCCTTACGCAGGGCGTCAGACTCGCCTCGTGTGAAGCTGGCCAACTGTCGGGAGAGGAGCATCACCTGCTCCTGATACACGGTGATGCCGTATGTATCCTTCAGGTACTTCTCCATGCAAGGGATGTCGTACTTGATTTCCTCCTGTCCGTTCTTACGGGCGATGAAGGAAGGGATGTAGTCCATAGGTCCCGGGCGATAGAGGGCGTTCATGGCGATGAGGTCCTCGAACACCGTAGGCTTCAGCTCACGCAGATATTTCTGCATACCAGGCGACTCAAACTGGAAGGTACCGATGGTGCGCCCCTCCTGATAAAGTTTGTAAGTCAATTCATCGTCGATAGGCAATGTGTCGAGGTCGATGACATCGCCCGTGGTCTGCTTGATGACCTTGCAAGCCTCCTTCATCTCGGAGAGGGTCTTCAAGCCCAGGAAGTCCATCTTGATAAGACCCGTAGACTCGATGACATGACCATCGTATTGCGTCACAGCGGTTTTCAAGCCTGGGAAATCAGGGTCGTCGGCTGTGGAGACAGGCACCCAGTTGCTGATAGGGTCGCGGCAGATGATAAAACCACAGGCGTGGATACCTGTACCACGAATGGTACCCTCCAGCATCTTGGCATACTTGATGGTATTGCTCTCGCGAGGGTCCATGGAGAACTCAGCCTCTTTCAGTTCCGGGGTATACTTGATGGCATTGGTCAGGTTCATCTTCGCCCCGTCAGGCAATCTGTCGGGGATAGCCTTGCAGAGGGCGTTCGCCTTGTCCAATGGCAATTTTTCCACTCGGGCGACATCCTTGATAGAGTTCTTGGTCGCCATGGAGCCGTATGTGATGATATGGGCACAGTTCTCGTGCCCGTACTTGTCCATCACCCAGCGCAGCACCTTGCCTCGACCATCATCATCGAAGTCGGTATCGATATCAGGCAGGTTCACACGGTCTGGGTTCAAGAAACGCTCGAACAGGAGGTCGTACTTCAGTGGGTCTATCTTGGTGATACCCAAGCAATAAGCCACCACGGAACCAGCCGCCGAACCACGGCCAGGACCTACCATCACGCCCAGCTCCTCGCGGGCGGCACGGATGAAGTCGCTCACTATCAAGAAGTAACCAGGGAAACCCATGGTCTTCATCACGTGCAGCTCGAAGTTCACATGCTCGTCCACATTCTCTGGCAATGGGTCGCCATAGAGCTTCTTCGCTCCCTCGTAGGCAAGGTGGCGCAGATACTCTGCCTCAAACTTGATACGATATATCTTGTCGTAACCACCGAGGCGGTCGATCACCTTCTGTCCCTCCTCTGGAGGCAACGGGTTCTGCCCATTCTCGTCGGTGGTAAATTCATTATAGAGGTCTTGCTCCGAGACACGCTCACGCAACTGCTCCTCCGTACCGAAGCTCTCCGGGATAGGGAAGAATGGCATGATAGGACCGTGGTCGATGCTGTATATCTCCACCTTGTCGAGCACTTCGAGCGTATTCGACAAGGCCTCAGGCACGTCAGAAAAAATGTCGTTCATCTCCTGGCGGGTCTTAAACCATTCCTGCTTGGAGTAGCGCATGCGGTTAGGGTCGTCGAGGTCCTTGCCCGTGGCGATGCAGAGCAGGTGGTCGTGGGCCTCGGCGGTCTCCTTGTCCTCGAAGTGCACGTCGTTGGTGCACACCAGCTTGATGCCATATTCCTTGGCAAACTCGATGAGCACCTTGTTGGCCTTCTGTTGCAGGTCGTAAGCCTCACGGTTGGCGAGCACGCTCGGGTCGGTCACCTTGTGGCGCTGAAGCTCCAGGTAGTAGTCGTCGCCGAAGAGGTTGTGATACCATTCGCATGCCTCGCGAGCCCCGGCGATGTCGCCCTGCAATATCTTCTTAGGCACCTCGCCGGCGATACACGCCGAGCAGACGATGAGGTCCTCGTGATATTTCTCCAGGTCGGCACGGTCGGTACGTGGGCGCATGTAGTAACCATCCACCCACGAATTGCTCACCAGCTTGATGAGGTTCTTGTATCCATTGTAGTTCTTGGCTAGCACGATGAGGTGGTAACCGCTCATGTCGCCCTTGTCCCTCTCACGGTCTTCCTTGCGGCGGTGAGCCACGTACATCTCGCATCCGATGATGGGCTTGAAGGGCTCCAAGCCCTCCTTCTTGCGGTCTTTGTTGACCTTGGCGCAGTAGTCGGTGAGCTCCTTGATGCCAAACATCACACCATGGTCGGTCACCGCCATACCCTTCATGCCATCATTGATGGCCTTGTCCACGAGCTTAGGAATCTTGGACTGACCATCGAGGATGGAGTACTGAGTGTGCACATGCAAATGAACAAAATCTTCCATTATTTTGAATGAATTTCTTAAATTTGAGCCCAAAGTTACTGCTAAAAGTTGATATTACCAAAAGAAATGCTACAAAAATTTGCAAAAACCACAAAAATGACGTACCTTTGCACCTAGTAAAAACTTAATCCTACCTTATGGGACAAAAAATAAAGAAACTGAAAAAGATAAGACTGCATCGTGAAGGCACCGACCAACTGGTGTACGGAATGATAGCATTAGTAGCCATCGCGGCGATATTATGGGCAACCCTAGACAACAAGATTCCTTTCTGGGCTTTTGTTGCAATTTTTGGCACGGTATACTGCATCGTGCTCAATTTCTATCGTTGCCCCATCCGCTACCTCAACGTAGAGGACACCCAGAAGTTGGTGGTAGCACCTGCCGACGGCAAGATCGTGGTCATCGAGGAGGTGGACAGCGCCCCTTACTTTGGCGACCGACGCTTGATGATATCCATCTTCATGAGCCTTTGGAACGTACATGCCAACTGGTTCCCCGTAGACGGAAAGGTAAAATTCGTAAAGCATGTGGACGGCAACTACCACAAGGCATGGCTGCCCAAGGCTAGCGAGGAAAACGAGCACGCCGACGTGATGATCACCACCCCAGAGGGCACCGACGTGCTCTGCCGACAGATAGCAGGCGCCGTGGCCCGACGCATCGTGACATACGCCAAGGCTGGCGAGGAGTGCTATATCGACGAGCACCTGGGATTTATCAAACTAGGTTCGCGCGTAGACGTGTATCTGCCTGTCGGCACCGAGGTATGCGTGAAGATGGGACAGTCTACCACGGGCGACCAAACCATTATAGCAAAATTAAAATAATGAGCATCAAGAAACACATTCCAAACACGATAACATGCTGCAACCTGGTTTCGGGCTGCATCGCCACATCGTTTGCCTTCGGAGGCAACCCCGAGATGGCATTGTTGTGGATCATCATCGGAGCAGTATTCGACTTTTTCGACGGCATGAGCGCCCGCCTGCTCCATGTTTCCTCACCCATCGGCAAGGAGCTCGACTCGCTCGCCGACGACGTGACCTTCGGAGTGGCTCCAGCCACCATCGTCTTCTCACAGCTCTACGTGATGGAGTATCCGGCATTCATGGAGCCCTTGCGCCCATGGTTGCCCTACGCGGCATTCATCATCGCAGCCTTCTCGGCGCTGCGACTAGCCAAGTTCAACCTCGACGAGCGACAGACCACCTCTTTCATCGGTGTGCCAACGCCTGCCAATGCCCTATTCTGGGGTTCGCTGGTAGTGTTCAACCCATTCTGGCTCGAAGGCTATAGCTGGAGCGTGTTCATCGTGCTGGGGCTCATCCTCATAACCAGTTGGTTGTTAGTTTGCGAGATGCCACTCTTCGCCCTGAAGTTCAAGCAATGGTCGTTCAAGGGCAATGAAATCAAGTATAGCTTCGCCATCCTCACCCTCATCATCCTCGCCATCTCGGTAATCGTGGATGGAGCCAAGGGATTCCTGGAAGGCTGGTGGCTGGTCATTCTGGCATACGTCGTCATCTCGGCTGTGAAAAACCTCAAGAAATAATAAGCATCTTAACTAGATAAGCAAAAAGCCTAGGGCAATCGCCCTAGGCTTTTTGGCTTTAGTCTTTATCCTTAGTTGTGCACGAGGGTACCGATTTCCTCGCCTTCCATCACTTTCTTCAGGTTGCCCACCACATCCATGTTGAACACATAGATAGGCAGGTTGTTCTCCTTGCACATGGTGGTGGCGGTGAGGTCCATCACCTTCAAGCCCTTGGTGTAAATCTCATCGTATGTGATGTCCTTAAACTTGGTGGCGGTAGGATCCTTCTCCGGGTCGGCGGTATAGATGCCGTCCACACGAGTGCCCTTCAGCATCACGTCGGCCTCTATCTCGATGCCTCGGAGCGAAGAGCCCGTGTCGGTGGTGAAGTAAGGGCTGCCTGTACCTGCCGAGAAGATGCAGATGTACCCCTGCTCCATCGCCTCGATGGCCTTCCACTTGGTATAGAACTCGCCGATAGGCTCCATGCGGATAGCCGTCAATACCTTGTTCTTCACGCCCAACGCACCCAGCGCACTGCTCAGGGCCAACGAGTTGATGACCGTGGCGCACATGCCCATCTGGTCGCCCTTCACACGGTCGAAGCCCTTCTGGCTTCCGCTCAATCCACGGAAGATGTTGCCACCGCCTATGACGATGCCTATCTGCACACCCATCTCGTGTACCTCCTTGATCTGCTTAGCATAATCACTCAAGCGCTCAGGGTCGATGCCGAAGCTCTGCTTGCCCATCAAGCTCTCACCGCTCAATTTCAAAAGAATTCTCTTAAACTTTGCCATGTTATTTTCTTTATAATGTTTATTTTCGAATGAATACATTCTTGAAAGCGTCAAGTGTCAAGCGTCAAGCAAGAACTTGATTTCGCCGAAGGCATACGAGCGAATCACGCCCTGCTTGTCGTGCAATACAAGATGTCCGTCGTCCTCCACCTCGACGAAGGCTCCCTCAAACTTGCCGTCCTCGTCCTCATACCAATGATAGCCCTTGCGACGGTAGAGCGAGAGATGATAGATGCCCGACACATCCTGATAGTCGGCACGGCGCAGCAACTCATAGTACTTGCCAAATGCCTCGACAATCTTCCGAAGCACCTCTTCCCTATCCACCTCATGGCCCACTATCTGGGCAAGCGACACGGGATTGGGCGCATCGCTCAGGAACTGCATCTGGTTGATGTTGATGCCCACACCGAAGATGCAACGCTTGATGCCCTTCGAGTCGATGGAAGTCTCTATCAGCGTGCCGCTAATCTTCTTGTCTTCCCAATAGATGTCGTTAGGCCACTTCAGCGAAAAGCCATCGGCATAGGAATCCAAGGCATCCTTGATGGCGAGAGCACCCGCCTCCGACAGCAAGAACTGCTTGCGCACAGGCACCCAACGAGGGCATACCAAGAGGCTAAACAGCAAGTTCTTGCCTCGCTCTCCCTCCCAGGAATGGGTTCCCTGGCCTTTGCCTGCCGTCTGATAGTCTGCCACGGCTAGGGTAAGTGCATCTTCGTCGTAATCCGCCAATTCCTTGAGATAGCGATTGGTGGAATCTATTTCGTCTAATCTTATAATCTTTGTTTCCATTTTCACCTTATTATAATATGAGCATCGGGTTGAAAGCATCCTTGAAATGCTTGATGTCCTTGAGTTGTCTTCCAGCGCCCAGCACCGATATGATGTCGAAGCGCAGAGGCTTGTCTATCTGTCGCTCCTTGACATAGGCATTGGCGGCAAGAGCCAGATTGCGCATCTTGCGCTGGTCTACCGACTCTTCGGGGGTCTGTAGCACATCATCGGCGCGAGTCTTCACCTCTATCACCACCAAGGTATAGCCATCGGGCGAAAGAGCCACGATATCCAAGTCGCGCCTATCCATCTTCCAGTCGCGTTCCAGGATCACGTACCCTTCGTCTTCCAGCAAGAGAGCAGCCTCGTCCTCGCCCCATGAGCCCAAATCATTATGCGCAGCCATTTTATTTTTTACTATTATCTTGCAAAAATAAGCATTTTCCTTCACACTTCAAAGTTTTTTATGTATTTTTGCATAAGAAAAAGCAAAAACAAAGCAACATGGAAGATAATAAGAAAAAAGACGAAGAATACATGCGCCGTGCCTTGCTGGAGGCACAGGCCGCCTTCGACGAAGACGAGATTCCCGTAGGAGCCGTCATCGTATGCCAAGACCGCATCATCTCCAGGGCACACAACCTCACGGAGATGCTGACCGACGTAACCGCCCATGCAGAGATGCAAGCCATCACATCGGGAGCCAATATGCTGGGGGGAAAATACCTCAAGGACTGCACGCTCTACGTCACCGTGGAGCCATGCGTGATGTGCGCAGGTGCGCTAGGATGGGCTCAGATAAGCCGCATCGTGTATGGGGCAAGCGATGAAAAAAGAGGATATACAAAATATGCCCCCAACGCGCTGCACCCCAAGACCCAAGTTACATCGGGCGTACTGGAAGACGAGTGTCGGGCACTCATGCAAGATTTCTTCGCCAGGAAGAGATAATACGAAAAACCTCCCAATGCCATTCCTGACATTGGGAGGTTTCTCATATCTAGGGTTTTATCTTTTTAACCCTTTTACCTTTTTACCCTTTTACTTTTATTTAACCAACACTACCAAATACTTGCTGGTGCTCCAGAATATCTGGGAGTTGGTGATGCGAAGGGTATACTGCTTGTTGGCATCACGAACCAAGGTATAAGAACTTGATGGATGGGTGGTGAGCAACTTGGCAGACTTAGAGTAGAGCTTAATCTCCGAGATGTTACGAATGTCCACCTTGGTAAAATAGCTCTTGTTGAAACTGCCGGTCATCACCTTGCCATCCTCGATGATATGCTGGTTCTTCAGCTCCTTCTTGGTACCGAATACATACCAAGCCGTATTGAGCTGCTTATCCTGGGCATTGATGGTCTCCGTCTTCTTGGCACTCTCGGTGGTGAGCTGGCTGGTCTTCGTATTCAGGTTGTTGATAGTCTCGTCAAGCTCGGCGATGTGAATATCCTTGCTGTCCAACTCCTGGCGAAGCTCCTGCAGTTGCTTATCCTTCTCCTCTATCTGCTTCTGAAGGTTATCTATTGCTTTCTTGAGCTGTTCGCCCTGGAAAGAGCTGTTGGCGAGCTGCTTCTGCAACTTGGCAAGCAATTCTCTGTTCTGCTGCATGCGTGTAGCGATGAACTGCACGCTCTCCTTGAGTTGCTGTTTCTTGTTCACGCCTTCGCCATCCTTCAAGATAGTAACGCGGTGCTCTGCCTCGTTAATCTGGTTAAGACCGTCTTGAATCTCGTTCAAGGTACCCATCATATCATTGAGCTCGCTATCCTTCTGAGCAATGATACTGTTCAGCGAATCATTCTGTTGCTGATTTGCCACATTCGGTTCGTTCTTGCCGTTGTTACAACTAGACAAGCAAAAAGCAGCTAAGCAAGCCGCAAATAATAGCTTTTTCATAATCGTTCTCCTTAGTTGTTATTATTATGATTATTTTTTTTACGCTCTTCGCGTCGCTTTTCTTTCTGTTCCTCCTTGAGCTGCTTGGGGTCCTTGCCAGCCAATACGATGACGAACTCGCCCCTAGGCTCGGTCTCCTCGAAATGGGCGATGACCTCGGCTAGCGTACCTCGCACGCTCTCCTCGTGTACCTTGGAGATTTCTCGGCAACAGCTCACCTGCCTGTCCTCGCCGAAGACCTCGGCAAACTGCTGCAGGGTCTTCACCACCCTGTAAGGCGACTCATAGAATATCATCGTGCGCACCTCGTCCCTGAGGGATTCGAGGTATGTCTGCCGTCCCTTCTTCTGCGGGATGAATCCCTCGAAGCAGAAGCGGTCGCAAGGCAAGCCCGACGAGACGATGGCTGGGATGCAAGCCGTAGCCCCCGGAAGGGTCTGTACGGTGATGCCCGCCTTGGCAGCCTCACGAGCCAGGTAGAAGCCAGGGTCGCTGATGCCCGGCGTACCCGCGTCGCTTATCAGGGCGATGGTCTCGCCTGCCTTCAGGCGGTCTACGATGCCAGCCGTCGTGCCATGCTCATTGAACTTATGGTGAGCCACTAATCGATTCTTGATATCGAAATGCTTCAGCAGGACACTCGACGTGCGAGTGTCCTCGGCGAGCACCAAGTCGGCTTCCTTCAGAACCCGAATGGCTCGCATTGTCATGTCCTCCATGTTGCCAACAGGAGTCGGTACGATATATAATATGCCCATACAGACCGCAAATGTAGTTAATAAATCTTTCTTAGCAAAAAAAAAAGGCTTTTCTTTGCATTTTTTAAAACCTTATTAGTAATTTTGCCCCCGAAATGACAGAAAATCTAATTGGGGAGACACACCGTCCCGGCAGAATTGAAGTGGTGTGCGGATCAATGTTCTCCGGAAAAACAGAGGAATTGATACGAAGAATGAAGCGTGCGAAGTTCGCCAAGCAGAAGGTGGAGATATTCAAGCCTTCGCTCGACACTCGTTACTCCGAGGAAGATGTAGTGAGCCACGACCAGAACTCCATCCGGTCTACTCCTATCGACTCCTCTGGATCTATTTTGCTATTGGCTTCGGATATCGACGTAGTGGGTATCGACGAGGCTCAGTTCTTGGACAATGGCTTGGTGGAGGTGTGCAACGAGCTAGCCAACCGTGGCGTGCGTGTCATCGTGGCTGGTCTGGACATGGACTTCAAGGGCATTCCCTTCGGTCCGATCCCTGCGCTCTGCGCCATCGCCGACGAGGTAACCAAGGTACACGCCATCTGCGTGAAGTGTGGGGCCCTGGCATACGTGAGCCACCGACTCGTGAACAACGAGCGCCGTGTGTTGCTCGGCGAGAAAGACGAGTATGAGCCACTCTGCCGCGACTGCTACAAGAAGGCATTGGATAGCGAGAAGTGAAAAATAGCGCAAAATCGAAACATCTGGAAGAACTGAATTATATATGAATAATGAAGAGGGAACCATCATTCCCATTTATTAATTATTAATTCTTAATTATGCCAAAGGAAATTACATTCGATAGGTTCATACGATGGGCAGGCATAGCCCTCATCGTCTTTGCGGTGCTCTACATCACCAATTATCTGAGCGAGGTGCTCTTGCCATTCTTCATCGCATGGTTTTTCGCTTACCTGCTCTACCCTGTCGTGAAGTTTATCGAGAACAAGCTCCACATCAAGATACGTGCCGTGTCCATCATTCTGGCGATGGGAGCGGCCATCGGCGTCATCGGTGGCGTACTGTGGCTCATCATCCCTCAGATGATAGACCAGTTTGACAAGCTCGGCGAGGTACTGACTCGATGGATTCACCAGACCACGCACACCAACAACCTGACGGTGATGATACGCGACTGGATGCAAGCCAACCAAGACCAGATAGAGCACTTCTTGAAGAGCAAGGACTTCAGCGATGCCCTCAAAACCTCCATGCCTAAGGTGTTCTCGGTGCTCGGACAGACGGCTAACATCATCATCAGCATCATCGCCTCGATGATTACCTTATTATATATGTTCTTCATCTTGCTCGACTATGAGACGCTGACCGCCAACTGGGTGCGCATCTTCCCGAAGAAGAGCCGTCCGTTCTGGCATTCTCTGATGAAGGATGCGGAACGTGAGCTGAACAATTATATCAGAGGTCAGGGAATGGTGGCACTCTGCATGGGCATCATGTTCTGCATCGGCTTCACCATCATCGGTTTCCCGATGGCAATAGGCCTTGGCATCTTGATAGGCATCATGGACCTGGTGCCTTATCTGCACACATTCGCCCTCATCCCAACGGCTTTCCTCGCCATGCTCAAGGCGGCTGATACGGGGCAGAACTTCTGGGTGGTATTCGGCTTGGCTGTCTTGGTATTCTGCGTGGTACAGGTGATTACCGATATGATAGTGACCCCTAAGATTATGGGCAAGGCGATGGGACTGAACCCAGCCATCCTGCTCTTGAGTCTCTCGGTATGGGGCGCCTTATTAGGCTTTATCGGCTTGATAGTAGCCCTGCCTCTCACCACCCTTCTCATAGCCTACTGGCAGAGATATGTGACGAGAGAAAAACCACAATATCACGAGGAAATAACGCTTTCAGAGACCAAAGAAGAGTAGTTTTTGGGCTAAATTAGCAGAAAATCAGCAAAAAACAAGCTAAATATTTGGCAGTTTCAAAAATAAGTTGTACCTTTGCACTCGCTTTTGAAACATAAAGCAGAAGATTGACTCGCTAGCTCAGCAGGTAGAGCACAACACTTTTAATGTTGGGGTCATGGGTTCGAGCCCCATGCGAGTCACAGAATCTTCGCAAAAAGGACTTTCCACCAAGGGAAGTCCTTTTTTCTTACCTTAGATTGCCCAAACATCAACCTTACCATAGATTGATGTCGGCATGGGCTTCCACCTTTTTCTCTACGTTATCAGGCAACTTCGAGAAGAAGTCGTAGCCCGTGATGCGCTCCACCTCGTCCACCGAGTTGACAAAGTCTTTCTTCTGCAATCCCTTCGCATTCTGATTGCGACAGATGAAACCGATGGCTTGCGGATTCTTGCCAGTGCGGAGGATGACCTTGAAGAAGGCATCGGGCACCACCACCTTGTTCTTGCCAAGCTTGCGATGCTGCTTGTTGAGATAGATGGGACCACAGACGATGTATACCTTGCCATACTTCTTCGCCCACGTGCGGCATTGCTGTTCGATGCTGTTCCAGATACCAGCGTTGAGAGCGTGGGTCTGCGGACACATATTGGTCATCAGGAAGCACTCGTCCATCGCCTTTTGGCTCCACTTGTTGTCGCCAGCCGGACACATGTGTCCTCGATCGAATCCACTGTTATAATAATCCGCCTTCGTACCTTTGGGAGATGGCATGTCCATGTCGTCCTCGAAGTCCCCACGAGGCAACTTGCCCTGGGCGTGCTCACGAGTCAGCGTCCACGCCACCCAGTTAGGCTGGCGAGTATCGTGGTTATAAGATACGGTATAGGCCACCCTACGCTTGATAGTTTGCGACAACTTACCCTTATAAGTCGGGATTTCCAGCCCCATAGCATCCCCAACAGGCATGGATTGAGCAGAACTAGATGCAACTGCCTCACTAGGTTCATATCCTCCCATCACCAAGACTGCCGCCAATGCCATGACCAGAGAGAAGCCAAGCAACTGAAGCTTTGCGTTTAATTTCTTTTTCATCGTCTGATTTTGTTAAATTATATACAAAAATACCACTTAATACGGAAGAAAATAAAAAATTAACTGATATTAACCTAAAAATGATGCAAGTTTTTTGTACCTTTGCGTTATAGTAATGCAAAAACATAAAATAACAAACATAATAGAAAAATGAAAAAGATCAAATTACTATCACTTGCAGCAATATTTGCAGCTGCCTTCGCATTCACTTCTTGTAACTCTGATAGCGGAAATGGATTCCAGTGGCCTTCAGAAGCTGAGACCGCAGCACTCTTCAGCGAGATTCAGGGCTCCCATGGTTGTGGCTTGCTCCTCCCTGCAAGTATAAACGAGTCTGACGAATCAAAGAAGTTTGATAAGGACAGCCTATCTACTTATTGTAATTTTAGAAGTTCTGACAGCACACTCACCGTTGCGAATGTGGAGGTTTCCAAGTTTGCAAAATACATTTCCAATGAAACTATCAAGAAAGAAGTGGCTGAACTTCCTAACCAGACAATGAACATCAAGTTGATTCCTTATAGCTACGACAGCAAGATGTTCCTCATTGTCGCAGACGACATTCAATACACCAACAGCGAGGGTAAGGTTGTCAGATTTAAATTCTATGGTGGTGCTACCAACTACTCGACGGCATTTATTGGCACGAGAAAAGACAACCAAAGAAAGGAATTGGCTATTTACTTGACACCAGGTGCCATCACGGTAGAGAACGATATGAAGACTGACGCATTGAAGACTTACAATTACCAGGGATACCAGTATCCATATCAGGCTATGCTTGAGGTTTCACTCTAAACAATAGAGTAAGAAGATACATATAAAAAAAAAGATTGAACAAAAAGTAAGCACAAAAACTTACAAATATATATGTTAATACTCTCTTAAAAATTAAACAACTTACAAATATATGTAAACTGAACTTATCACTCAGATGAAAACTAAATAAGGCGCGATGGTCTTTCGACTATCGCGCCTCTCTTTTTATTTTTTATCTAGAGCCTAACCCCGAAGGGCTAGGACTCACAAAGTATTTTTATTTCTTTCTCCACAACTTGCTCATATCCTCCAAGCTCTTGCCCTTGGTCTCTGGCACGAGCTTCCAAACGAAGAGGGCGGCAATGATACAGATGGCTCCGTAGAGGCCGTAGGTGAACCAGTGACCGAAGTCATCGCCTGGGGTGAGGTGCATGTTGAACATTGGCACGAAGGTGGAACTTACGATGAAGTTGAATATCCACTGGAAGGCAACGGCGATGGCAACGGCTGCACCACGGATGGTGTTAGGGAACAGCTCGGCGATGAGCACCCAAGCGATAGGTCCCCAAGAGAACATGAAGCTGGCGCTATACACCATGATGCTAATCATCGTAACCGTGCTCAAAGCGGCATTACCGAAGGTCAGAGCCACACCGATGGCACCGAGAGCCATACCGAGAGAACCACAGATGAGCAATGGCTTGCGACCGAGTTTCTCTACTGTGAACACTGCCACGAGGGTGAACGAGATGTTCACGACACCCATGATGACGGTCTGAACCATTGGGTTGCCCATACCCATATCCTGGAAGATACGAGGAGCATAGTAAAGCACGGCGTTGATACCTACTGCCTGCTGGAATACTGAGAGCATGATGCCCACGAAGATGCACATGAAACCGTAAGAGAAGAGCTTCTCGGTCTTCACGGTAACGGTATTCTTGATGTCGTTGATGATTTCCTTAGCCGCAAAAGAACCGTTAATCTTGGAGAGAATGCCGTAAGCCTTCTCGTCCTGACCCACCATCACGAGATAGCGAGGGGTCTCAGGCACGAAGCAGATGAGGAAGGTGAAGAGACCGGCAGGAACCATCTCCGAACCGAACATATATCTCCAGCCTGTCTCCACGGTCCACTCGGCGTCAGCCCAGTTGGCGATGGCACCTGCGGCATCATAGATAGGGTTGGCATGCTCGCCCATGATGATGAAGTTGACGAAGTAAACCACCAACTGACCGAAGATGATGGCAAACTGGTTCCAGCTCACCAACATACCACGCACATTGCTAGGCGCAATCTCACCGATGTACATAGGACAGATGGCGGAAGCCATTCCCACACCGATGCCACCTAAGACACGGTAGAAGTTGAAGACCACGAGCAACGTCCAGTCTGCCTGTCCCTGTGGCAGGAGATAGGTCTCAGGCTCCATGGAGCCCCAAGCGGAGAGGAAGAAGCAGATACCCGCAAAGATGAGCGAGCGCTTGCGACCAAACTTGCTGGCGAAGAGACCAGACAATGAACTACCGATGATACAGCCAATCAACGCACTGGAAGAAGTAAATCCGTGCATAAAGTCGGTGTACTCGAAATCATTGGCACCCTTGAAGAATGCCTGCAATCCCTTCTCGGCGCCCGATATCACGGCGGTATCGTAACCGAAAAGCAAGCCGCCGAGGACGGCGACCATCACGATTGAGATAAGATAGGCCTTAGAGCCCTTTTCATTTTGTTCCATTATTTTTAGGTTTTGATTTTATTTATCTCTTTAATATTTTGGTTATTATCTAACCAATATACGCAAATTCTTTTAAAATATTACGCTCGAAATGCACTTTTCCCCTATTTTTTTTGTAAATTTGCAACCAAAATAGATATTACGTAATATGAACATAGCAGATTTTCTCAATCAAGAGGGCGACAAGCGTGGCTTTTCGTTCGAGGTTTTGCCTCCTCTGAAGGGCAATGGTACGGCGGCTCTATTCCGCACCATCGACGCACTGAAGGAGTTCGCCCCTAGGTTTATCAACATAACGACACATCACAGCGAATACGTTTACAAGGAGCTAGAGAATGGTCTCTTGACTCGCCAACGTGTGCGCCGTCGCCCAGGCACGGTTGCCATCGCAGGCGCCATCCAGAACAAGTATGACATCCCTGTCATTCCGCACATCATCTGTAGTGGTGCCACGAAGGAAGACATCGAGTACGAGTTGCTCGACCTCCAGTTCCTCGGCATCTCGAATGTGTTGGTGCTCCGTGGCGACAAGGCGAAGGAAGACCGCCAGTTCACCCCTACCCCTAACGGTCATGCCCACGCCACCGACCTCTTGAAGCAAATCAACCAGTTTAATGACGGTTTCTTCTTCGACGGCACAGAGATAAAACACCCTGGCGAGAAGTTCTGTTGTGGCGTGGCTTGCTATCCAGAGAAGCACGAGGAGGCTCCTAACATGGAGCAAGACATACAACACCTCCTGGAGAAGCAACAGCTCGGCGCAGCATACGCCGTTACCCAGCTCTTCTACGACAACCAGAAGTTTTATGAGTTTGTGGACAAGGCTCGCCAGATGGGCATCACCATCCCTATCATCCCAGCGATCAAGCCATTTGCCAAGTTGAGTCAGCTCACCGTGGTGCCAAAGACCTTCCATTGTGACATCCCTGACGAATTGGCAAGCGAGGTACTGAAGTGCAAGACCGATGAGGATGCCAAGGCACTCGGCATAGAGTGGACTACCCAGCAGGTGAAGGATCTCTTCGAGCACGGATACAACAATGTACACTTCTTCACCGTATCGGCGGTGGATAGCGTGAAGCAAATAGCAAAGATACTGTTTTAACATTTAACATTAAATGAAGCGTAGCGAAGTTATAGGTCAGCAAGAGGTTTGGAACCGTCTGATGGAGATGGTTCAGGAGAATCGTGTGCCTCATGCGATGATGTTCTGCGGTCCGCAAGGCTGTGGCAAGCTCGCCTTGGCATTGGCTTTCGCCAGCTATCTCCTGGGAGAGAAAGAGGCAAAGAATGCGTCTTCTGATGATGCCGACAACTTCATGTCGATGGAAAGTCCTGAGGAAGCGGCTAGGAAAGAACAGGAGCGCAGAGCCACAGCGATGCTCGGCAAATGGGAGCATCCCGACCTCCACTTCACCTTCCCTACCATCAAGCTCTCCGACATGGGTTCCGACCATACGCCTACGAGTCTCGACTTCATCAAGGAATGGCGAGAGATGTTACTCGCCGAAGGTCCTTACGTCTTGATAAGCGACTGGATGAAACGCATGGGCAAGTCGGACGCAGACTTCAACAAGCAGGCCATCATCACCGCAGAGGAGACGGATGCACTATCTAGAGAACTCTGCATGATGTCGAGCCAAGGCGGCTACAAGATAAGCGTGATATGGCTACCAGAGAGAATGAACCTCACCAGCGCAAACAAAATACTGAAGCTTCTGGAAGAGCCTCCTCGACAAACCCTTTTCCTCTTGGTTAGTGAGCAACCTGAGCTTTTGCTCGAAACCATCAGGAGCCGTGCCCAACGCATCGATTTCAAGAAGATAAGCACTGAGGAACTAGAGAAAGCGCTGATTGAGCGAAGAGCTTTAGATACCGAGATGGCGCATCGCATCGCCAGAATAGCCAACGGGAACTGGAATCTTGCCCTAGAAGAGCTTGACTCGGGCAATGAAAACCGTCAGCACCTAGATATGTTCATCATGTTGATGCGACTCGCTTACATGCGAAACATCCACGACCTGAAGAAATGGAGCGAGGTGGTATCGACTTTCGGACGCGAGAAGCAGAAGCGCATGATAAACTACTTCATGCACATGCTGAGAGAAAGTTTCATGTACAACTTTCGCAATCAGGCACTCTGCTACATGACGCAAGAAGAAGAAGACTTTACCAAGAACTTCGCCCGATTCATCAACGAGGCGAACATCATCGACATCTCCAATCTCTTCGAGGAGAGCAAGCGATTCATCGCCCAGAACGCCAACCCGAAGATAGTCTTCTTCGACATGGCACTGAAAATCATCGTGCTGCTCATCAGAAAATAAAACAATATATAAAATAAGGAAGGCGACAGCCCAACTTAACATTTAACACTTAACATTTAACATTGAAATAGATGGACTACAAGAATATGAAATTCAGAATGTGGAATGGATGCGACAGAGGTCTATGTTGCAAGGCGTGCGGTCGACAGGACCGACAGCTCAACACATACGACTGGCTTGCCGACGTGCCAGGAAACGCTGAGAGCACCGACCTCGTGGAGGTGCAATTCAAGAACACCCGAAAGGGATATTACCACAATGTGAACAACCTTGACTTGAAAAAGGGTGATATTGTTGCCGTAGAAGCCAACCCAGGCCATGACATTGGCGTAGTGACCCTGACAGGACGACTCGTGAAGCTACAAATCAAGAAAGCCAATCTAAAGTCGATGGATGACATCAAACGCATCTATCGCATCGCCAAGCAGGTGGACCTCGACAAGGCGAAGGAGGCGAAGGCTCGTGAACACGACACCATGATTCAGAGCCGTCAGATAGCCAAGGACCTCGGATTGAAGATGAAAATCGGAGACGTGGAGTACCAAGGCGACGGCAACAAAGCCATCTTCTATTACATCGCCGACGAGCGTGTGGACTTCCGCCAGCTCATCAAGGTATTGGCAGACACCTTCCACGTGCGCATCGAGATGAAGCAGATAGGTGCCCGACAGGAGGCTGGGCGCATTGGTGGAACAGGCCCTTGCGGCAGAGAGCTCTGCTGTGCCACATGGATGAAGAACTTCGTGAGCGTGAGCACCAATGCCGCTCGCTATCAGGACATCTCCCTGAACCCTCAGAAGTTGGCTGGCATGTGCGCCAAGTTGAAGTGTTGCCTCAACTACGAGGTGGACAACTATGTGGAGGCTAGTCGCAAGTTGCCTCCTAAGGATGCCGTGCTCCAGACAGCTGACGGCGAGTTCCACCAGTTTAAGGTAGATATCCTTTCAGGTATGATAACCTACTCCAGCGACAAGAACTTGGCTTCCAACCTGGAGACCATCACCGCCGAGCGTGCCAAGGAAATCATCGAGATGAACCGACAGGGTGAAAAGCCACTCAGCCTCTTGGAGAATGGCAAGGTGAAGCCAAGCGAAAAGCCTATCGACCTGCTCGCCGAGGCTGACCTCAGCCGATTCGACAAAGCGAAGAAAAAGAAGAAGGGAGGCAAGAACGGAAATGGCAAGGGAAACAACGGAGGAAACAACAAGAACCGCAATGCCCAACCAAGCAACAATGCACAGGGCGAGAATCGTCAGCAGAACGGTGAGCGCAAACCGCAAGGCGAACGCAGAAGAAACGACCGTGGCGACCGTCGCCCTCAGAACAACAATCGCCGAGGCGATAACCGCAACAACAACCGTGGTTCTCGCCCTCAGCAGGCTCAGCAAGGCGAGAAAACACAGAATAGCGCAAAGCCACAAGATGCCCCTAAGCCACAGGGAGAAGGTAATGCACAATAAGGATTAGAATGAAAAGACTAAGATATTTGGTTGTCGTAATGGGAGCACTGTTTGCCACGACAGGCGTCTTCTCCTCTTGCTATCAGGGCACGATATTCGATGAATATGCTCATACACCGATAGCGGGATGGGAGAAGAACGACACGCTCTCGTTTGAGATTCCGCCTTTGCTGGAAAGCGGCCATTACAAAGAAACCTTGGGGCTGCGCATCACAAACGACTATCCTTTCATGAGCCTGACGCTCATCGTGGAGCAAAACATCTACCACAACAAGCGCAAGATACCTGCCGAGTGCAAGGTAGACACCGTGAATTGCCAGCTCATCGACCAAAACGGCGTGAGCAAGGGACAAGGCATCAGCTACATCCAGTACAACTTTCCCATCAACCTCTATCAGATGCACCAAGGCGACTCCATCCACATCGCCATCCGCCACGACATGAAGCGAGAAATCCTGCCTGGCGTGAGCGACATCGGAGTGAAGATTTCGAAAAACTAAAAAAATCCTCTTGCAAGAGGCTCGTTCATAAGAGCAGTCTCTTTCAAGAGGATTTTTCTTTTATACCTTATTATATATATGCGTATTTTCGAACTGTCACTGTCACCGTCACCACCCACCTACGGAAACCGAACTGTAATCGTAATCAGTAATCAGTCTCAGCTTCTCACCAGATTCCTACCAGCATCTATTCTCAGGAAGATGAACAGCAGGATGGTGAATCCCCAGAGGGATGAACCACCATAGCTGAAGAACGGCAACGGAATACCGATGACTGGCGTCAAGCCCAGCACCATTCCCACATTGATAAACAAGTGGAAGAGGAACACCGAGAGCACACAATAGCCGTATATTCGCCCGAACTTATAGGGTTGTCGCTCCGCCAAGTGCATCAACCTCAATATCAGCATCAGGAAGAGCAACAACACACCTGCCGAGCCGAGGAATCCTTCCTCCTCACCCACCGTGCAGAAGATGAAGTCGGTATCCTGCTCAGGCACGAACTTCAGCTTGGTCTGCGTGCCATTGAGGAATCCCTTGCCCTGCAAGCCACCCGAACCGATGGCTATCTCGCTCTGATGCACATTATATCCTGCGCCTGCCAAGTCTTCGTCGAGACCGAGGAGCACGTTGATACGCACACGCTGGTGAGGCTCCATCACATTGTTGAGCACATAGTCGGCACTGTAAAAGAACACGATGCTTCCGATGGAGAACAAGGAGATGAGAAAATAATTCTTGTATCGTGTGCGAAGACCGTGATACACGAGGAAACCTATCATCGCCGCACAGAGGAAGAGCTGCACCCACACGATGTCGAACGGAATGACATACGTGGAGAAGAGGGCGAAGAGGAGCGTAATGCCCACCGCATAGCCCCCGATGATGAGCGCATGCTTCTTGTTGCCTGTGTACGACCAGACCATGCCTGCCGTAAAAATCTGAACCAAGAGCAACACCACAAACTTGCCCACGGAGGTATAGGTGTCCCACATCATCACATTCTCGTACTTCACGCCCACCACGAAGTAGGCAACCATCGACACGCCTGTGAAGAGTATCGCCCCAGGCATTCCCTCACGGTAGAGCATGAGGAAGAAGGCGGAATAGACGAGCGCAGACCCCGTCTCTCGCTGACCCACGATGCAAACCATAGGAAGCAAGATGATGCCCACCGCCGCCATGAAATGCTTCAGATTGTGGATATTGAAGCCATAGCTCGACATAAACTTGGCGACCGCCAGTGCTGTGGCAAACTTACCAAACTCGGCAGGTTGCAGTCTGAGAGGTCCCAATACGAGCCACGAGTGCGAGCCCTTGATGCTATGCGGATTGAATATCGTGGCGAAGAGCAGGAGTATCAGCACGGCATAGATGACGTAGGAAAAAGTATCGTAGAATCGGTCGTCGAGCATCAGAATGACGAATCCCAAGGCTATCGACGTGCCTATCCATACGATTTGCATGCCCGAGCGAGCGCCCAGGCTGAATATCTCGTTGTCGCCATAGGTGTAAGAGGCACCGCAAACGCTCACCCATCCGAAGATGAGGAGAACGAGATAAATGCCTATCGTCCACCAGTCGAGCGAACGAAGCACACCAGGTTGTTTGTTATTCGATTGAGCCATTTTACTTAATGAGAAATTAGAAATGAGAAATTAGAAATGAAACAAGAAATCAAAATACAGAAATTTTTCCATTGGCATTCTGCACATGAACATTTCTCATTTGTAATTTCTCATTTCTCATTTTTATAATACATTATCTGCTCGAAGAGCCATAGGCAATCCTTCTAGCTTGCATCTGAGCCGCCTGACTTTCCGAAGCAGGCGAAAGCTTGCCATGCAGGTATTGCTCCATCATGAGTCCGCCGATAGGCACACCATAGTCGGCACCCCATCCACCATTCTCCACATACACGGCGATGGCTATCTTAGGGTTGTTCATCGGAGCGAAGCCCATGAACACGGAGTGGTCGTGACCACGGTTCTGGGCGGTTCCCGTCTTGCCGCAAGCCTCGAAGTCGTACTTGGCGAGCATCTTACACGTACCCTTCAGCGCAGAACTTCGCATACCAGCTATCACGTAATCATAAGCTCGCTTCGAAGCCTTGGTTACGTGCTTGTGAGTATAGAGCGTGTCGAGCGGCTCGCCCTGCACCTTGCGCACCACGTGAGGCACATAGTAATAGCCTCGGTTGGCGATGGTGGCGCCCAGGTTGGCTATCTGCAAAGGCGTGAGGTTTACCTCGCCCTGACCGATGGAGATACTGATGATGGTGAGTCCGTTCCACGAACCCTTGTACGCCTTGTCGTAGAACTGGGCGTTAGGTATCAAGCCTCGTTTCTCGCCTGGCAGGTCGATGCCGAGCTTATAGCCGAAGCCCATGCTCACCATGTAGTCTTTCCAGGTGGTCATCGCATTCTGCACGGAGCCATACTTGTGCTTGTTGCCTATCATATAGTAGAGTCCCCAGCAGAAGTAACCGTTGCACGAGGTGCTGATGGCATCCACGAGGGCGATAGGCGAAGGGTGTCCGTGGCATCCCACGTGCAAGCCTTTATAGCTGAAGCCGTGGTTGCAAGGGAAGGCGGTGCCAGGGGTGATGATGCCTTCGCTGAGGTAGGTCAGCGCCTGCGTGGTCTTGAATGTGGAACCAGGAGGATACTGTCCCATGATGCTTCGGTTGAGGAGTGGCTTCCAAGGGTTCTGCGAGAGATAGCGGTGCATCTTGCCTCGCATCCTACCCACCAAGCGACGAGGGTCGTAGGTAGGAGAAGACACCATCGCCAAGACTTCGCCCGTGCGAGGGTCGATGGCGACGATACTGCCTATCTTGCCCTGTAGGAGTCGTTCGCCGAGAGCCTGTAGGTTGACGTCGATGCCAAGCGTGAGGTCCTTGCCTGCGATTGGCTTCTGGTCGAGCTTGCCGTTCTGGTAACTGCCCTGTATTCTGCCGTGGGCATCGCGGAGCATGATTTTGACTCCCTTCTGTCCGCGGAGTTGCTTCTCGTAGGCTTTCTCCAGTCCGAGCTTGCCGATGTAGTCGCCTGGCTGGTAGTATTCATCGTCCTCGATGTCGCCCTCCGACACCTCTCCCACATCGCCCAACACGTGGGCGGCATACGGATAGGTGTACTCTCGGATGCTTCGCTTCTGCACGTAGAAGCCTGGGAAGCGGAACATCTTCTCTTGGAAAACGCTGAAGTCCTTGTCCGAGAGTTGGCTCATGAAGAGCTGTTGGGTGTATCGGGAATAGCCGGGGTTCTTGGAGCGGTCCTTGATGTCGTCCATGCGCTGGATGAAAAACTCCTTGGTGATGCCCAGCGTGTTGCAAAACTCCATCGTGTCGAGGTGTCCGCTCTCCTCGTTCATCACCACCATGAGGTCGTAGGAAGGCTGATTATAGACCATCAGCTTGCCGTTGCGGTCGTAGATGGCACCACGAGATGGGAACTCCACCTGCTTGAGGAAGGCGTTGGAGTCGGCGTTCTTCTTATAGTCGTCGCTCATAATCTGAAGCGTGAAGAGACGAATCATGTAGATGACGACTATCGCTATCGCCACTCCACCTATCACGAATCTACGCTTTTCAAGATTGTAATCCACCATAAAAAATTCTCTTATACCTTATTATATATATAATAGCCTTACTTTCTTCGGAAGCTCTCCAGTGCCATGACGAGCACGAAGGTGATGGCAGAACTGCCACCGATGCAAAGGAGCCACTGCATCCAGTTGAAGAAATTGAAGGTCTCCAGCGTGAAGAACGCCAGGTTATAGACGAGCACGATGATCAGCGTGTAGAGCAGGTAAGAGCCCACGCCGATGGTTTGCATCGAAGGCTCCAGGTCGTCGGCGCTGTCGCGAGGCACGAAGAGCTCGAAGAGGTATGGCTGAATGAGCCCCACGAGCGTCATGGATGCCGCCGCAACGCCTGGCGTGTTGGCGAAGACGTCGATGCAAAGTCCGAGCATGAAGCTCCAAAGAAGCACCGACCAACGTGGATGGTTCCTGCGGAAATGGAGCACCATGATGATATAGAGCAAAGGGGTGGCGCAGTTGAAGAGGTGGATATGGTTGAACACCAGTCCCTGCACCAGCACGAGCGCCACGAAAGTGGCGAGTCGTTTCATCAAATCTATACTCATTGTTACATAGTTTATAATTTATGGCTTGATGCTGTCACGAGCCGCACGCATCAAGTCGACCCTCTCCTTCATCGAGGTATCGTCGATGACGCACACGTCGCGAAGCCTTGCGAAGTCGGTGCTCAGGCGCACCTGCACTCGATAGCTCAATCCGTCTTGCGAATTGAACACGTGCAATATCTTGCCCACTCTCACCCCTGGAGGGAACACGGCGCTGTAACCGCTGGTCACCATGTAGTCGCCCAACTTGAAGTGGGCATGGCGTGGCACTTCCTCCACATAGGCTAGTTCCGAGGAGCCTCCCTTCCATCGCAAATAGCCGAAATAGCCCCTGCCCTGGATGGTACAACTGATGTTCGACTTCGTGTTGAGCACAGGTATCACTATCGAGTAATGCTCTGCCACGAGATACACGATGCCCACCACGCCCGTGCCGCTCACCACGCCCATGTCCTTGTGGATGCCGTCGGCGGCACCCTTGTCGATGGTGATGAGGTTGTCGGGGCGGTCGAGACTGTTGTCCACCACCTTGGCTGGTATCAGTTTGTAGCTTTGGAGCATCGCCATCTGGTCGCGCTGGAGCACGGAGCTGTCCTTCGTAACGTGTACGAGGCTATCGGAGAGCTGCTGCACCTGATGCTCCAGATACACGTTGCGCTGGGTGAGTTCCTGGTTTACCTTGGTGAGCGAGAAGAAGGTCTCCACCGAGGCATTCCACTCATAGAGCTTGCCCGTCACGGCGTTCGCCGTGGAGAACCACGCACTGCCCTGATAGCTGTTGTACTGGAACAAGAGCACCATGCTCACCACTTCGAGTATCACGAAGACAAACCAGTGGTTGTATTTCTGCAAAAACTCTAAAAGGTTGTGCATACTTATTTAAACAATTAAAGTTTCGGGACTTCGGCTATGGGAATCTAGAAGAAGTTAAGGGAAGTTATCACTCCCTACGGTCGTTAGGGAAGTTAAGGGACAATAGCTTTTTCTCGCCACAAAGCAAGAAGGCACTTGTCCCTTAACTTCTATAACTTCCCTTAAATTCCCTTAACTTCCCATATAGAAGTCACGAAACTTATCGAATAATCTTATTATTATCTCATGAGGAATGAGAAACGATCCACATTCTTCAATGCGATACCTGCGCCCTTTGCCACGCTGTGCAATGGGTCCTCGGCGATATGGAATGGGATGTTGATCTTGTCCTGGAGACGCTTGTCCAAGCCACGGAGCAAGGCACCGCCACCAGAAAGCCAGATACCGTTCTTCACGATGTCGGCGTAAAGCTCAGGAGGAGTGTTCTCCAAGGCAGAGAGCACGGCGTTCTCAATCTTAGCCACGGTCTTGTCGAGGCAGTGGGCAATCTCCTGGTAGCATACAGGCACCTCCATAGGGAGGGCGGTGATGCGGTTAGGACCATGCACGATGAAGTCCTCAGGAGCCTCGTCGCCGAGGTCGGTCAAGGCAGAGCCCACGTGTATCTTGATACGCTCAGCCATACGCTCGCTGACCTTCACGTTGTGCTGACGGCTCATGTACTCCTGGATGTCGGCTGTGAGATCGTCGCCTGCCGTACGGATGGAGTTGTTGCTTACGATACCACCGAGCGAGATAACGGCAATCTCGGTAGAACCACCACCTATGTCAACTATCATGTTGCCCTCTGGTGCCTCCACGTCGATACCGATACCGATAGCGGCAGCCATAGGCTCAAAAATCAAATATACGTCACGACCGTCGGCATGCTCGGCAGAGTCGCGCACGGCACGAAGCTCAACCTCGGTAGAGCCTGATGGCACACCGATAACCATACGGAGTGAAGGAGAGAACAGACGGCTTCCTGTGTGGACCATTTTTATCAGACCACGCATCATCTGCTCACAGGCAGTAAAGTCGGCGATAACGCCATCACGCAAAGGACGGATTGTACGGATGTTGTCATGCGTCTTCTCGTACATCATCTTCGCCTTCTCGCCCACGGCAATCATCTTGTCGGTGCGGCGGTCGAGGGCTACGACGGAAGGTTCGTCCACCACAATCTTATCATCACTGATAATGATGGTGTTGGCGGTACCCAAGTCCATTGCGATTTCCTGAATAAATGAAAAAAATCCCATTTTTTGTTGTAATGTAATACTAAATATTTTAAGCTTAAAATTTCATTCTTACTTCGCAAACCAAGCGTGGATAGCTGTGTCGTAATGAGAGCTTACGCCGAAGGCACGCTCTGCGAACATCTTTCTATCCTCGATGTCTGTCTCAGCACCCTTCTTCTTGAGGATGTCGAGGAGCACGCCATACTCAGCCTTGCTTGGCACGATAACCACATCCTTGAAGTTCTTGGCACCGGCGCGAATCAAGGAGATGCCACCTATGTCAATCTTCTCGATGATGTCGGCATCGCTTGCGCCGCTTGCCACGGTCTGCTCGAATGGGTAGAGGTCAACGATAACGAGGTCGATGCTTGGAATCTCGTATTCCTTCATCTGCTCCTGGTCGCCCTCGTTGTCACGGCGAGCCAAGATGCCTCCAAATATTTTAGGGTGAAGAGTCTTCACACGACCACCGAGGATAGATGGGTATGTGGTGACATCCTCAACTTTCTGACATTCATAACCGAGGGACTCGATGAACTTCTGAGTACCACCAGTGCTCAGGAACTTGACACCCTCTTCGTTCAACTTGGCGAGCAACTCGTCCAAGCCATCCTTGTGGAAGACAGACACCAAAGCTGTCTTGATTTTCTTTGTTTCAGCCATTTAAATATCGATATTATTAATTAATGCTGCAAAGTTACGAAATATATTTGAAACCACCAAATTTTCACGTGCGTTAATTCTCATTTTTAAGGGATATTTGCGATAGGTCAAGAAATGCGCCAAAAGATGATACGCAGTGAAACGCTGCATCGTCAACTTTTCATTGAAGCAAACTTTGATTACTGATTACGATTACAGTTAGATTTTCCGCTTGTTGACATTTCCGAAAAAGACGAAGTTGGTGACAGGTGACAGTGACAGTCCAAAATTCCGCACCTCCCCCTTTCCCTTTTTGCGTTGTTGTGAGACGGATTCTTGCAGGGAGATAGACGGAAGAGCAAAAGTAAAGAATTGTTAAT
>CAVKXW010000004.1:12537-52554 GCA_963660215.1 Bacteroidaceae bacterium | reverse complement strand
TAACCGCTTTGTGTCCGGACCATACGGTAGCAACCTATTCTATCTAGTGGAGGAAGTATGATTAAAGGAACATTTATATTTCAATGTAATGGGTATGAGGCTGAGGTTGAGTGGACAGGGTATGAAGTACTAGAACGAGGAGATAGAGATACTCCCGATATCCATATTCCTATAGTAGACGAGGTAACAATCACGAGCGTTGCTTATGAGGACCAAGTACTTATGGAATACCCACCTATCTTAGATGATGTAGCAAGAGAAATAGCACAGGAGAAAGCAGATGATTTCGAATATGGATATGTTTAATATAGGCCCTACTTATAAGCCAGCTACTAGGTATCTTTTCTGGGCGTATCACGAGAAAGAAGTAAGCTATGAAGACGCATACTCTATTCTAGTAAGTAAGTATAGGTTTGGAAAGTATGGAGCCGAAGAAGCTCTAGATTTTGTCAGGACGTATCCTCATATGATACATAAGCCTTTAGATTATGATGAATATAGGAGTAAGGTGAATGGGTCTTTATAAGCATCAGCAGATAGCTTTAGATAGATATAGAGATAAGAGTGAGATTCCTTTATTCTTTGACCCAGGTCTGGGAAAGACACTTACGTCCTTATCTCTTGCACGTGCAAAGTATGAAGCCGGACAGATTGATTCACTTCTCGTTATAGCACCGAACGGAGTACATAAGCAATGGGCTACAGAAGAAGTACCTAAATGGCTGAGGGATGTAGACACTACGGTACAGTGGAGAAAGAATAAGAAACTATTCTTTAAGGAAGGATTCCTTAATATTGTATGTACAAACATCGAGCAGTTCTCGACTAAGACGAGATACCTAGAATATTGTGAGTGGGCCAATGCACATAAGACAATGATTGTATTAGATGAGGCAACTCGCATCAAGAATCCTAAGGCTATTCGTACTCAGCGTATTCTGTACGAGTTTAATGATGTATTGAAGAGAGGGAAGACAATATTATCCTCGACGCCTAAGAGTGTAGCTAGAGTAATCCTTACAGGTACCCCAGTTACAAATAGTCCATTTGACGTATGGTCTATGTTTGAATTTCTTCGTCCTGGATATTTTGATATGAACTGGTATGCATTCCAGAATCATTACGGAATGTTCTATTCTATAGATGTCTCAGGAAGAAAGATTCGTATCCTTATTAACGAAGGAGCCTGGAATGCTATTAGAGCTTGCCCTACGTTTGAAGTAGCGAACTGTAACTACGGAGTCACATTGTCTACTTATGATATGATTCGAAGTCAAGCCTCTTATGAAGGACCATTTAGGAATGTAGAGCAGCTTAGGCAGAAGATGATGGAGATAGCTATGTTTGCACGCATCGAAGACTGTATCGATATGCCTGAGCGTAACTACATAAGACGTCTTCTTGATATGAGCAATGAGCAGAAGCGAGTATATGATGAGATGGAGAAATATTTCCTTTCTATATATCAAGGCGAGAAAGTTGAGGCGCGTACGAAGCTTACAGTATATATCAGGCTCCAGCAGATAGCTTCAGGCTTTATCAGTACAGAGCAGCTTCCTGAAGAAGAACAGGAAGACCCTCCTCCAAACAAGATTACCTGGTTCGAGGATCTTCCCAAGTTCGATCGCCTCCTTGAGGATGTTGAAGAAGTTGTAGGGGGACAGGATGGAAATGGGCAGGTAATCATCGTATGTCACTTTTCAGCAGAAGCAGAGCGCCTATACGATAAGCTCACAGCAGAGAAATACAAGTGTTGTCTTATGACAGGATGGAAGAAAGTAGGCTCTATTGATGGATTCAAGGAGAATAAGTACCAGATAATGGTAGCTAATATCCGGGTAATTTCAATGGGATTTAACCTGCAAGAGCATTGCCATCATATGATATTCTATTCTAACACGTTCAGTCTTGAGGATAGGATTCAGGTCGAGGCGCGTATCTACAGAAGCGGGCAGCGTAATACGTGTACATATATTGATTACGTTATGAAGGATACTATAGATATGAAAATCTATGCGGCCTTGAAGCAGAAGAAGGCTCTTGCAGACTATATCAGAGACAATAGTATCGAGGATATGCTGACAAAGAGAGATGAGGTCTTTGACGAAGAGTATACATTGAGAGATGTAGACGGCGAAGTCGTTGTATTTTAGTCAAATATAGTCCTACATCTTGTAGGGCAGGAGGATATTATGAAAGCAGTTTGTGCAGTAAGCGGTGGAATGGATTCCGCAACTTGTTTATGGAATTGCGTAGGGAAGTATGGTTCAGAGAACGTACTTGGGGTCTCAGTATTCTATGGCCAGCGTCACGAGATTGAATTGACAAAGGCTAGAGAAGAATGCGAGAAGCTTAATGTAAAGCATATAGAAGCTAATCTAACTTCTGTATTCCAATTTAATAAGAATGTTTCAGCTCTTCTTAATGGCTCCAAAGAAGAAATCGTCCAGGGCAAGACGTATGCTGAGCTTATGGATGAGAAGATAGCGAGAGGAGAGGCGCCTATTAGTGACGAATATATCCCTAATAGAAACTCTATTATTGCAAACATTCTAGCAGCTATCGGGATGCAGTTCTTCAAGAACGAAGAGATAACAATTGTTATGGGCGTACATAGTGATGATAACCTTATACGAGAAGGTTCAGACATTAGTGCTTATCCAGACTGCTCTCCTGAATGGTCAGCTGCCGTATCTAAGGAATTGGAGATCGGGACAGCAGGTTTAGTAAGGCTAGAGACTCCTTTAGTATACAAGACTAAGACAGGAGTTGCACAATTTGGAACGGAGAACGGTATGACTAAAGAAGACTTCAACCATACTTGGTCTTGCTATAAAGGCGGAGACAAGCAATGTGGTAAGTGCCCTACCTGTATTGACAGGATACGCGCACTCATCAACGTAGGTATCTACCGAGATGTAAAAGACCTCACGGATAACTATCAGCTGACTGAGGATGAAGCCGAGAAGTTACTGAACCCAGACAAATAAATTATGACTGTAAATTATAGCTCATTTTTAATGAATGAGCTATAATTTATTTAATTAAATAAAGCATAGGAGATGTGCTTATGATTCTAATTATTCTATTATTAATCTTTATTCTTACAGGCGCAGGCTTTTATATAGATATGAAATTCTCTAAGCCTAAGAAGAAAATGCATCCGGCAGGCTATGAAATGGTACCTAAGAAGGTACTGCAGGCCCGAGAACGAGCAGCCTGGGGATATGATGACGAAGAAGACGATTATTTTGATGAACCAATATATTTCTCGCACAATATGTATAGTGAAGCACAACAATACCAGAGAGAGGTTATGACACAGCAGGCTAATACACTCCAAGAGATGAGAAACGATTACTACAAGACACAAGAGGCCCTCGAACATAAGCAATTCTGGAGCGGATTAAACGAGACAAAAGATCTGTTACTCGATACCATCGGTGATGGCATAAATAACTGGTATAAATAGCAAGGAGGAAGCTATGACAGTACAGGAGTTCTTATCTAATCCGAATTATAATGTGAGGATTATAGATAAGAAGCACAAGAAGTTCATCGTATATGACGATGAGGTATTAAAGGATATGGCGAAGAATCCCGATAATTACGAGATTCAGGATAGGATTATTATTGGAAAAGGAGCATTCTTTGGATAATCAGGATACAAGCTGGATGGACGAGGTTGAAGTAAAGCCTTTTATGGTTGAAGTCAACAATCAGATTAAGAGGCTTACAGACCTTAAATGGAAGATGGAAGTAGCGGAAGAGGCTCTGAAGCAGGCAGAGAAGGAGTACAACGACTTTGTACATAATACGTTTTGCCAAGTATTCCGTACGAACGGCCTCGAGAGCTTTAAGCTCGCTGACGGAACAAGAATCAATGTCATTACAAAGACATCTTGTTCAATCAATAAGAACGATACTGATAAGGAAAGGGTCGCACAGTGGCTGAGAGAACACGGCGCGGATACACTTGTAAAGTCCGAGCTTCACGTAACCGCTGAACATAAGGCTGAACTAGACTCTATGGGTATCCCTAATGAAGAGACAACAACAATGAATACGAACGCTGTGAAAGCCTGGCTTCTTGACCAGCTAGGGCAGAAAGGTGGAGTTGCTCAGATTTCAGTAGAAGATATACCTAAAGGAATCAACTTCTATCAGTATGATGACGTAGAGATACTTAAATCGTGAAAGCAAAGATATTATTATTAGGCGCGCACAACAAGCCTATGGAAGGTATTCCACTGCCTCGCTGGTACTATAATTACTTTGTAGAATGGGAAAACGGAGCAGTAGATACAATTGAAATTGAAGATTACCTTGTTACAGAAGAAGGTGATTATAAGACAGGTATATGTGATATACCATTTGAAGAGGAGGCCGATGATGGCGAATATTTATTGGGCAGCACCGCTGCACGACAAACAGGACCAGGTACGAAACGCGAAATATGTAAATATTCTGCGCTCTGCTGGACATAAGGTTTATGTACCTCAGGAACACGGCGTATGGGAGGAGATGCTGGGACAGTTTAATAATGATGAAAAAGCTGTACGTAAGCATCTTTATGAACTTGACTTGAAGGCAATGAGAGATGCCGATACCTGTGTAGCCTGCTGCGGAGACAAGGAACATACTAGAGGTCCTTCAGAAGGAATGCTCTGGGAAATGGGATGGATGAAGGGAAACAATAAGACAGTAATTCTCTTTAATGAAGATAATTACTGGAGATATAATTTGATGCCACAATTCGGAAGCGACTTTGTCTTTGATAATTTTGACGACATTATTAGCTTTTTAAGCAGAGAGGCGTTTGTATGATTATAACAAAGGATATTAAGTTTGAGGCTTCTCACGTTCTCTCAGACTATAAAGGACCCTGCTCAAACCTTCACGGACATTCGTATACAGGAACAGTATCTATTGATGCCCCTGTAGATGAGAAGACGCATATGGTCCTCGACTTTAATAAGATTAAACAGGTCGTAGACGCATATGATCACGCAACAATCTTCAGTGACATTCATATCAGAGACTCTTTTGAAGAAGCTCTCTATGACCTCGTACGACAGTATAACAAGAAATGCGTTATAGTTGTAGGGGGTAAATGTACAGCTGAAGATATGGCTATGCAGATTGCTCACGAGATTAAGAGCTGCCTCGTTGAATGCGAGGTACGTATTACTCTCAAAGAGACAGCTACATCTGAAGTAGACACGGGGTGGATAAGATGAGGGTAGTAGAAATCTTTGATTCTATGCAAGGTGAAGGCTACTGGCAAGGCATCTATTGTACTTTTGTACGATTTGCGGGATGCAACCTTACTTGCCCATTCTGCGACGAGCATACAAAATATAAGATGGCACAGGATATGAAGCTCGAAGAAGTTGTTGAACAATGCAAGCAGCTTCACGTTGTACTTACAGGAGGTGAGCCTACATTGCAGCCTCTTCTCAAGCCTCTTATAACACATCTTCAGAAGTCCGGACATATCGTACATATTGAAACTAATGGTACAAATCCAGTGACTATGGAGGATGTATGGGTAACCTGCTCACCCAAGCCACAGAACGCATTCAAGATTAACACAAGATGCGATGAGATAAAGCTTGTAGTAGACGGAGTACTTACTCTTGAGAAGGCTATAGAGATAGCTAAAGAGTACAGGATGATAGTATATCTACAACCTTGCGACGGTCCTGATATCGAAGATAGTAAGGTACAGATTCAAGAATGGATAACAAAAGAGCCTACTCGATTAAGAGCGGGAATACAAATGCATAAATGGTATGGAGCATATTAATATGAATAAAGAACGTTCGACAGCAATGAAAATGGTAATGAATACATTTCCTCAGGGAGCTTTAAGCTCAGGAACAGATGAGACGCCTGATCGCGTATCTAAGATGTGGGATGAACTACTCTCAGGATATGAAAAGAATCCTAGAGAGATTCTCAGCAAGACCTTTGATGTAGATTCTGCAGGAGATGTAAATGCAAATGGTATCGTAGTAGTAAAGAATATTCCATTCTATAGCTGCTGCGAACATCATCTCGTTCCATTCTTCGGAAAGGTATCTATTGCATATATCCCAGAAGGAAAAGTCGTAGGATTATCTAAATTTGCACGCCTTGTTGAATGCTATGCACGTCGTCTTCAGGTTCAGGAGCGTCTTACAAAGCAGATAATTGATGATATCCGTCTTTATCTTAGACCACTAGGGTGCGCTGTAGTTATCGAAGCGGAGCATATGTGTATGACGATGCGAGGAATTCAGAAGCCAGGCACGACAACGGTAACAAGTCGTCTAGATGGTGTATTCCTCACTAATGATGCAGCACGGGCAGAGGTAATGGGGTTAATCCATGAATGATATACAGCAGCAGGTACATAAGGTATATTCAGGATTGCAGACGCGTTTAGGTAATAACGATGCCTGCCACTTCCTTGTCCTCTGCTCTATTATCCACGAAAGTAGAGGTAGGGGAGTAGATATTTTAGGCCTCGCCTCTCACTCTATTGTAGAAGGATGGCTAAGGGAAGACTATTATGTCAAGGACGCCTTAGCCATCCTCCGATATGCTACCAAGAACAAGTGGTCTGTAAAGGTATCGAAAGAGCCTCTCGATAATGTAGGAGCTAATTCGTTTACAGAATTAAAGTGGTATAATCCGAGGACAGGATATACGCACTTCACCCGTAGATATGTAGATACTTTAGCTAATTCCGTTACGGTAGCTGAGGGTCACGTAGAAGAATATAGGATTTATACAAAGCTATGACAGTAGGCGAATTGAAGAAGTGTCTAGAGACAGCTAACGATGAAGATGAAGTAGATGTATATGTCGCATATGACGCTATCCTTAGTGCCTCTGGAAGAGGACACAGGGAAAAAGGATATATAGTCAAGGACGTAGAACACGTTGCTACAAGATGTGCAGAGGGTATGGTAGTACTGACTACCGCCTCTACTACAAACAAGGCTCTCGTAATATCTAGCAAAGAAATCACGAGACAAGATTCTTTGCACGAGGTGTCTTTTAATACCTGAGTATTATAGATTATTTATTGCAAATAATTTATAATAAATACAATTATATCTTTATTAATTATATCTTCAATGAAGATGAGGAGTTTCTTATGAAAGAAGAAAGCACACAGGAAGTAGGATTTCTTGATGAAGTCGCAGGGCAGGGATTCGAAGGAATGTCACAGAAAGATGTTACAATTCCGCGCCTCCTTGTATCTCAGCAGTTGTCTGATGTAGTTCAGGCAGGTACAGTACCAGTAGGGCATTTCTACAACTCTCTTACAGGAGAAGACTACGGAGAATCGGCAGATGTTATCGTATGTCATTTCCAGAAAGTATGGGTTGAATGGAAACCAAATCAGGGTGGATACGTAGGTACATACAACGTAGGCGAACTTGAAGGAGTTACAGGCGATGTATACAGCGGAATGAAACACGGAGAAAATGATGTCATTGAGACATACACATATCTCCTCGTTCTCGCAGACCATCCGGACGCAGGATATTTCATTTTCCAGTCTACTAGAGGCAACTTGAAATACCTTAAAGCTTGGAATACATCAATGATGTATCTGAGAACACCTACGGGGAAACCGGCGCCTCTCTTTGCAGCAGTATGGCGTATGACACTTGGCAAAGACCAGAATAAGCAGGGTAAGTCTTACTACTCTTGCAGCGAGAATGGCAAGTCAAGCATTAAGCGCGTTTCTTGGGTTTCAAAAGAAATCTATACTGAAGCTATTGCACCTGCTCGCGAGACAGCATCTCAGGCTATAATGCTTGCTGATAATCGCACAGATACAAACGCAGTTGAATCAGATACTGAGACATCATTTTAATTAGTTAACTAACCCTTTATCCTTACATAACACGTACTTTCCTCCAATAGATATTAGGTGACTGTAGGGGTAGAGGGTTTCTTTTTGGAGGAACTAAGTGTATTCACCTACAGACATTACAGCATTCTTTGATATATTCAAAGGAAACGAAGATGCTTACGGAGTTACAAAAGTAGGAGAAATTGTTAATGGAAAAGCCGAAGCAAAATCTCATCTAGTACATAAAGCGCTAACCCCAGCTTGTTTTCAGAGACATTTTAATGGAGAAGAATCTATAGGAATAGCCCCCATCAAGACCACAGGATGCTGTTCCTTTGGAGCTATAGACATTGATAATTATGATTATTCACTTATGGATGTAGTCAATGCTATAGAAGATTTCGATATACCACTCGTACCTTGTTGGAGTAAGAGCAAGAAGCTTCATCTCTATGTATTCTTTGAAGATGAGGCACCTGCAGATAAAGTAATCAAGCTATTACAATGGTATGCTAGAGCGTTTGCCTGCGGAAAGAAAGTAGAGATATTTCCTAAGCAATCAAAAGTATCAGATACTAATACATTCTATAGCTGGATTAACATACCTTATTTTGACTTGAAAGACGAGAATAATCATAGACGTATCGTCACAAAGAACGGCAAGCTTATTAAAGATATAGAAGAAGCTATAGCATATATACAGAAGAAAAGAAAGACATTAAAAGACCACGAAGCCTGGATTCAGAACTTTGAATACAGAGACGCACCTCCTTGTATTCTTACAGGCCTCCTATTGAGAGACATAGGTCCTGGACAAAGAAACAACTGGTTATTTTCTGTTGGCGTATATTTCAAGCTCAAAGATGAGAATTGCGACTTACCTACCTTACTAAATGATGTAAATCATTCACTCAAGGAGCCTATTCCTGACTCAGAGCTAGAGAATACTATAGTCAAGGGATTCAATAAGAAGACATATTTCTATATGTGCGCATCTCTCGAGAGATGCGATAAGGCAGCCTGTAGACAAACAGAGTTTGGTATCGAATCTACTCAATCTACAGGACTTGAATTTGGTGAATTGACTCAATATATGACAGATCCACCATATTATGAATGGGTTGTAAACGGCCAGAAGCTTACATTCTGGAGTGAACAGGAAATACTTGGTCAGGTGAAGTTTAGAGCACTCTGTATGCGCCAGCTTCATACGGTGCCCAGAAGAGTAAAAGATGACAGGTGGTCTGCAATTCTTACAAGGGCCCTAGAGAACGTAAAGATTATAGATAATATGACTGCAGTAGGAGATTTTACAGCAGGTTCTACATTCTTTGACCTGACCTGCCAGTTCTTCTATAATAAGAGGAAAGCAGATAATATGTCGCAGATTCAGATGGGTAGAATATATCAAGACGAAGGCAGAAAGACATATGTATTTATGGCTAAATACTTTACTGAATATATTGTATCAAAGAATGATTTCCGTAGCTATCAGCCTATAGAATTACGCGTAAGATTACAGAATATGGGGGCTTATAAAGAAGGACCTTATTGGTATATGCCTATAGATTCTATACCTCCGCAGATGGAGAAGCCAGAAATTAACTTTAGAGATAGGGATTTGGAAGATGGAGACTTTTAAAGGAACGCTTGATATATACTACGCCTCAGCAGGTACAGGAAAAAGCACAACATTGCTAAATATGCTTGAGAAGCATATGGCAGAAGGAGTACAACCCGAGAGAATAGCCTTTGTTACCTTTACAAGAGCAGGAGCCGAAGTAGGAAGAATGAGGACAGCCGAACGTTTTGGCATTCCACTAAAACGACTAACGCTGTTTCGTACAATTCACAGCCTAGCCTTTAAAGGGATGAAAGCCAGTTCAACCCAGATGATGGATGAAAAGAAGTATAAGGATTTTGGAGAGCAGGCAGGCTATGATTTCAGTGGATTGAGCCTGAATACTGTAGAAGGTATCGACTGGTCTCAGATGCAAGATAACCAGCTTGTACACATAGAGCAATTATATAGAAACAATCCTAAGTACTGCGAAAAGATTATGGATACCAGGGTTGAGTATGGGCAATTAACTCAATATATGTCATTATATGCAAAATATAAGGAAATATTTAAGTATTACGACTTTACAGACCTCCTAGAGAGGTACATAGATGACAATTGTTTTGAGGATGTAGATATCGTATGCCTTGATGAGATGCAGGATTCAAGTCCATTACAGTGGAGGATGGTGTTCCAAGCATTTCACTCTGCAAAGCATATGTATATAGCAGGTGACTATAAGCAGGGTATCTATAGTTTCTCAGGAGCCGATAGTAGCGTATTATTGAAGCTAAAGGGCAATTTACATTTGCTAGAAACATCCTACAGGGTTCCTTCAGTGATACTTGATTATACGCAGCACAATATAGTAGATAATATGCTTATTACTGACGGCAGTCACTGCGAATCTAATGTGCAAGGAGGAAAGGTTGATTATATAAGTACTCCTGATGAATTAGATTTGATATTCGAGCCTTCTAAATCCTATTTCTTCTTGTGTAGGAATAAAAGATTCTATTCTTATTTTGAGAAATGGTGCCAAGAAAGAGGATTACCATATTCCATAAAAGGAATACCTTACTTTTCGGACCAAGATAAGTTTGAATATAGAGAAGGAAAAACAGGTATGTGGGATGCAAAGAAGCTGGACTTTGCTCGATACTGCTTTAGTCAAGGCACATTTTATAATGGACCTAAGATTAATATAAGTACTATCCACGGAGTTAAGGGAGATGAAGCAGATATAGTAGTACTTGTAAGTGATATAAGCAAGGCTACAGCTTCTCAGCTAGATATAGATGAGGATAGCGAGCACAAGGTATTCTATGTTGCCTGTACAAGAGCTAAGGAGAAGCTCTATATTATGCAGCCTCAGACAAAGCTTTTCTACCCCTACTTATTTTAGTTACCGTAGATTATAGAAATATTTTTGAAAAAGGAATATAATATAATATGAATATGAATATGAACGATAAAGAAGAAATTATTGCAGTAGATATTGAGACTTACGACCCACATCTTAAAGATTGGGGTCCTGGCTCAGTACGTAAAGATGGCTATATTATAGGTATAGGTATCTATAGTAAAGCACTTACAGGATTTTTTAGACCTACAGATGCTAAAGTAATCGACATACTCAAGACAAAAGCAACAAAAGTGTTCCATAATGGTGTATATGACCTTGACTGGATTATGAATGGTGCAGGACTTGAAGTAAACGGAAGATGCGAAGATACTATGACACGTGAGACGCTTCTTGACTCCTATGCATTTAGCTACTCACTAGACGCCTGCTGCCAGAGACACGGAATTGAAGGTAAGAACAAGGCTGATACAATTGAGGCTTACTGGAAGGCAATAGGCGGAAAAGGCAAGGCTGTAGAACACTTGAACGAAGTACCTTTTGATATAGTAGGAAAGTATTGTATACAAGATTGCAAGGCAACTTACGATTTATTCTATGCACAGCAGCCCCTCCTCGAGAGTCAGGATTTATTGCGAGCTAATGATATAGAAGTACGCCTGTACCCATTATTAATGAGTATGCGGAAGAATGGATTTCGCCTCCAGATGTCTAAATTAATGGAAATGTCCGACGTATTCACATCTGAATACGATACAGAAATGAATTTGTTAAGAGGTAAATACGGCTTACCTAATTTAAGTTTAAATAGCGCTAATGACCTCTATAAGATATGGAAGCAAGAAGGCCTCCCCATTGAGTATACACCTACAGGAAAACCCTCTTTCACAGCGGAGATTCTTGAGAATTGCAATCATCCTATAGCAGAGAAGATTCATTATCTAAAAGGATTAATTAAGACTAATGCGTTCTTGGATTCTTGGGTAGACCTCAGTTATAATAACCATTTGTACCCTAGCTTCTATCCAGCAAAGAGGGATGTAGGAGGAACTGTGACTGGCAGGTGGAGCTCAGCTAACCCCAATTGTATTACTATGGATGTAAGAGCCTTAACAAGTGAGGGATATAAGTACTTTGATAGGAATACAAAGCAGTTACAGACTGCTACAGGTGTTAAAGAGGTTATAGGGACTATGGTCGCTTCAAAGAGACCAGTAGTAAGACTGACTACCATAGACGGACATCACATAGGAGCTACTGAAGATAGTAAAGTTGCTGTTTGGACTGAAAGAGGAATAGAGTGGAAAGAATATAAACACCTTACTACAGATGATTATGTACTCCTTAAAATAGGTAGTGATGTAGAAGGAGTAAAGTGTTCTAATAGCTTAGCCTATATGTTAGGAGCCTTAGGAGCTGAAGGTTGGCATCTAAACTTTTGGAATAGTGATATCAACTATGTTCTTGAATATAAAAGAGCGGCTTCTGAAGTATGGGGCTTTGATGTCAGTATGAGGGAGAGTATACGAGGAGAGTGGAATAGTCACGGGTGGGAAGTATATATAAAAGATACAGAAGAAAGAAAAGGTAAATGCAGGGAGTGGGGGTATGAGTATACGCAAACAGCTCGAGATAAGAGAGTACCACGCGTAATAATGCAAGCTAATAAGGAAGCTATCATTTCCTATATCAGAGCATATATACAAGGAGACGGGTGCATACATCAAAGACAAGTAGCTATCTATTCCTGTTCATTAGGTATGATGAGAGATATTCAGCTATTACTACTAAGGATAGGCATATATTCTTTTATAGAAGGTCCCTATCGTAATGATGTATATCATTTGAAGATAAGTGGAAATAGCCTTAATGTATTCCGCGCTTTATTCGGTACACACTTAAAAGGCAAAGAGGTACCCTTGTTTATTAAAGGATATGCTAAGGATAATATAATTCCTCTGATTCTTCCGTACTTAAATAATAAATACGGGAAATATTCTAAATACTTACGAGACTTAAATAATGGGAAAGGAGGACATTTTAGTCGCCTACGAGGGAATTATTTCAAGGGCGACCTTATTCTGAAAGATTATCTTGATAACAATTTACAAGCCGTTAAAATAAAAGAACTGCAGTATACAGCAGAGGACGTATATGATTACACAGTACCTACCACTGAAGGTATATTAGGACAACCCCACTTTATTGCGAATGGGTTTGTACAGTTTGACTGCCAGCAGATTCCCGCCCGCGCCGATAAGCATGGGGAAGAGATAAGAAGCCTATTCATTCCTGAAGATGGTTGCTTACTAGGGGCATTTGACTTTAAGCAGATTGAATATCGAGTATTTACGCACTTTGCTCAGGGTCCAGGGTCGACTGAAGCGCAGGCTCAGTTTCACGACCACGATGTCGATTATCATCAGATGGTACAGGAGATGATGGGATGGATAACAGGGGATAAGAAGAAGGACAAGGAGTTCAGGCATATTACTAAGAACCTAAATTTCGGGTCCATATATGGTCTAGGCCCCCGAAGCTTTGCTCAAAAGTTTCATAAGCAGTTAATGATGTCTCATCCTAACGCAGACCCAGATAACCTCACGCCTCTCGCAACTGCCTTAATGAATGAGTATTTTGCCAAGATTCCATTCGTTAAGCCTACTTGCAATAAGATTATGGATGTAGGTAAGAGAAGAGGATATGTAAAGACATTAAGTGGAAGAAGACAAAGAATGCCTCTAGATGGAGGAACATATAAGCTTATCAACTATCTGATTCAGGGTTCGGCGGCTGATATCCTAAAGAAAGGACTTGTAGATGCGTGGGAGCAGGGCGTATTCAACACCTTGAAGCTCCACGCAACGGTTCACGATGAATCAGTGTTCAGCCTACCTAGAACAAAAGAAGGATACGAGGCCTGCTTACAATTCTATAACTGTCTGATACATTCGTATGATTTAAAGATACCGCTAGGCGTTGACACGGAAATAGGTCCTGATTGGGGACATTGTGACGAAGATAACTGGAATAACTTTAAGAAGGAGGTAATAGGTGAATAAAGAATGGTTACAGGAATCTTTGGGGTGGGTAGTCGTAAAAGTAACTAATGCTATCAAAGCTACTGGAGATATACCCTATTGGAGGCCCAGAAGATTCAACAAGTCTAGGTGGAGAGTATGTTTAGGTACGCACTATATTATCTGCGTTAATCCTTCTCGCATAACCCTACAGCACGAATATGGACACTCTATACAGAGTACAAGGTTAGGATGGAGATACTTATTTACTGTAGGTATCGCGTCTATATCACGAAATATATGGGATAGAGTAATGCACAGGAAGTGGGATAATGTAAGGAGATGCAGATGGTACTACGGTTCCTGGCCTGAAAATGAAGCTGATGAATTAGGAGGTATTAAAAATGCAAGTCGTTAAAGGGGTATGTCCATCCTGCCATAAATTCAAGATGAATGTATTACTAGGGAAGAATACTACTGTAAAGTGTCCTTTATGTAAAGCGGAGAGTAACGCAATAAAATGGGTACAAAAATGATTATTACTATATTGTTATTGGTATTTACAGCTATTCTTATTGTATGGGATAGCAGCCGGATGGGTTCAACAGGTGTATGCCCTCACTGTTTTATGTCTACTAGGGATTTGAAGTATCTCAAGAAGAACGAATCTCTTTACTGCGTTAGATGCGGTAAGCATAGCCCAGCTATAAGATGGTATAGGGCTGCCTGGAAATGAGAGTAACATTATTGAAGGGTAACGTACTGTGGAAGGATATACCTTCTAGGGATAGAGAATCGCAGGATGGATCGAGGGCACCTATCTATGTACCTCTTCCAGGAGTACGTATGCGCCTTCATATTGATAGTGATAAAGAAAGGAGTAATCTGATACAGCAGCTAAAAAGCGGCGAGACAGAGATATTCCTTCCTTATATAAAAGAATTAAAGGAGCTTAACATTAATGAACGACCTAATTAATCACCCTTCCCACTACGCGCGAGAAGGTGGGAAACACGAGTGTATTGAAGTACTTAAAGAGTGGATGCCTCAAGAATCTTATCTAGGGTTTCTTCGAGGAAATGCTATTAAGTACCTATGCAGAGCAGGAAAAAAGAATAACGAGTCTGAGGACTTGCAGAAAGCACAGTTCTATGTAAATAGACTTGTAGAGGAGGTAAAAAATGAGCGACTTAAATAATTGTTCCTTTGTAGGACGATTGACAAAAGATGCTGTCGTAGAATCTGTAGGAGCTAAAGGCACGCAGATTACAAAGTTTGCAATTGCAAATAACACCGGTTTTGGTACATATGCACGTACTAATTTCTTTAATGTTACTATCTGGGGTAAGGCAGGAGTTGCTGTAGCCCAGTACTTGACAAAGGGTAAACAGGTTGCTGTTGCCGGCGTACTAGAGAATCAAAAGTGGACAGGACAGGACGGTATTAGTCACGACAACTGGTGCTTGACAGCTAACGGCGTAACTCTCCTAGCCGATGGTAAAGGTGGAGAGCAGAAGGAAGCCGTTGCCGATACGCCTACCTTCTAGGAGTATTTATGTTTACTTACAGGAATGAAAATGCGTTCAGTAAGGCTTTAGTAGAGGCCCTCAAGAAAAAGGGGGCCTTCGTCCAGCGCATCGAGAGTGGACTTACGGGAAGAGGCATTCCAGACCTCTACTGCATTATACGCAAAGATGCTGTATGGATAGAGCTCAAGAGAGTACATCATAAAGCTACTCACTTTGAGAGTATACCTTGGAGGCCAGGTCAGCAGAGCTGGCTAACAGATGTATACGAAAGAGGGCAGAGGGTATTAACCTTCTGCTGCTTTAATGATATGATATGCTGTATAACGCACGAACGTACTTATATGCAGAATGTCGTAGACATTAGCTCCTGCGATTGCTTCTTTTCTCTAAAAGACCTTATTAAAGCTTTATATGAATAGATAAAATGAGCCCTCTTGCGAGGGCTACATTTAAATTGAATTATTCTTATTCGTAAACTTGTCAACAAGAATATTCAAGTCGATTGTTCCTGCACCCAATCCGTAGATGACTGCCCACAAAATACAGATGTCTGTAATTGTAGCGTTCGGCAGTACATCTACCCACTTCAAGATAGCACTCGCAAGTATTCCTACCGCCACCGCCACCTTGAAGATTTTTGATAATACCTTCGCTTTCATTTAAGATTACGAAGCCTGGAATACGGCTTTAATAGATACCTGACCTGTACTATTTGCAGGAATAGTAAGGAGAGATACAGCACCTGTAGCCTCAGTAACTTTTTTACCGTCAATCTGCCATTCTTTGAATGTCCAGCCTTCTCCTGCAGTAGCAGTGAAGATTTGTTCAGTTCCGGCAGTTACAGTATAAGTAGCTGGTGTTACAGAACATACAGAAGCCGCAACCCCTGTATCATCATAAGCCTCAGCTTTAAATGTTACATACTGGTCAGGAAGAACACATTTAATATTACGCTTTGTACATTGCATAATATTCGGGTCTGCTGATTCCTGAGCGTTGTATACATTACAAGCTGTCTCCATATCCGGAGCAACAATTGTCACTTGGTTTCCCTGTGCATCTGTTCCGGTATATTGATTAAGTGTCTCTGCTGTAATTGGCATACACACCTCCTTATTCTTTATTTATAGTTAGCGTATCATCATCTATTGATACTTTATCTGGCGCAGTAATAGCTAGTGTATCGTCTGATATCGAAGCTGTATAGGAGCCAGTAGTAGTTATATTTAGAGTATCTTCTTCAATAGTTCCTGTAACAGATGCGATTACTGGGTCCTCCGCAGTATATTCCGGATATACTCGAGGAAGCGGGTAATACATAGTAGAAGCCATAGCTTTAATAGAAACAATGACCTGCTCCCAGCTATTCCATTTTTCATCTATACCTAGGTCAATATATAAGTCACCGTAGTCCTTATTTGACTCAGGTTCCTCTACTATGGTAAACTTATACGACTTCTTATCCGTAGAATATACTTTTCTCAAGGCATCTATTACATCATCCATCAATTTAAGGCTGCCGTCCTCGCCCTCTGAGTTAGTATAAGTCTTCAAGAGAATACGGAAGAATTCATCTGTAAGAGGCTCCCCGTGATATGTATCATAGAGCTTCTGAATATCAATAAACTTACCTCCGATACCTCTATCTTCTATACTACTGAAGCCGTGCTCAAAATTCTTTTGAGGCTGGGCTGTAAACCAGAAGAAGTTCTTATCAGGAATAGAAACAAACGGTCTCGCGAGATTAGCAATTTGACCCATTAGCGTAAGATGATTATGGGAGGCAGTATCAAGGCTAAGGTTGTCAAAGTACTCTAATGTAGCATCAAACTGAGAAGTACACCAGTCGTGAAAGGACTTGATAATAGCCGTTATCTGAGGACCATTCAATTGTTTCCATATAAAATCAATGGGTCTAATCATCTTTACTTACCGGCTCTATAATACTTATCTTACTATCATCAAACTGAATCAGTTGATATTCCTGCACCTGTACCTGGTATGAGAACACATTATCATCGAGTGCTAGCTGTACACCATTTACTTGTACCTGAGGGTAATCTTCCTGAATCTTATTTATTACTTTTGTAGAAGTAAGAGCCTCTCCAATAGAGAGTTCTTCGGACAAGGAAGCTATAGAATCTCTGATGCCTTGAATCGTTTCTGTAATAAGCTTTATGCCTACAAAGATGCGGATCTGAGGATATACAAAAGTAGGCGGTATGATATATACAGGAAGCTCCTGGCCTGCGTGAGTTGTATATGTCTGCGTTATAGTATATTGATAGTCTTTACCACAGGTGAGGCAAGATAGATGATTATAGAACACTCGTGCTATATCATCACTATATCCTTGTACAAACAATAGTGCTTGCCGGGGTGGTACATTAATTCCATTTACTACAACATAAGAAACGTTAGAATAGTTAAAATATATGTTACAGAGGGTGACACCTTCTAGCTGCGTTATATCTGCAGAGGCTCTATCTAGCTGCGTACCTGTAGTACTTCTCTGCTCAATGCGCTGCCTAAGGTCTGCGAATGTCTCTTCCTTCTGTCCAGGTACAGAAGCTTGGGATACCATCTTGCGGAAGCCTGCAGGATTAGTATCAAAGGTAGTTATACTTCCTGCCTCCATACTGTAACTGCCTTCCTGATTACATACGAGAACCATAGCTACAGAACCATTCACAGGAATCTCTGTCTCGTATGCAGGGCTAAATGTAATAGACTCGCTTCCGTAAGCTACCGTAACTAGTAAGTCTTTAGTAATCTTACAGGGAACCGGGTCCGTGTCCGAAGTAATATTAGCATATATCATCGCTACTATAGTCGTTTTAGTAGCCTTCTTTCGTCTTACGTTAGCTATCTCAGCTATGTTTAGCAGCTGCCTGTTTGAAGCTCGCGATATGTTTAGAGAACATCCTGCATTATAGATAAGCTTCTGGAGGATTGAAACAAGGTATGATGCTCCGAAGATTATTGCGTATAGTGGGTTTGCCCAGTTCTGAGCTATCTGAACGAGCTCGCCTTTCGAGTTAGTTATATTGTTAGTCTTGCAGTAGTCATTGATATATCCTACGGCACTATCTGCGTTTTCTTGAGGAGTCTTTAATTCATACTGTATATTATCGAGTTCTATCATTATGCTCTATAGACCTGAACGCCTACGCCTCCGTTTTCATCTTTCTTGAACACTGGGATATATTGTACTTGCTGTTCCTCGCTGCCAATAGCCGCAAGAGAGGCTATTTGCTGCTTTATCTGGTTATCAATAAGCAAGAACGAGTTATTATCTCCCATAGCCTGAGACCAGTCAATACCTAAATTAGGGTTGCCAGGCACGGAGCCTTTGGCAATTAATGCAGCTACAGCCGCCCTCTGATCTTCAGTATTGTTTTCCTCTGATACATAACGAGGATACCCATCTATGATATCTAAGTCTAGATTCCAAGAGGTGTCCGAAGTGTCTGTAGGATATATTAATACAACATCTCGCATATTATGATTATACAATTGCGTCATTATTCCAACTACGACATTATTCCAACGCCTTGGGCACCTTTACAGCTTGCGGTGCCTTCTATCTTAATAACAGCTGATGTTAGGTAGGAAGTAAGGGCAGTAGCGATAGATGTAGCGATAAGGGCATCTTGCTGCAGCTTACAAGCACTTTTCAATCCTGAAATAAGGGTATCCTTAACCCCATTCCAAGTTACAGTACCTGTATCGGTGAGGGGGGTAGAAGAGGTACCTTGTACAGCCGTACCTATTATTATACAATTAAATTGAGCATTCTTACAGGCATCATCTATTAATTTACTTAATTCTTCTGCAAGATAATCATCTCCTTTCTCCTTAGCCTTTTCTATCTGCTGGTCTAGCTCCGATTGCTCTGCATCCGGATGGTCGGCATACCAGTCGGCTACGTCCTTCCAGGCATTGACCATTTCGTCAGTAATACTTTTAATGTCTGAGTCTTTTAGGGATGTAGTCATCGTACCTGCAGATACAGTACCTGTAAAAACCCCTGCAGATACAGTACCTGCAATAACAGGGGCATTAATTAATCCGGTAGTGCAGTAATTATTTACCGCATTAGCAACTGTGGAGGCAAACGTATCGTCGGTCATCGTAGGTATGAATCCAGCCATCAAAAGACCAGACATCGCTGTAGGTACTAATGGCATATCAAGACCCCGTAAATTGCTGCAGTGCGGTTAAGGCATCTGTGAATTGACCTGCAGTAATAGTATGAGCTGCCGGACTTCCAGCTGTAGCACAGCTTCCACCATTAAGTACCGTCAGTATCTTATTAATTACATCGAATAGAGAGGAATTGGCATTCTTAATTTTTACCAAGTCACTTCCTGTGCCTTCTATAGTAATAGGTCCATTAACACTCAGCGACCATCCACCATCTTTTCTCTCCTCGACAACTTCTCCAGTAGTAAAGGTGATGGATTTAGCTGAACCATCTACAGCAATAGATACGTCATCTCCTACGTTTAACGTATAGAGCATCCCACTGTCTGCAGTCAGTGTATCAGTCACATTTCCCTCTGCAGTTATTTCACGAGTAAGTAATGGAGTATCTGCATCCTTCTGAAGGGTAGAAATGCGGGAGCCATCTACATTAAATTGCTCTATCCACATCCAGTCTGTAAAAGCATCTAAGTCATCATAATCAGATTCCTCAAAGGCTTTTGTCGCATTATGCTTAATGGCATAGGAACCGTCTGCTTCTACCTTCATCATATATTGAGCAACGCCGTTCGTATCATATCTTAGTACGCGCTTCGTACCATCCACATTATAGTCAACAAATAATTGTCCGTTGCAGAGGCATCTTGACAATCCTGTATCAACAGAAAAGTCAACAGAACTTCCACCTGAGCTAAGCGTAACACCTTTCTTTGTTATGTTAATACTACATCCATCGCTCTGGATAGAGAAGTTACCAAATCCATCGAATCCTGATTTCAGTACGGTCTGAGAGCCTCTAGTTACAGGGATAGCCTTTATACAATCGCCACCATAAGGAGAAGCCACTGTATTGATTTTCATAGTCTGCGTATCAGGAATAGATACTTTCATCTTTAACAATAGGCAAAGAGAGCCTTCTACGTTATACGTAATGGCTCCGGTATTCACTCCAGGATATAGCACCTCTACTCTTTCGAATGTAACCTGATGGCCGTTAGAGTCAAGATATAGAGCTAGTACATTAACAGAGCCATCTGCATTGTATCCTTGAATAACACCTAGGTCAATCAAATGATACATAGAGAGTTCCTCTGCCTGATAAGCACTGAAGCCTTTTATTACATTGTTTAATGCCTCTGTACTATTCGTCATAACTCACCTCCTGCAAGCAGATACATATTATAGGCCTTGATAGCGTGCTCCTTCGCCCAGTTTTTAGCCGAGTTGTTAATAAAGTCTATGTAATAATCACCCATAGCCTTGAATAGGTCCTTATCTGAGGCAAGCTGACTTACGGCCTCATCATTGTCGGAAGGAAGGATAGGGATACGTACTTTAGTACCGGCAGGAAGGGTATCAGGGTCTTTTAGGTCGACCTTGTATTCCTTTCCTCCATTTTTATATGCTGAGTACGTTGCAGCTAATATAAGAGGCCAAGCCCAGGCTCTTCCTACATTGATACCTCTATAGGTAGAAGGCCATTTATACATAACAAGGCTGCCGTCATCTTTTATGGTCTCAACCATTTCCTTATTATACTTGCTCTTTGGGATATAGAAATCCTCTATTCCCTCTACATTATAATACTTATTAGCGAGAGCCGCAAAAGTAGTACCTACTAACAGGGTTTCTTCTGTATAAGAATAGCTACCTTTAATACCAGCCGAGAACAACTGTTCTGTGGATTTCTTATCTCCATCTACTCCTATTACTACTTCTAAGGCGCTCTGCTTAGATTTCACAAGGTTCTCGTACGTAGAGATATCCTCACTAGTCCCTACCTCATCCGCCTTAGCATATTCAATAGGTAGCAACAAAAGCTCCATCTTATTAGTATTTCCACAGGTATCAAAGTTAATCTTACTCGTCAATATTCTATATAATCCTTCTCCTGACTTCAGCTCATTTGCCGTAGGTGTTCCTATCTGAGCAGGTTCATAGAGATTACCTAAAGAGTTAGGAGCCATATTACCATTAAAATAATTTGCACTTATGCGTACTATTTTTCCTGGTTCCGCTCGTGGGTCCCACGGAGCGAGGATAGTTAAAAGCTGTGCATTAAAGGAAGCCGAGTATACCGATACGATAGGAAGCACGTTTTCGGTAATCTTTAACTGAGGGTCCCACCCTAATATACCTACAGATAAGTTCCCATTATTAAATTGCTGTATGTATATGAGTCCTTCTTTTTTAAAATAGTCATAGAGGGTATAATATAAGTCGGTTAATAAAGCCATACCATTATCACCCGTTAAACCACGCCCCAAAGAGATTTTCCAGGAAGCCATATCATCAGGAATATAGTTTAATACCTTGATGAGATTGGCGTTATCTTTAGTATAATATTCAGATGCATATTGCTCCCCTGAGGCTCCCAATGCAACGCGCTCTATCAGGTTCTTTACCGTAGTTTCTCCATATACTTTTACATGGATAGACCTACCTGTTAAATAGCTGCAAGTATTTCCAACCGTTACACCCTTAAATACCGTTACACCATCAGGGTTAGGAGATTCTTGATAACTTGTAAAGATAGCTATATTGAATTGTTGAGTCTGTTTAAATGCGGTAAATGAAGGGCCTCTATAGTAACCTGCTTCTACAGACATATATCCATATTCCCTAATATCAGGGACATACATAAAGTTCTTTATACGTACGGTAGCCTGGTAGCATAGCTGCTGAGGAAGAAGAGATACTTCCAATTCTATTTCAGGCTTAACTCCGCTAGAGGAGATAGAGATAGACAGTATATCCTTTTCTTTTGTACTAGGAATACCCCTATCATCAAGTTTATATAGCTTTACATTAATTAGCTTATCAAGATAATAGTTATTCATCTATCATAAACTCCATCTGTACGTACTGCAGATCATCTGCGCCTATCGTATCTCTTCCTTCAGAAACAAATCGGAAGGCTGCGCTTTCACTATAGTTATACCATCCTCCAAGCTGTACAAAACCCACTGTGGTTTCGTCCCCTTGATTAACGATAACTTGCCATTTAAGTCCTTCCTCATAGACTAGTAATTGCTCTGAATATACTAAGGACTGCTCCAGTCTCTCCTTAACGATTACGCATTTTTGATACGTCGTAAGTCCTTTAAGGCTCGCAGGAATTTCTATCTCATTTAACCGTTCCTCAATCTCAGCATCTGTCATATCATTAAACTGGAGGTAATATTCAGGCCAGCTATAATCCCTGATAAGAGAGGTACCGATAGGGTCTGTAGCAGAGAGCATAGCTATCTCTCTGACTAATTCATTATACTGCTCTTCAATAGCTATATCCCAGACAAATCTACATTGGAATGTATAAGTACTTGCAGATATAGTTACCGTGAAATCATCATCGTCCGGAATAAGGTCAACCAAGTTAATACTATATACGTTACTCATTATATACCTGCCAACTTTAGAACTGCCTGACCCCAAGTAGGTCCCTTAGTGAATATTTCGAGAGGAACGAACTCTTTCAGCGTTACTGATACCTCATATGCATTCATTATCTCGGCTTTTCTTGAGAACGTCAAGTTCGTAATTTGTACTCTAACAAATTCAAATTCATCTGTCTTGAACCATAGGGGCTTACGAGACTGCGCATAAGCATCTAATATCTTAGCCTGCATTTGCAAAGACGGCTTCAGTACCATCCCAATATCCACAGCCCACTTACTTGTTATATATCCCTTTATCTCCCATATCCTAGGCTTAGGAGTAGCATTATCAACAACGTTCTGTTTCTTATATCCTGAATCTACGATAACGCCGTAATCGGATACCTCTACATCACGAGATACTTGTATGGATGGAGATATGATAGGTATACCTTCTATGTTGGGGTCTTTAGTAGCTTCATATATATCGTTTAACCACTTGGTCGTTTTCGTGCCTGCATCAGATGATTGTAGTGTACCTATAGCACTTTCTACAGAAGAACCTAAGTCAGAAACCCATCCAAATACTTTAGGCTTAGGAGATACAAGCCTCTTATTATCTGAATAGCACGAGGCGAGGATTGCAGACCAGTGGATGATAATACCTGCTGCAGACATATTATTCTGCAAGTAAGTATCTATAGCTCCTTGGAATATTCCATTTTCCTTTAAGCTAGTTGATGCATTTTTCAGGAATTTAGTTATGCCATTTGCCATTAGTTCCTCCTAGTCTGTACACTCTGCACGGTGGCTCTAAGACCATCCGCCGTAAGAGAATTACCTACGCCTGATACAGCTCTTACTTTTCCGGAAGCATCTACAAGCTCAAGGCGAACGACTGTCGTTACTTCCTGTGCCATTTTCTTTACGCTTCCTGCTATAGCTTCAATTACCTCAGGCGCACTTGTCAATGCCTCCGAAAGCGCTGAACGAGCAAGGCCTGTCGCATTGTGAGATGTAGTCTTAATACCTTCAGTATAATCGACATAGTTCTTATACAGCAACGACCCTTTAAAGTTACGATACAGCTGCTCTCTTTCTTCTGCAGATTTACCTCGCGCATCAAACGTACGAACCTTATTAGTATGTACACCACTACTTTTATCTATATAACTAATAGCATCTATATGCCCTTGCCTGAACTCCTCAAGGTAGTCCTCTATAGTAAAAGGATTAGATGCATCCCTAAACTGATGTTCCCACCCCTTAGCCCAGGTTACATCAATTGAAGGAATACCCTTACCCTGTTCTTGAATCCCCCCTCTCTGTAATTCTATACTATATCCAGTGACAGGGTTTCCTGTGAGCTTTAGATTCATTAAGGCGTTCAAGCCATTATTAATCAATGGAGCTAATGAATTAATAAGCCTGTCTATACCTTGGAGGTATATATCTCCGAGGGATGCTATAAGTTCAGTGAGCTTAGGTAACAAGTTTCCTGACCATAGCGAATCTAACCCAGCTTTTATCTTGCTCCACCAATCACCTAACGAGGAGCCTCCTATCTTCAGTTCCTTTAGTGAATTAATAAGTTCACTGAAGCTACCTCCAGAGGCAAAGGTATCCAAAGCACCTCCAATAGTATTTGCGATAGCTTTACCTCCACCTCTCCATATCCGATCCGCTATGCGGATACCAGAATTAGTAAGGGAACCCTTAAATGCTCCAAACTCATATGCGTCCTGGCGGAATGCCGTTCTTTCACTAACCCTCATACCTGTAGTCGCATCCCATATTGTACGTCCACCTTCTCCAGGTCCCATAATCGGATTAAAGTACATTCCTCGTAAGGCATTAGGATTCTTCAGTTGGGTAAGAGAGGTAGCCCCTATATCCTTCATAACTTGAAGTACTTGAGGGAGGGAGCTATTTACCTGAGATGCAAGAGCCATATCCTTAGCTGTAAGATTCTTCTTCATTAGTGTATTGATAGCCGATTCAAGAGAACCTTGAGGACCATATACATCAGAGAATATACCCAGCATAGACGAGGCAACAACTCTTTGCTGGTTCATTTGTCCTGTGCTATACAGCAGCTGCATTTGTCGTGCAAAATCTTCGGACATTCCGTTCAATGTACCTCTACCGAGACCTAACATATTCTCGGCTCTCTCATACCCCTGATAATCAGAGTAGGAAACACCTGTCAGAGTTGTTAAAGGATTTCCAAGCTGGGAAGCCTGCTCTAATCCATTAAAAGTGATTCCTTTTATGTAATTACCAAGGCGCAAGAAGTCTTTAGTCAATAGAGCCGTAGCGCTCCTAAGCATCTTCAGGGGCATAGTGAGCAAGTCTAAACCTAAGCCTAGCATATTCATATTAGAAGAGGCTTGCAGCCATTGCCTATTTGTATGTGTTTCAATAGCGTTGCCTACGAGCTGAGTAGTGAGGTTTATACCTCCCCCTATCGCTCCTCCTACTACACCTCCTACAGGTCCTCCTACAGCAGTGCCTATTGCAGTACCTATCATAGGTGCAGAGATGCCAGCCGCGTTAGCTATATTACCTGCAGCCTTAAAGGGAGCATAGTTATATCTCTTCATTGCGGATATTATATCAACAAACCGGTTGGCTGGATTCATCATATAAGAGGGGAGCATACCGCGGGCAGCGCCTAGCGTACTACTCATACCTCCGATCTGGGCGTTGACTATACGTTCTGGGTCGAAGATAGGTACACTACTGAGTTTCTGCAATGCCCCTGTAAAGTCCTTAGTCTTAGCCGCAGCCTTCTCTAAGGCCTCGTCCATATTATCATAATTTCCAATTATTTCACTATACTGGTCTTTGGTAATACGCCCGTGCCTTAAATATCTATCAGCCCTTTTTGCTGCTCGTAGTCGAGAGATAGTACTGTCGTTGACTGTGGGTTCTCTAGATAGGCGATGAGCATACTCTTGAAATGATTCATAGCGAGCTTCCTCTTGAGCAGCCTTCTTCTCCCTTCTACGTTTTGTATACTCTATAGACTTATCTAGGGATAGTCCCATAGCTTCTATATCACCTTTCAGGAGCTTATCTCTTTGAGCCTTCGTAATCCTATCCTGAATATAAGCTTTCTCTACTCTATTCCTAGGTCCCTCATTCGAAGAACTCGTAGCTGCAGCGTAGTCAAGAGAGGCTTTATAGTATTTAGACCATTCCGCTGTGGGAATGTGTAAAGCGTCTGCTGCATCCATCCACCTCTGGTTATTTACAAATTCAGGATTATCGTTGACGAACTTTGAGAGAAACCGCAAGGTCGCAGGACGAGAGGAAGCTGTATTAACACGCAACGCTCCTTCCATATCTTTGATAGCTTGTGATAAGGTCGTCTGGGAGTCTCTAATGCCTTTAACAAGCCCCATAAACTGGGCATTGAGTTTAGAGGAATCTACTGACCTGGGTAATGCGGCTCTTTCGCGTTCTAGCGACTGTAGAGCGGTATCTTGAACTAAATCCGCAATATCCTCTATATAAGGTTGCTCTATGTGGTAGCCTTCTTTTAGTCCCTTAGTCTCAGGGTCAAATATGTCATACCTCTTATCCATTTGCATATTCCTTTTACTTATATAATATTCAGGACTCCGCAGATACCCTTTATAAGGACCTGCAGAGATTTGAGACTCTCCAAATACATCAGGCGTATCGGTAGGAGCTATATGTGTACCAGGATGCTTCAATATATAGCGTAAAGAGGCTCCTGTCTCGTTTTTCTGATTTAATAAGGAGTTAAGAACAACGGCTGTTGCGTAGGTATCAGCCATAGCATTGTGATGCCCGAAACCAGCCTGAGCCATTGTTTTACCTGTAACATCCTTGAACACTTCGTCGAGTTTATTGCCTCCGCGACCTCTCATATTTTCTAGAGCTATGAGAGTATCCATAGTACCGGAGGACTTAGGTAGGTAATCACCAAGAGCCCAAGGAATATCGGCGTTATTGATATTGTGGCCGGCTAGTATAGAGCCTTCGAAGAAGTTTCTAAAGGCTATCTGCTCCTGAGCATCATAATGCTTGCCATAAGATGCGATACCTGCGCGGGACTGCTGCTTCCTGAGTTTATGTATTATATCCGGAGTCAATCCGTGTACGGTAAGAGCCTCCTGCCAGGACTTACCTTTTGTAGTAGTAGGCTGATAATATCTTTCATAGGTGTCTATGGTCTCAAACTTGCGCGTAAGATTATTATATGCTACCTTTACAGCACCTAGCGCAACAATCTCGTGGTTAGCTCCTGTCTCGGTATCAAATACAGTAATAGGTCTACTGTAACGCTCAGGGTGGGCTGGGTCCCACTTAGGGAAAGGTCCTTTCATCCCTGAGTTAGTTTCTCTAAGTTCAAGCAAAGCAGAGTCGTGGATTCTTGACTTATAGTCTTTTTCCATAGCCTCATATACGAGCTTATCTATATCCTCGTCAGAATATGCTTTATGCTTACCTATTTTTATCCAGGGCATCTTCTTTTAACCTTGACTGCTTTATTATATAATCCTTTGCATCTAGATACAAGGAACCATCTACTAAATCTTCTAGGTCTACGGGTCGGACGTGATACTTATCTATAAACAGGTAATATATAAACAAAATACCTCCTACAGTCTTCTTAATAAAGTCTGCAGGAGGTATTGCACTAGTACCTGCTATAAGCTTTAACAATGTGCCGATGTCTCCGGATGCTGATGCAAGTTTCATTTCCCTCTCAACTCGTTCAGCTTCTTCCTCCGGAGTTTCCTCCTTCGTAGTATAAATACCTACCTCGTTTCTTCGGTCTCGGAGTCTTCCGAAGGCGGAGTTAATTTTTTTATTAATATACCATAGCATAGCTTCAAGAGAAGGTCTAGCAAGAATGGTGCTTCTACGAACTTATCACTAAGGTCGCCGCCGTTATAGATAAAGCTATGAATAACTTTACCCTGGCGTGTAAACACAACTTCCTTGTTTAGTACCATCTCCGAGGCGAGTGCCATCGTAGTATCAATAGTAGGTTCACTCTCGTATGTACGAAGCATAACCAAGGGAGATAAAGTATTTACGTCCCCCTTGATATCTACGCTTACATCATTAAGCCAAGAGCGACCTTTTCTAAAATCTGTAAGTATCTCATTGTACTCTTTACTACCATATTCCATATTACTACCTCCTAATGGAATCTATGAAATTATTATACAACGGCTTCGCTGTTAGCGCTACTGTAATTTACGGTCCAGTTCAAGTAATTAATAGATACATTATAATTAACTGCATCGTTGCCACTAAGACCTACTGGATCTACAGAAGCAATAGTACATCCCTGGAATTCTACGACGGTGTATGAGCCGTTAAACTGGAAAATAACGCGTATAGTAGAACCTACAGAATCTCCTCCTGATTGAGCCTGCTGTACCTGAGCAATGAACGTAAGGTCATACACACTCAAGTCAGCCCCTACAGGACCTATACCATCACCTTGTGCCATTGCACCTGTAACAGGTCCCATTGGGTCTCCTGCTTTATGCAGTATATTACCGGCAGTATCTGTTACATCGCTTTCATAAGTCTCTCCTTCTACTGTAGGTGTAGATACGCGAGTGGCATTGATATTCAATGTACCAGAACGATTATTGTTAGTAAGAGCTATAGCTCCTCCACCTAAGATAGGTATCTGCACAGAAGAAGCTATCTGCTGGGCAGCACGAAGAAACTCACCGTCGAGGCGGAAACCCGCAATATCAATAAAGTTCGAAGTATTTATTTCAGCTGCCTTACCTCCTAGACGCATGGTAGACGGAAGCTTCAATATACCGTCAGAGCTATTGTATTTATACTTAATATCTACGGCACCTACGGCCTGTATTCCTCTAATTATTGGCTGACTCATTTTAAGCTCCTATGTAAAGGGTACCTGTAATAGTAACCTTTCTTAAATTAGATACATATGTAGCGGACCAGGCATTAGGTACTACAATCTCATCCCCTGCTGCCTCCGGGAGTCCTCCAAATCCGGGTGCCGTAATCTCTATACCTGTAAGTCGACCAGAGCCGGTATCTCCGAATAAGGAAATAGTTGAAGTCATTACGCTAAGGATTTTTGAGTAATTACTTGCATTCTTCAAGAACTCGCCGCTCGTCAGAAGCTGGGCTACCTTTACTTTTACTATATAGGTAATATACGCGAGAATCCACGTTGCGCTATAAGTATCTCCATTAATCGTCAATGCACCATATGCTGCCACGTTTCCTGTATTATCACCCACAGGTTTCCAGGTCTGGATGTTCTTAGTAGCAAGAGCGTCGCGGATACCTTTAGCGAGTCCCGTTCCAGAAGGTCCTGAAGAGGTAATCATACCTGTAGCAAACATCTCCATTCCACTACCTACAGGAGTACCGCTGCCATTATAATTTGCAAGAGCAATACCCAAAGAAACGAGAGGTGCGTTTCTTGAGGAATCCTGGTGAGCAGACATAAATGCATCTACCCCAGCATCCGTAAGAGCCTTGTATAATGAATCCGATTCAGGATCTTCCGGTGTCGTTGTAGTAAATGGATACAATGGTGCTGAAGACAGGAGTCCTTTATCGTCTGCGCATAACTCTGCAAGAGCTACAGCGATTTCAGGGTTCAGTGAATCTTCTCCACCTGCGCATACTGTCTTATGGTATGCATAAGCTTTCATCAAGTCATAAGCTTCTTTCATAGAAGTAATGAATGACGCGGCATCTGCCTCTTCCTTTTTAGTATAGTAAGTAGTTCCCGTCTGTACTGTCTCATCCTCAGTCAGCGTATATGTTACATTATCTGCTGTAACATACCAGCCCTGTTCTTTCGGATTTCCTGTAGGATTAGTTACTGCGTCATATGTTACAGTAACCGCTACGTCGCCACAGGCAACAAGAATACAGTCGCCCGTAAAGCTTGAGCAGAACAAATCATACAGCCAAGACTTGAGTAAGCCTTTTGTGTTGCTAGCATAATCAGCGCTAGTTACTGTCAGTGCCTTAATCGAGGTGGAACCCGGAACTTTTGTCCACGCAGCCTCAGAGGCATCTACGAAGCGACTATTTTCTACAAAAATCATAACTTTGTAGAAGTTATCGCCTACGGCTGCTGTGCGCACTACTTTTGTACTGAATAGTACATTCTCTTGTGCAAAGCTTCCTAAGAAGTCATTATCAGCCATCTTATCCTCCTAATCCGGGTCCCTTGGGAACCACGGTTTCTGTTTAGTATCTACTTCATAGAATGTCTGAGCTGACATATCTACTATCCAGCTCATACAATCGTTAAAGCCACCATTTCTTACGGGATATGAAAAAGACGTCCTATCATTATAGTTTATCTGCGCCTTATATTTATTAAAGGCTTTAGTCACATCCGCCCTGTCCTCCCACAACAGTGTTTGGTCAGCTAATTCTTCTGCCTGCGGCCCCATAAAAGTAAGCCTAAAGTTTACCTTTACGCTCTTTTCCATATAGACGCCGCTCTGGTAGGCTCTAAGTAAGTTCTTCTTACTTATTATCCTATAACCAATCCAGGTACCTACTTTATCCTCTGGGTCTATAGTAGGTACGAACCAGTTAGTAGAGATTGGTACTAGGTGCTTATCATCTATACCATATATCTCTTTTAGTATATCTCGGAGGGTATTTGCATCAATCAAAATAGCCCTCCTTAATAACTAATTTCTCCTGCTGCTCGCAGGTAGCTCCTGTAACCTTCTCTATTGCGTAGCAAAGGAAATCTGCAGGGAGGGAGTAATCCACTTTACCGGTCACCCTCCATATAATTTTATCTGCCCTACAAAAATAATCTCCCTCAGAAATCTGACTACTAAAGGAATTGTGGACGTAGATATAATCATCATCTTCAATATCCAGGGCTGTATTGCCACTAGTGAACTTCCTTCTCTTAATCTTGCTTCCCTTATCAGGGATGTATACGACCAGGATAATCCTAAGGTCTGACTTATCGTCCTTGGTCCAAATAGATGCATTCTCTTGAAGTTCTGGAAAACAAGCTAAAAAATCGCCATATACCATTATGAATACATCCTATAGTTCTCGGGAGCTGACTGAATCATCATAAGTGCCTCAAGTCCAAACTGGTTTGTAGTCAGGCTTTCCAGTACGCCTGAGCCTGCCTGCCTTACGATATCCTTATATTTAATAGATATAGGGCCTGCCTTCTTAGAAGAAATAGGCATTCCGCCTGTACCACTAACTCCAACAACCTGCGAAGGGTATAACGACATTAGTTGCCAAGCCAACAGGTAATTAATGCACAGTTCTCTTTTTGCGGCGCTATCCTCCGGAGGTAGTATATTCCAAAGAGAATATACACCCGAGAACTGTGCATTAATCATCTGTAATGCCTGCTGAATCTGGAGGTCCGTAAGGTTTACAAAGTTAGCACGGAACCTGAATTCTTCTAGATGCATAAACTTAATCATACGGGCCTCCTTTCTTTAGTCTTCAGCTTCAGCCTTATTCTTAGACTTCTTACGGAGCTCTTTTAGCTCTGCCTTAGCTTTTTCCAGCTCTTCCTGCTTTGCCTGAAGTTCAGCGATAGCTTCCTTCTTGAAGGATTCTACCTGCTTCTCTACTTCGGATGCGACGCTTGCCTTCGCTTCTTCAAGCTCCTGCTTCAATGCGTTATTCTGTGCTTTGAGGGAACTATTAGAAGTATTCAAAGAAGCGATGTCATTCTTCAATTCTTCTGGCTCCTGTGAGAGTACGAGGATATCTCCTGCTTTCACAAGGCTAGCAAATACTGGGGCTGACAGCATCTTATTGTAGTCTGTATCTTCAACAGCAAGGTAGCTGTTTTCTTTTGTTACACATTTCGGAATGGTCTTGCCATTGATGACCCATTCTTTCTGTGTAGTACTTTTTAACCATCTCATATACTACCTCCAAAAGCTCCCTTTCGGGAGCCTATGATTACTGTACACCAAATCCTGCGTATACCTTTACAGCTGAAGGAATAGGGGCAAGGATACCTGCTACTCGGCGGAGTGTCTTGTACTGGTCATTGTACATTCCTGGAATTACTGGGAATACGAACTTGTCAAGAGCAACGCCGTAGAAGTTTGTAGCCTGTGCTTCATTCTTCGGTCCGCCACCTACTTCAGGTGCTGAGATAACCATATAGTCGAAGCTATTATGGTTGAAGATTGAGTTAGCCTTCAGGAGCGGATCAGATACCCACTCAATTGTAGGTGTAGAACCATTAGGTCCTTTTCCCGCAAGATATGACTTAGCAAATGTTTCCATAGCTGTTGTAGCATCGTAAACATCTGAGTAAGGCATAGATGTAAGGTAGTTGTAAGCTTCTGGAGAAACAGCAATCTTGATGTGACTGAATTTGTTATCAGCATCTTTCAAGAAGTCGTTAATCTTTCCTGCGATAAGGCGGAATGCGTCTGAACCGCGAGTTGTAGAAGCATCTGAATGGAAGATTTCCTTCATTGATTTACCAGTATCCCAAGATTCAATACCGTTGATATCCATAAGACCCAATGTATTTGTCTCTGAGTTTCCGTAGTAAATAAGAACAGAGTCAATCATATCCATTACATAATTCAAGTAAGCCTGTTTACGTGAGATAGGACTTGAGCCAAGCGCGCCCCACTGCTTACGTTTCTTTTCTTCTAATGTAACTGAGTATGTGCCCATTATGTTAATAATAGGTGCAGACATCATACCATTCATAATGTTAACATCATTTGTAGTAGTATTCTGCAAATTACCAGTCTGGCCAATTACGCCCCATCCTGCATATTCCTCGAGGAACAATGTAAAGATTTCGGCGAATGGGTTATTAGAAGCGTGTTCTGTACGAACCATTTCTTTTGCTCTTGAGTATGAGAGTGGCTCCTTCCATACTTTAGAGAGGAATGCGATATTCCAAGGTGAGAACAGTTGTCCTGCGATAGGGTCAAATGCTGCATCTCCAGCCATTGAGAATACCTGATCCCAAACACCTTTATCGTAGTTGTACTTTGGGTGGATCTGTACATTCTCTGGGTGTGATTTCAGCATAGCTTCAGCGGCAGCTGAAATCTGCTTCTCGCCGAGGAATGCTTCATCACCAGCAAAAATAGCTGAATCAGCTGCATGTGCTGGTACCCCAAAGCCTGCTTCATTCGCACGACCGATGCTCAATTCACATCCGTTAAGTGCGCGGGCAAGACCTGCGTCTCTCTGTACAAAGTCGTCTACAAGTCCTGCAAGTTTATTAAGTCCTGAACCTACTGTAAGTTTCATTTACTACTCCTTACGAAATCGTATAGCTAGCACTGAGTGCTGTAGATGGGTCCAAACCTTCTTTAACCGCGATAGCCTTAATAGTCACAGCAGCTGTTACCTTGATAGGACCTGTATAAATAGCAGAAGCCATAGTTGGCTCTGTTCCATCGATAGTATAGAGGATTGTAGCTCCCTTATCTGTACATTCAAGTGCCACAGCTGTTCCGCTTGTTACTGCCCCTGCAGCCGGTGTAGCTGTCGGTGTAGCTGTTGCAGATACTGTTTCACGAGTCTGGGAAGCAATGATTCCTGGAAGTCCAAAAGCTACTTTTGCTCCGTTCGGGTCGAGTGACTCATAAACGTAAGCGTTGAGTTTTGTATATCCTGAACCTGAGAGGTCTGTACCATCGTTAAATGCTAACATACCATCGTCGTTACGGCACCATACTGTAGAGCCTTCCATAGGAGAAGACTGAGTAACGTCCCATTCGCTAATTTCAATGATACCCATTGTAGCGATAGTTGTAGGACGACCTACAAAATAATACTTCTGCTGGGCTGGGTCTGCACGAAGGATTGTCGGATCCATCATTACAACACCTTTGATGATGTTGCCTGCAGGGCAACCCGGAACGAACTTTCTTCTATCTGCAGGATTGATACTTACAACCCTACCAAAGTAGAGGTCGTCTCCTGCGATGCCGCCCTGTGTAAGTGGAAGTTTATCCACAAACATAGGTACGCCTGTAATCCTAGCACTACCTTTGAATGCTGTAAGACCAAACGGTCCCATATTTCCATAGAGAGCCATTAGATACCTCCAAAGATTTCTGACATAAAGTCATCACTTGATTTTGATGAAGGGATTGTATCTCCGCCCATAGGCATTGATAATTCATCTCCTCCTACCTCAACTTTAGGTTCTTCTACCTTAGGCTGAAGCTTCGATGCAACTAAAGAAGCGAGCTTCTCATAGTCAATGGAATCGCCAGGAACATCCTTTTTCGGTTCTTCCTTAGCTTCAGCTTTCGGTTCTTCCTTAGCTTCAGCTTTCGGTTCTTCCTTAGCTTCAGCTTTCGGTTCTTCCTTAGCTTCAGCTTTCGGTTCTTCCTTAGCTTCAGCTTTCGGTTCTTCCTTAGCTTCAGCTTTCGGTTCTTCCTTAGCTTCATCGCCTACGCACTTCTCTCTGTAGTAGTCATCAACAATGTTGACTGCCTTAGCTACAACTTCAGGTTTTTCATCACCTGCAACTTCCAATTCGCCGAGGTATTCATCGAATGTCTTATCGATAGAATCACCAAGCATGTCGCGAATCTTCTTTACCTGTACCTTTGGATTAGCTCCTGCAGAAATAGCCTGGAGGTGAGCAGACACGATAGCTGAGTCTCCTGCAATTTCCTTTTTAGCTGAGCCAAAGATTTTGTTGAAGATACTCATATCTTCTCCTCCAGCGTGCTTTAGTATAAACTTCTCTAACAGAGAAGTATCGTCAAGGGAGTCCATAACCATACATTGAGGACCGCCCCTAGCTACTTTGCAAATCAATAAATGATTGACACATTCAAAACCTGTTAATACCGCCTGGTAATCTGTACCATTATGATTACCTTTCTGCCAGGTCATCGTTGGGATATATCCAACGGATAGCTGTCCATATTTCTCGTATGCCTCTACGCCGTCCCCAGCAATAATCGTTCCTGTAGTATAAAGGTATGTCTCGCCATCCTCACCTACTTCATCCGTAACACTATCGCCTACCATGCCTACGGCAAGCTGCTTAGCATTAGTAGTATCTACACGTACGTGATGGCCTGTAATGATAGGAATACGAGCAAACTTGTCTTTATTTGCCTTCAATACTTCAGGAGGGCGGTATACGTTGATTGTGGCGAAATCCTTATATTCCTCCGGAACGGGGTCAAGACCTAGGAGAGGGGCTTCACTTATACCATATGTATAGATTCCACTTCCGCATATCCTTAGGTTCTTTACCAGCCTTCCGCCAATATTACTATCTTTAGGACTAAGGTCTTTAATAGCCATATCACCAATCAATTGAGCACTCATAGTCCAATTATCTCCTATATGAGGGGCTCCACCCTACGTTATTTTTTATTCATAATATAGAACCCTATAGAGGCTACTATAAATCCAAGGACAGCTGTAAGTATATAATTTCCTACACTCTTCAGTATGTTCTTGGCCTTATTGCCGTCCGCATCCTCGAGCGCATTTATCCTACTCTCAAGAGACTGAAACTTATCGTTTCCTCTCTTGAGCGATAGTTCGATAGATGAGAGGCGCTCATCCTGACGAACGTCATTCATTACGACACTCTCAATCTTATCCATACGCTTATCTATAGATTCTACCTGTCCAGCCAACTTAGATGTCACTTTTAATAATTCCTGTAGAGTAGTCTGCGTATCGTCCATATCCTATTACTCCTTCTTCTCGCCAAGGAAAATTAGAGATGGCATCTCTGAGGCGGCCGTAGATGTAACGACCTTAGCAAATACTCCTGCTTCAAAAGTAGTAAGGCTAATGTGCGTTCCACTATAATTAACGACTCCTACGAGGCCGTCGCCTTCACTATAATTAACGACTCCTACGAGGCCGTCGTCTTCACTATAATTAACGACTCCTACGAGGCCGTCGCCTTCGAGGGTTGGAGAGAGTTCGCCCTGGTAGGTATCAAGGTAGGCCTCGTCCCAGGAAGTAAGATCAGGGGAGAATTTACTGCCATAACTACTGTTATAAACAATATATATTCCTGGGTCGGGGAGATAATAAAGGGCGTCGTCGCCTCCATAGCCATCTTCTACGGTAACTGTTGTCCAGGTAGTGCCAGCATCATTACTACAATAGAACCCCGTTTGTAGCCTATTATCAGTATAGAAGAGCTTATTATTGAAATAATAGAGGTTCCTTACCTGAGAATCAGCTGCAGGAGAAGTGAGGGTACCTGCTGAAACTAGTGAACCGGAGGCTCCGGTATATTTGTATACATTAGAGGTATACGCCCATCTATCGTAGACAAGCCAACTATTATTTACATAAAGAATTTTTATACCAGTGATGCTAGAAAGTATGTCTACATTCTCGAGATAGTCCTTTTTCTGGACGCTGGAATCATTATCGAGAATGCTGATGAGCAGCGGATGTTCAGAAGAGTTATACACGATGCAGAGATAGCCATTCTGTATCGTATCTGCTGCTGCGCTAGTTGAGAAACCCTCTGTATCTATGCTAAAATTAGTTTCCTTTACATCTCCCTCCTTAGTTATAGATACTTTATAGATTGTAGGACCGACCTCACCGTAGGCAGGGGAAGAAGCCCAAATATAGAAGTAGCCCGTTCCTGTAACGATTTCACCACTATTCCAAAGCCTCTGTACCTCTGCCGATACTTTAGAGGTAATATCTGTCCAGGTATCAAGGTCAGTACTAATCTTGAAGGTCGATCCTATAAATAAGTAAAAATCGCCCATATTGTAGATAGTTCCTGAACCGATGTCACCTTTGTTAATCCTATCAGGAGCTACGGAGTACTCAAGAGATACGATACCTCCGGCATATTCCTCATTGGTTACCGTAACCGACTTGCCGGGCTGGAGGGTTGAGTGAGAAGTATCAATCTCCCCATCGACATATCGGGTAAGTTCCTGGTTCTTAGCATCGGTGAGTATGCGGAATGTCTTATAAAGAGAAGGGGTTATAGCCTCAGAGGTAACTACTTCACCTGAAGAAGTGCCAAATGGAAGTACTTCTATCTTAGAATAGTCTGGCGTACCTCCAGTACCTCCGCCTGATGTTGCATCATCAAATGTCTTTCCTCTCAAGTCTTCTGGGCATTCAAATCCCGTAGGTTTGAGCAAATCGCTCAAAGTCTTTGTCTTTGATATTACTGCGCTCATTTTGTGTACGCTCCTGTGTTTTGGGTTTTGCCTTTTGTATTTCCTACCCCTCCGCCTAGGGTACCTTTAACCTGTGGCTGCGATAGACTATTCTGCCTATTCATTACCTCTTCATAAGAGGTCTTAGCCTGATTTAATAGCTCCTGAGTAATCTTTACTGAAGGGAAGAACTGCCCACTTAGTTGGATTGCTGTATCAGGACTAACGCCTGCCTGAACAAATGAGTTTACTGAGGCTGCGAATCGTGCGCCTACTTCAGCTAAGTCCTTCTCAGTACTGATTACTGGCTTAGAGAAACTCATACGTACGAGACCTGCGTTCTTATATTCTTCTGAATCCTGGCCAAATACGTGAGCGATAAGAGCCTTCGTGCAAGGCGTCATCGTCCTCTCGATAAATCTCTGGAGCATCTGCAATTGCTCTGACTGCTTCAAGAGCGATTCAGTCGTATTGTCGCTGAAGCCTTTATTTGGCGTATGCCAAAGAATCGGCTCAGGAAGACCACACTGCGCGGCCAAGTCAGACTTCATAGCGCCTATGAACTGCTCAAATCCACTGTATGTGCGGTTAACAACTTCAACATCGCCGATCATATTTACGGCCTTAGGTGAGAGAGCTGACCATTCAGACATCTTCTCCTCATTAATCTCCATAAGCTTCTTTACATTCTCGGGGCCTATAGTTGCATTCAATCCATCTAATGGCATCTTATATAAGAGCAGTGACATCTGCTGCGCCATAACTGGGATTGACTGACAAGTAATCTCGTAGCCATAATATGAACGGAGCCATCCTGACAAGTCAGAGGGGCACCAGCCTAGGTTATAGAGATATACCCAATAAGGCTCTGGCTTTGGCTTAACGAGAGCTATGCGGTCTGTATTGATATCTAAAGCAGACTGTGAAATATACAATCGCTTAGGTTTCAGGTAATCTTTAGCTGTAACTGTATAATCAGGAACGATTACCGTGTTCCATCTATCCACTGTTACCCACCGCTGGATGCATCCTTCTTTGAGCCCTAGCTTATCAAGATCTGTAAGATACGAACCCTTGTTAAATACAGGGTAGATAATTCCTCCGCCATAGACGCCTGCATCTGTTACGGCATCCATAATAGCGTCGTTGAATCCCGTAGTATAGGCTGCATCTTCAAGGCGCTGGATCTTATCAGCATCCCAGAACTTCTCACTATCATCATAAGACTTAAATGTAGCGCCTTGGATAACCATCCCCTTGAACTTCTTATCTATGATTGTGGCAGGAAGTCCTCCGGGTGAATATACTGAAGAGCCCTCATAAGGCCCAAGTACTACTGGAATATTAGAATGCGTATATACGCTAGGATCAAGTAAAGTACCGATGCCATTCTTTGTATTAGTAAGCGTATCCCCGGCAATGCGGATAAGCATCTCATTACGTACGTCTGAGGCTGTATCGGCTCGGCCGAATCGCTCAATGTAGCGAGCCTTAACATGCTGATGTGCAAGCTGTGACAGTTCATCAACGTGAGAGGCATCGAGCTGGATGCATTCATCTCCCGCAATATCAGACTGCACGCCTGCTCCGGCGATAAGCTTATAAGCCTCTGAAATATATGAGTCATTTACTTTTGATAAAGATTCAGCCTGATATCTATTCATTTATATCTCCTGCGTAAATACTTCCTCTACCTCAGCATCGTGTATAATTATAGAATCTGTTTGAGTTCCGGCTACAATAGCAGTAAAACCTAGACCATTATCGCTTCCGTAATATATTCCTGTAATAGGCATTTTAGAAGGAGTAACGTTTGAAGCGTAATAAGTACCTACAGCTGGAATAGGATAACCAGAGTTATACGTCCAGTTCTTTATCTTTTCTCTAATCTGTGCAAGGCTCGTAATCTCTTCATCTACTCCGAGCATCATTGGCACTACTGCTTTGTAGCGACATTCGAAGTTTCCTCCTACTATCACACTAAATATACATACGTATTTAAGTGTCTTTCTCTGTGCGAGGATCTCGCGGGCTCCGGCGTCCTGAATCTCTACTGCCTCTTCTCCATTTACGCTTACTTTAGTTACCATATTCTACCTCGCTAGTGCTATTATCAGCACCGTTGTCGTTATTCCTAACGTTATTGTAACAGGAATGCAAATCTTCAAGGCAATTCCGCAATTCCTGGAGCGCCTCTCTTGTGCTTTGTATAGTTCCATCATTTCGTCCCAGGATTGTCCCCATTGACTCAACAATTGATTCTGCTCGGTCACTATCGGCTTCAATTCTTGAAAGCTTCTCACTAAGCTCTGCAGCTCGCTGTTTTGATTCAGTAGCTCTGAGTTGGAGCTCTGTAGCTCTGTTATCTGCATCTCTATATTGTCTACCAATGAGAAAGCATGCTCCCACGAGTTCTGCGCATATGATAGAGAGGATAACAATAATGATAATATAAGTATTCTTAGCCATTTCACCTCTTGATTATAGAAGGAGAGGAGAAGAATGAAAAGGTCTTATTTAGGTTATCTTGGAAACCTGTTGCTCAAGACTGGCAACCCTGCATGTAAGGCTTTTCAAAGAAGGAATTTCAAGAGTACCTGGTGTATTTATTTTGAATAAGCTGTTAGGGGATGCTGGGATGGTATACACATAAGCGTAGCTCGCGTTTTGTATGCTACGCAAATACGTTAACGTATGTGATACTTTGTTATATACGACCTTGTTATAATTACTATAACTGTGGACCGTACCCGTATAATTTAATACTTGCCCTGTGGAGGCATCAAATATACCATAGGTGCTTGAGTCAATATATGTCAAGAAAAAGATGTCTTCTGGTTCTATGTAGGCTATATCATCAACGATAGCGGCGAGAGTTATCCTTGTAAGATTACCTTGGGTTCCATATATTAGTACATTACCAGCGGCTACTATAGTGCCTGAG